>CAZKZB010000004.1:0-98378 GCA_964557135.1 uncultured Petrimonas sp. | reverse complement strand
TAAAAGTTAATTCAAAATCGAAATTGACACAGTTTTGCGCACCCGGCGGAGGATATGCCATAAGTATCAAAGAACTGAAAACCAAATAAGTAACAAGCATAAATTAGAGCGATATTTTTAGCAGATACTTACCGGTTAATTATACGTTATTAATTGCATAAACCACATAGATACATAGTTTTATGGATAGTTTTTCGTTGTTTTAAACATATTAAGTCGTGTAGCAGTATCTCATAGTAACAAAAGCTACGCTTCTGTGTGCGAAAATTTATTTTCCTATGAAAAGCTCTTCATTCAACGCCTATTCGAATTCAATCGTACCAATCATTTTTTCTATGTATCTATGTGGTTTATTGCTTTTTCAACGTTACCAGATACAGCCAATAAATTGTTTTTCTAACTTAAATTGAATCAGAAATGAAAAAATCGTCAACATACCTTCTCTATTTGTTGCTCTTCTTCGCGCTCTCCTGCGGAAAAGATCCCGAAATTGAATTTCCGAAACCCGACCCGAAACCCGACCCCGAAAATCCCGTAGTTGTAAAAGAGGGTCTTTCGTGGAGTCCCGAAGCGGCGGATGCCGACAAAGAGCTGACCATCACTTTTAAAGCCTCCGCTTCATCGCCGCTTTATAATTACGGGGGCGACGTGTATGTGCACATCGGCGTTATTTCGGAAGGTGTTTGGCAATTTGTGCCGGCAGAATGGAATCAGAACACGGACAAGTGTAAAATGAAAAAGTCCGAATCGAACGTTTGGAGCATCAAACTATCTCCCACAGTTCGGCAATGGTTCAATTCGGGCGAAACGGCTGTAAATAAAATAGGAATCGTTATTCGCAACGCCGATGGTTCGAAAAAAGGTATTGCGGAGGACTCTTTTATCGATGTTGCCGACTCCAAATACAAAGCCTTCCAACCCGGAGCCGTTAAAACGGGAGCAAAACCCGCCAACGCAGAATACGGTATCAATATTGTAAACAACAATACGGTTACGCTGGTGCTGTACGACAAAGACAAAAACGGCGCGCGCAAAGATTTTGCCCACATTGTAGGCGATTTCAACAATTGGACATTGAGCAACGACGAACAATCGCAAATGACCCGCGACGATAACGCAGGCGTGTGGTGGATTACCTTATCGGGATTAGACGCTGCCAAGGAGTATGCTTTCCAATATTATTTGGGAACGAAAGCCGGCGAGAAAATTTATGTAGCCGACGCTTACGCCCGAAAAATTTTGGATCCGGCAAACGACAGATATATTTCATCCGCCACTTATCCCGAGAATAAAACTTATCCCGAAAAGGGAATCGGAATTGTTTCTACATTCAAAATTCAATCCGACGCGTACAGCTGGCAAGTTCCCAACTTCAAAACGCCGGCAACAGACAATTTGGTCATTTATGAGTTGTTGCTCCGAGACTTCACCGAACAAGGGAATATAAACGGCGCCATTCAAAAACTGGATTACTTGAAAAACTTGGGCGTAAATGCCATTGAGTTGATGCCCGTTCAGGAGTTCGACGGAAACGACAGTTGGGGCTACAATCCGGCGTTCTTTTTCGCGATGGACAAAGCCTACGGAACCGACCGAATGTACAAACAATTTATCGACGAATGTCACAAACGCGGAATGGCAGTCATTTTCGATGTGGTGTACAATCACGCTACCGGAGCCAATCCGTTTGCCAAAATGTGGTGGAACGCCACAGCCAATAAAACGGCGGCAAGCAATCCCTATTTCAATGTGGATGCGCCGCATCCATACTCGGTTTTCCACGATTTCAACCACGAGTCGCCCTTGGTACGCGAATTTGTGAAACGAAACCTGAGATTTCTATTGGACGAGTACAAAATAGACGGCTTCCGTTTCGATTTAACCAAAGGATTTACGCAGAAAAAAAGTTCGGAATCCGATGCTCACGTTTACGATGCCTCGCGCGTTGCCATTCTGAAAGATTACAACTCGGCGGTAAAAGCCGTAAAAGCTGACGCTTACGTTATTTTAGAACACTTTGCCGATAATCGGGAAGAAACCGAACTTGCCAACGCCGGAATGATGGTTTGGCGAAATATGAGCCAGGCTTATCGCCATTCAGCGATGGGCAAATCGAGCGAATCAGGATTCAACGGAACGTATTATAAAACCTCTTATCGACCGGCAAACAGTTTGGTTTCGTATATGGAAAGCCACGACGAAGAGCGCGCCGCCTACAAACAGAACCAAGAAGAAGAGGGCAACGGCATTCTGAAAACCGATTTATCGGCAAAAATGAGCCAATTAGGCACAAATGCCGCGTTTTTCTTCACCGTTCCGGGCCCGAAAATGGTGTGGCAGTTCGGCGAAATGGGATACGATGTTAACATTGATTACAACGGACGCACCGGAAAAAAACCGATTAAATGGGAATATCTCGACAATGCCGAGCGCAAAAAATTGCACGACAATTATTCCAAACTTATCGCCTTGCGCTTCGCGCATCCCGAACTGTTTACCTCCACAGCCACGTTGGATTGGAAAGTAACGGAATCGTTTTGGGACAACGGACGTTTTCTCACGTTATCGTCGTTCGGAAACGCCAAACAGGTGGTTGTGGTCGGCAACTTCACCAACGCCGCCATTACCGCCTCTACCACTTTCCCAAAAACCGGCACGTGGTACAACTATATGAACAAATCGGAATCGTTGAACGTTACAACGCCAACAATGAATGTTACTGTTCCGGCAAATAGTTTCAGGATGTACACTACGTTTAAGCCGTGAGAATATGCCGACAACAAGAGACTGTATAAAAAGTACTCCTACAGTTTCATTTTGTAATTTTGATTTGCCTATTGGCGGAGAAAAATCTACTTTATCGCAATTATAGACACTTCATTTCTGCGCCAATCAGCGGATCAAAAGACCATATTACCTCACTCAGAGCAAAGTGGTGACTTGCGTAAGAGTACACACTTCACATCTCCGTCTGTAAGACGATACTTGTGAAATCGTTTATGTACCGCCACTCCGGGCGGAGCCTTGGAAGGTATTCCATACCGCAGGCGAAAAAATCGCCTACGGTTATGAAAATGCCGCCCATACGGGCGATTAGGTAACAAAACGAATATCCATTAAAAAAATAACCGTATGAAATACTATAAGTAAAGACAGAAAAATAAAATATCTTTACCACAGTATGTATGCTCACTTGCGAATAGAAACACAGTTAATCGCCACAACACACACCTCTTAGAATTGCACGAACAAAAGCATAATGCAAAATACAACAAAATCGCTAATTTCAAAACATGACTATACAACAAAATCGCTAATTTTATAGTTACGCAACCTTTTAAGAGTATAACAGACATTGCAATCTTACTATTAGACTCTGTTTCGCTCAGGTTTATAGCCTGAAAACAAAGCGAAAAGCCGTTTAACAAACCACAGATGTCTATGGACAAATATCGTATTAGTCGAAACCTATTTCAACGAAAGGAGAATATGCCGTTAACACCAATAAAAAAAACACCTGCAAAACAGGTGTTTTTTTTATTGACGAGAAACGAGTGTTCCCAAGAAAAATTAGACATTCTACTTGTCAATCAGAAATTCGCAATAGCCTATTAACTAATTCAACGCAAAAGTCTTGAGTCTAACATCTTGATTCTTGGTTCTTGGCTCTTTATCTCTCACATTCTATTTTTCCGTTGTTGTTATCACCGCGTTGCCTAAGGCAGGAACGGTTTGTTCCGATTTTGTAAATCTCCGAGCCGATTTATCTATCCAGTACGTGGTGGTTTCTTTCTCATTTTCGGGATTGTAAACCTGTACTTTCCACGCGTTACCCTCTTCACCCAAAACTTTCAGCGTAAACAGTTTCATTTTCTGTGTCATAAAGTCAAAGTCGTTGAAACTGATTTCGTAATCTTTCCGCAAAGGCAATCGGGCTACAATCATATCGAAACCGGGGCCGACAGGGAGAAAAACTCCTGTAAATTCCATTTCTGAGGTTTTGCCCATGGCTTCAATGGAAACCTTATTTTTCACTATATTCATTTCTACGGTTTGTCCGGCTTGGCTCGCTATTCTTTTTACGGGCATCATCTCTTTCAGGTACATTTCGTCGCGTGCTTCGCCCATAGGAGAAGAAGAAACCTCGGTAATTTTCCACATATCGCCCTCTTTTTCGATGGTGCGTGTCATGTCCATTTTCAAGGTTTGTCCTTGCACGGCAATTTCGGCCTGATACCCGAAACTACCTGCTTGCAGGTCATCGGCTAGCGCCGGCAAAGCGGTTACCGCCGATACGGTTTTGGGTTTATTGTATGTAACCTTAGAAATATCTTGAGTAATCTCTTGGAGACGCTTCAGCACTTCGGGTTTGGCGCTCTCCTGATAACGTCCGTCCAAGTATTTGGCTAAGAATTTTTCTACCGCCACCCACATGGCCATATTGTTTACCGGTTTATGAAATCCGTGTCCTTCGTCATCGGCAAGAATATATTCTACATCTTTTTGGTTATCGCGCATGGCAATGACAATTTGGTCGCTCTCCGCCTGTTTTACCCGCGGGTCGTTGGCTCCCTGCACAATAAGCAGTGGTTTCACAATGTTGTTCACGTGGAAAAGCGGACTGGCATCGTGAAGCAGTTTTTTGCCCTCTTCGGTTTCGGGGTTACCCACCATTTCGTACAAACTTTTTCTGGCAGCCTCCCAGTAGGCCGGTATCGACTCCATCAAGGTAAACAGATTGCTCGGGCCTACAATATCTACGCCGCAAGCATACATATCGGGCGTGAAAGTCAATCCGGCAAGCGTGGCGTATCCGCCGTAGCTTCCCCCCATAATGCCGACGCGGTTTTTATCCACAATACCCTGCTCGATGAGATAATTAACGCCGTAAGTAATATCGTCTTGCATGAGTTTTCCCCACTGTTTATCTCCGGCATTCAGGAACGCCTTTCCGTATCCTCCGCTGGCGCGGAAATTGGGCAACATCACGGCGTACCCCCGGTTGCAAAGAATCTGAACGTAGGAGTTGAAACCCCACGTATCGCGCGGGCCTTTGGGACCTCCGTGCGGCATAACTACCAACGGCAGGTTTTTGGCTTCCATTCCGTACGGCGTACTCAAATAGGCGGGAATTTCAAGTCCGTCGCTGCTTTTGTAAGTTATCGGAGTCATTGCCACCAAGTATTTTTCGTATTCTTTTAGTTTGGGGCGAGGCGTGTACTGATAAATCAATTCGCGGGTTTCGGTATTGAAATAATAGGTTTCGCTCACATATTTATCGCCGCTAAGGGTAATGAGCATCTGTTTGTAATCGTCTGTCATGCTGGAGTATCCAATCTCTCTCCCCGGGAACTTTTGTTTCAAAAACGTATAATCATCTTCCCACTTCTTGTTTTTCCACAGCAACTCATAATCCTTATCGTATAGATAGGCGGTGTAAATCATTTCGCGGGTGTGTTTGTCGAAAAACGCGCCACCGAAATCTACTCTGTTTTTGGGATCGCTCTCTATTTTTTCCATATTCAGAGAAACCGGATCCATGAGGTATAACGTGGTAAAGTTTACATCTCCTTTGTTGGAAACGAGATACATTTTTGTGTTATCCTTGTTCCACGCCGCTACGTATGCGCTTTCCTGAAGATTTGTTTCGTATATTTTGGTAAATTTATCACCTTTCTCAACACGGAGAATTTCCGAAAATCCGTCTTCGTTGGTACGATATGCCAGACGCACGTTTTCGTCCCAGTCGAAATTCCAGCCCGTAATGCGGTTGGTATTCTCGTAAAAAAGGGTCAATTCTCCGGTAGAAATATCCAATTTGTAGAGGTCGTGCCACGATTTGTCCCGATTATTTATTCCAATCCAAAGGATATTCGGGTTTTTCTCGCTTACTTGGTAAATTTGTACGCGCACATCTTTCATCGGGCTGAGGTTTCGCGATACGGGTACACCCGTTTCGGGATTGGCTTGGGCGTGCGGCTCTACGGCGTAAATATTGTAATTCTCGTCGCCTTTGTTGTCTTTTACATACAGGATGTATTTCCCGTCTTTGGTCCAGAAGTAACCGCCGATGGGGCGCTCGTTGTCAGTTAGCGGACGAGAGTCCTCGAATTTGTCGTCGAACTTTTTTACCCAGATATTAATAATTCCTTTATACTCTTTCATAAAGGAAATCCACTTGCCGTCGGGGCTTAGTTTGCCTCCGCTGATTTGGGGCGTATCGAAAAATATCTCCCTGTCAATCAACGGAACTCCGGGCAACACATGCTGATTTTGTGAAAATGTCGGTTCTTTGCTCATAAGCATCAATAATGAAAATAAAAGAAGAAATGTTCTTTTCATAACATAGAAGTTTTAAATTGTATTTCACAAAGATAATGAATGTTCCGAAAAAAGGAGTGATAATTTAGGCAAGTTTATCTGTACAATATCACTGAAAAAGAGTTTTATCAACGAACGAATTTCGATGAGAAAGTGAGAATTTAGGTTTATAAGCAGGTAAAACCGGAAGAAAGATGTAGATAATTAAAAACTTTTTTTAACTTTGTACCACTAACTAAACTAAAAGAATTATTTTATGAAATCAATTGCAATAATATACGGTTCCAGTACCGAGAATACGAAAAATGCCGCGATAAAAATCGCTGAACACCTTGCTGATTATTCTCCTACGTTGGTTGACATTTACGACGGCGAGGAAGAGCCTTTTCTCACGCACGATGTGCTGATTCTTGGCGCTTCCACTTGGGGTATCAAAGATTTGCAGGATGATTGGTCGGATTTTTACCACAGATTCGAAAAATTAGATTTAACCGGAAAAACGGTTGCCCTGTTCGGGCTGGGAGATTCGTTTATTTATCCCGATTCGTTTGTGGATGCCATAGGTATTGTGTACGAAACGCTGGTTGAGAAAGGATGCAAAATTATCGGACACGTCTCCCCCGAAGGATATCATTTCGATTATTCGCGGGCATTGGTTAACGGAGTTTTTGTAGGATTGCCGTTAGACGATGATAACGATGCCGACCTCACCGATGAACGTATCGAGAAATGGGTGGAATCGTTGAAAGAACACCTCGATTGAACGAAAAAATATTCTCGTAATATTTTCAGGACAACACGACAAAGTAAAGTTTAGGCTTTATCCATACAACAAATCAGGCGGCTGAGTTATGCCGCCTGATTTGTTGATTCTCGTAAAAGTTATCCGAGATTGTGCTTCTTCACAAAATCGTCTAATACATCTTTCAATGTAGGCGAACCAATCTCCTGCAAATCGTAATGAACCCGCACAACCGGTTTATTGATGCGAATTAGTCGGTTTAAATCGATTGGAGTTCCAATAACCACCGTATCACAATCGGTATTGTTAATGGTTGTTTCCAAGTCTTTTAACTGTTGGTCGCTGTAACCCATTGCCGGAAGGATGGTTCCGATTTCGGGATACGTCTCAAACGTTTTGCTCAACTCGCCTACAATGTACGGACGGGGATCAACTTTTTCTATACAGCCGTATTTACGGGCAGCTACGGTTCCGGCACCTATTTTCATTTCACCGTGCGTGAGCGTAGGTCCGTCTTCCACGATCAGGCAGCGTTTTCCTCTTATCAATTCGGGATTATCGACCCTGACAGGGCTTGCGGCGTCAACAACAACGGCTTTGGGGTTGGCCATCTCTATATTGCGGCGCACTTCTTGAATTCCTTCCGGCGAAGCAGTATCCATTTTATTAATAACAACAACATCCGCGAGCCTCAAATTCACTTCTCCGGGGTAATAATTCACCTCAGCTCCCGGGCGATGCGGGTCGGCAATAACAATGGTGAGATCGGGGTTGTAAAACGAGAAGTCGTTGTTTCCACCGTCCCAGAGGATTACATCACATCCGTCGGGGTCTGTTTCGGCTTCACGTAAAATCTTTTCGTAATCTACACCCGCGTAAATCACGTTTCCTCTCACCACGTGCGGTTCATACTCTTCCATCTCTTCGATGGTGCATTTGTGTTTTTCCAAATCGTCCACCGTGGCAAAACGCTGAACGGCTTGCGCTGCTAAATCGCCGTAAGGCATCGGATGACGCACGGCAATCACTCTCAATCCGCGCTTCATCAAATCCTCCACAACAGCTCTCGAAGTTTGCGATTTGCCACATCCCGTGCGTGTGGCAACCACAGCAATTACCGGTTTCGTACTTTTAAGCATGGTTTCGTTCGGGCCTAACAAAATAAAATTCGCGCCGGCCGCATTCACAATAGCGCTCAGATTCATCAACTGCGGATAAGGCATATCACTGTAGGAGAAAACACAATCGTGTACATTTTTCTCTTTTATTAATTTAGCCAATTCCGATTCCAAGACAATGGGAATTCCATCGGGATAAAGTTCTTCCCCGGCCAAAGCGGCGGGATACGCTCTTCCGTCGATATACGGAATTTGCGCTGCCGTGAAAGCAACAACATTGTAGTCCGGATTTCCTCTGAAGTAGGTGTTGAAGTTGTGAAAATCTCTTCCTGCAGCTCCAATGATAATAACATTTTTTTTCATAACAATAGAGATTAGATTGGTTGATATTCAAAAGCAAAAATACACTTTTTTTATCAAAAAGATAATAAATAAACTATTTTTTTCGAATAAAACAATAATATCTGACAGTTTGAGAGATGTCATATCAAAAAATATACGGAAGTTAAGGAAGGCAGATAACTTAAAATTAGTATTTTTGTAAATTAAATCAAATCACACGTATTATGACCAATAACAAACTCACCTTAAATGTTCAATCGGAAGTGGGCAAATTAGAGGCGGTAATGTTGCATTATCCCGGACCCGAAGTAGAAAACATGACTCCAAAAAATGCGCAACGGGCACTTTATAGCGATATTCTAAACCTTTCCATCGCTCAACAAGAATACGCACAATTGCAAGGTGTGCTGAAAAAAACATCGTTAGTGTACGAGATATCACACCTGTTGGAAAAAGTACTCGAAATTCCGGAACAACGGTTTGCGCTGCTTCAAAAAATCTGTGTTACGGAACAAGCGGAAGAGTATCTCGATTATTTGTTGGGACTTTCGTCCAATCAGTTAGCCAAGATATTGATTGAAGGGATCCCGATGCAGGTAAAAACGCTGGCTGATTTTCTGAAAGAAGAATATTACGCGTTACAACCTTTGTACAACTTCTATTTTACCCGCGACCCTTCGGTAACCATCGGCAATACATCGCTGATTTGTAAAATGGCAAACGCAGTGCGTATAAGAGAATCGTTCATCATGGAAGCTATTCTCAAAAGCGGTCTGTTTTTTGACACTCAAGTAGCAAATATGTACGATGTTTCTCAAAACAACCCGTTGGTGAAAATTGAAGGCGGCGATGTATTGATCGCGCGGGAAGATGTGCTGCTGGTTGGAAGCGGTTCGCGCACCAGTCCGCAGGCTATCGATTTGTTAATACACGAATTGTGTAAGGAAAAGCCGTGTAAAAAACACGTCATCGTGCAGCAACTGCCCGAGAAGCCCGAGTCGTTTATCCACTTGGATATGGTATTCACCTTCTTAGACAGAAACACTGCCATGGTTTATAAGCCACTGATATTAAGCCACAATCCATATAAAACCGTACATATTCAAATCGAGAACGGCAAAGTAATCAAGATTACGGAAATGAGCAATATCCCCGCGGCGTTGAAGAAGTTGGGAATGGAGATAGAGCCGATAATTTGCGGTGGAAAAGCCGACGATTGGGATCAGGAACGCGAACAATGGCACAGTGGAGCCAACTTCTTCGCAATAGCTCCCGGAAAAGTTCTCTCCTATGCCAGAAACATCAACACGTTGGATGAATTAAATAAAAACGGTTTCGAAATAGCGCGCGCTTGGGATGTGATTGAGGGAAAATTCGATATAGAGAGTTCCAAAAAATGCGTAATAACGCTCGACGGCTCCGAACTGCCGCGAGGTGGTGGCGGTCCACGGTGTATGACCATGCCGTTGAGGAGAGAATAACATTTTCGTAGAGATGCACGGCCGTGCATCTCTACAAAACCACAACATCACAAAATAGCCTTAATTTCCGCCAATGTTTTTACGGTGTATGTCGGCTCAAATTCTTCGGCCGGAGTATTTTCAGGATTAAACCATATTTGCGCGATACGGCTTTGGTGCGCGCCCACAATATCGGCATCCCAACTGTCGCCAATCATCAGCGTTTCCGCGCGGCGAGAGTTGGTGTTTTTAAGCGCGTAAGTGAAAATATCGGGGTGCGGTTTGTTGGCTCCGGCGTCTTCCGAAAGAATAATCTTATCGAAATAAGGCATCAAACCCGAATTTTCTATTTTTTTGAACTGAACTTCGCGAAACCCATTGCTGAGAATGTGCATCCGATACTTCGGCTTCAGGTAATCCAGCAATTCCATGGTTCCGTCTATAAGCTTGGTTTTATGGGTGGTGCGCTCCAAAAAATCATCGCTGAGCGATTTGGCGTATTCCGCATCATCAATCCCAAACTCTCTCACCGGCACCAAAAAACGTTCCACAATCAATTCATCTTTCCTGATTTCTCCCTTTCGGTATAAACCCCACAAATGCTGGTTGGAAGGCATATACACGTTGTAGTAATCGTGAAAAGTGGGATAATATTTTTGGTAACCGTAATCAATATAAATCTCTTCGAGACACTCCTTACCGTTTTGGTGGATGTCCCAAAGCGTATCATCGAGGTCGATAAAAAGATTTTTGTATAAGTTAGACATTAGATTATCAGACTATTATATTTTAAATGAGTAGAGACGTGGCAATGCCGCGTCTCTACAGTAACTCGTATCTCGTAACTCGTAACCCGCAACTCAATTCACCTCAATAATCAAATACTTGGTGAGGCTCCAAAACCGCTGTGTATCGGTAATCTGGAGGGTAAGATTATCGTTGGCACCTTTTACAAACTCGTAAGTTCCTTCGGGGTGGGTTGACCAGAGTTTCGCTTTAGGAGCATACAAAGGAATGTCGGTAACCTGACGGATATCGATTTGCAGGAAATAATCCTTATTGAAAGTGTCTTGCATTACTTTGGTAGATTTCAAGAATCCGCCCGAAAGTATTTTTTGTTCTTTCAGTTCGTTGGCTGTACCAAAAACATAATAAGCCGTATGCAACGACTTGTCTTGTTCTTTGATAGTGGTTGATTGCTCTTCTGCATATTGAGCCAATTCGGTAATGTCACTCGATAGTTGCGCGATGGCTTCATCGCGTTTAGCTAACTCACTTTGCAATTCAACTAATCGTGCGGAACTTTCCTGCATTTCCTTGTTCAATCGGTCGATAGTGTTTTGCAAGGAAGCCACTTGCTTATTGCTGCCGGCGTACTTTTTGTTCAGTTCGGCAAGCTGAGCTTTGTTGCGCTTCAAAATCTCCTGAATCATCTGGAAATTGTCATTTACCCTTTTTTTGGTATCATGACTCATTTCTCCACTCTGTCCGGATTGGGTTGAGATGTATTTTTCCGCTTCGCGGATTTTATCGAAATTG
This sequence comes from uncultured Petrimonas sp., assembly GCA_964557135.1. Lineage (GTDB taxonomy): Bacteria > Bacteroidota > Bacteroidia > Bacteroidales > Dysgonomonadaceae > Petrimonas. The sequence continues at coordinate 86,856 of CAZKZB010000004.1, read as the reverse complement.
GCTTCCACTTCACTGATTACAGCCATCATTTCCTGAGTTTCGGCATCGGATGTTTTCAAAACTGCTTCCAACGAGTCTTTTTCGGCCTGAAGCTTCAGATATTCATCGGATTCGGTAACTTTCTTCCCAAAATTGGTACAAGAAAACAAAACTCCTGCACCGAGTAATAAAACGAATACTTTTTTCATAATTCAATACTTTTATTGTTATTAAACGAATTTAGTTCAAAAATGTTTGAAGTTGAGATTGATTGTATTAATCGCGCCGTAATAAAACTCGGCGTCTTAAGATAAGTTTGATGGTTTATTCCTTACGAATTGACTTTTTTTCTTCGGACATCCGACATCGGTCATCGGTCATCCGACATTGATTATTTTCCTTCTACAATTATCACAAATTCTCCCTTGGGTTCATGGGCAGTAAAATGCAAAATTAGCTCCGATAAGGTTCCGCGAACGGATTCTTCGAACATTTTGGATATTTCACGCGACACGGAAGCATTTCTGCTTTCTCCCAAAAACTCCGCCAACTGTGTGAGTGTTTTTACCACCCGATAGGGCGATTCGTAAAAAACCATCGTTCGAGTTTCATCGGTCAATTCTTTCAATCGGGTTTGCCGTCCTTTTTTCTGCGGCAAGAATCCTTCGAAACAAAACCGATCGTTAGGCAGTCCCGACATAACCAACGCCGGAACAAATGCCGTTGCACCCGGTAAACATTCCACTTCAATACCTGCCTGTACACAGGCGCGAACGAGCAGAAAACCCGGATCGGAAATGGCCGGTGTACCGGCATCCGATATTAACGCTACGGTTTCTCCGGCTTTAATTCTTTGCGTTATATTTTCCGCCGTTTGATGTTCGTTGAATTTGTGGTGCGACTGCATTCGGGTTTCAATGCCAAAATGTTTCAATAAAACGCTACTGGTGCGTGTATCTTCGGCAAGAATCAAATCGCAGTCCTTCAACACGTTAATCGCTCTTAACGTGATGTCTTCCAAATTACCGATTGGTGTCGGCACCACCACTAATTTACCCATATTTTTATTGCTATTCAGCTGTAAGTCAGCAGATATTTCAGTTGTATGGCTGAATAATTCACCGCCGTCGAGTGCCAACCATTGAATTACAATCGAATTAAGCGAAGCGAACTACAATTTACTCGAAACCCTTTCTTAAAAGTTCCAAAAAGCTTTTAACGTTTTTATCTTCAAAGCTCCACGATGTATTTTCCCTCAAATACCGCTCCGTATCTTCGTAATTATCGAAAGCATTAAGCCGAAGCATCATTGAGTTCATCGCTTCGCGATTGTTGTCGAATAACTCACGCTGATAATAGAACCGATCGTTCAGGCTTAACCCGCGTTTAACATCTAATTTTGCCGGCGGTGCCTGAATTATATCGTTTACCGACCGAATCACAGGTTTTCCATCATCTGTCTCCACCTGATTCCCAACAGGAGTTTCGTCAACAACCTCTTCTTGTCTCGATTCTACGTTTCTCGGATTGGTGTACGTGGGCAAAGTAATGCCTTCGGCATAAACATTTCTGCGGACAACTTTCTCTTCCTCTACAATCTTCTCCGTTTCTTCCGAAAAAATCTGTTCTTCAATGTTCTCCTCCGGTTCGACTATCGCAGCCACTTTATCGATATCCGTTTCTTCAAATTCTACGGGCTTTGTTTCTTCCGCAACCGGTTTTTGGCTTTCAGTCTGCGAAAGAAAAAGCACCAATTTTTCCATTTGCCGCTTCATATCTTCAATCTGAAGCATCTCCAGTTCGTGCAGTAAACGCGTAATTTCCTGACTTTTCTGAAACGCCTCGCGAAAAAAAGAGAATGATGCCGATTCTTCTTGCCCGATAGATGAAACCTGAACCTCAAAGTTTCGTAGAGTTTGAAGCAAATTATCTATATACGCTTTCTTTTTTTCCAAGATTTCCATTGATATTCTTATCACGTCGGTAGGTTTACCGTTTACCGACTCTTTCCAAAATTATAAACACAAAAGTAATAATTATTTGTTTTGCGCAACAAAATCGTCGGGTAAATTCACAAGATATAACATTTGCGAACTTCTTGTTATTGCCGTATAAAGCCAACGATAGAAATTGTCGCCCATATACGATTTATTCACATAACCCAAGTCTAAAAACACGTTTTTCCACTCTCCGCCTTGCGCCTTGTGTGCGGTAACGGCATATCCGTACTTGACAAGCAGGGCGTTGAAATAAGGATTTTCCTTCACTTTTTTATAGCGGGCTCCTTTTCGGGGAATATCTACGTAGTCTTCCATTACGGCGGTAAAAAGCTGATTGTTTTGCTCACGGGTTAATCCGGGCACTTCGGTATGGAGACTGTCGAGATTAATTTTCGCTTCAAACTCCACGTCATAATCGTTGTGCCTGAGCAGCACGTTGCAAAAGCGAAAACCATACAGCATTTCCTGTCGGCGAACGCGCACAACTTCCACAAACTCGCCGTTAGCCAAAAAGTCGATATGTGCGATATCGCTTGCCCAATGGTAATTGTTTTTGGTAATCATCAGCAAATCGCCGGTCGAGAGTTCCTCTTCGCGATAAAGCACCGTGTTTCTTATGCCCATGTTATACGCGTTTACCCGTTTATTGGAGCGCGAAATCACAATCGTCTCCTCTATCCCGTCTTTGTTATACGCGTTCGAAATCTCTTCGATAAGTTCTGTGCCGGTAATGCGTTTAACATCGGGAAAGGAACCGACATTGAGTTTTGGAAAATCGACTGTACTATTGTCGTGCAAGGCGTTTCGCAGTTTGGTTGCATTAACTAAAATTCCCGATTTTTCCGATTGGCGCACAATTTCGGTAAGCGTGCAAGTAATCGCTTCAAAGAAGTAAGACTCAATTGTCCTCTCATCCAAAGCCGGACTAAACTCCTGTTGGACGGGCGGCAACTGTGCCGTATCGCCGATCAACAGCAATCTGTTTCCTTCGCCGGTGTAAACATATTCCATCAGATCGTCGAGCAACCTCCCTGAGCCGAAAATAGAGAACTCGCCATGGTCGTTACTGATCATCGATGCCTCATCGACAAGAAAAAGCGTATGCTTGTGTTTATTCTCTGCTAACGAAAAGTTTCCTGGACCCTCTGTAAACTTGTCCATTCGGTAAATTTTCTTGTGAATGGTGAACGCCGGCTGATCGGCATAAGCCGAGAATACTTTTGCCGCCCTACCGGTTGGTGCCAGCAGAACGGTTTTCTGATTAAATTGTGTCATGGTTTTAACCAAACTTCCAATAAGGGAAGATTTTCCTGTTCCCGCATACCCTTTCAGCAAAAAGACCTGATTATTTGTTCGTGAATAAAGAAAATCAACTATCTTTGCAATTGCCGATTGTTGATCGGCAGTAAAATCGAAGATGAAATTTTCGTTGATTTTTTCGATAAAATACCGATTTATCATTTTTTTGAGTTATTTTTGTGGTAAATGTAGCACATTTATTATTCTTTTTCTAAATTTGTACTCTAAAATCAAAAATAATAATTTAAAACTCAATAAAAAATTAAAAAACAAACATCCATGAAAGTTGTAGTAAGAGTGCTTTTAGTAGCAGCAATTATTCTTTTGGGCTATCTTAGTTGGGAAAGCATCCAAGGAATGGAACGTTTTAATAAGGAAGTAGATCGCCGCGACAAGGCAGTAATTCAACGCTTAGTTGATATACGCACCACGCAGGTTGCTTATCGCACGCAAAAAGGCTCCTACACGGCCGACTTCAATGAATTGGCCAATTTCATCAAAACTGGCCAGGTAGCGTCAGTCGCGAGGTCGGGAGATCTTACCGAAGCACAATTAGAAGCAGGAATGACCGAAGAAAAAGCCATGAACATTATCCGTAAAGGAGATGAAAGAGCTATCCGTGCCGCTGGGCTTTGGGATGAAAATAAAAACGCTCCCCAGCTCATGCGCGACTCCATTTTCGCACCGGCTGCACAAGTGCTTTTCCCGAATAGACAAATTAATCCCGATTCATTAGCTATCGTTCCTTTCGGTAACGGTGCTAAATTTGAAATGGCAGTGGATTCTCTGACAACGGCTTCGGGCTATCCCGTGCAAGTTTTTGAAGCAAAAACACCTTATTCGTCTTATTTGGGCGATTTAGACAAGAAATTAGTTGGCCAAAAAATTCAGGAAGTACTGGATCGTCCGGGCGACCGATATCCGGGCATGATGGTTGGTTCGCTTCAAGTTGCTAACAATAATGCCGGTAACTGGGAATAATTTTCGGCAGTAAATACTGCACAAGTTATGTTTTTACCGGAAAATATTGATTTAGCTCAATCCGAAAAGTATATTTTATCCATTCGGCTTACGCCGGATGGATTTTCTTTTTGTATATTTTCCACTTTCGACAAGGCTGTATTTCATTATCAGGAAACTGTTTTCAGCAAGAACTTATCGCTGATAGAGAACATCAAAAAAACGTTTTTCGAAGTAAACTTTTTTTCTCAGCCTTTTCAAAAAGTGCTGGTTACGGTTGTTTCGCCACGATACACAACCGTTCCGGAAAACTATTTCGACAGTAAGTATGCAGCCGATATCTTCGCATTTAATATTCATGGCGAAAGTGGAAAGGTGCTGAATAATTTTATTACCGAAGGCTCATACCGTATCGTTTTCGATTTGGATGAAGAGCTTTACTCCTTTTTGTGCCGAAACTTGTGGAATCCTACTTTTTTCTGTTATTCCGCGCAAACGCTGCCTTTCTTTGCCCAATACAAATCCGAAAAGGGAGGAAAGAGGTGTTTTGTGGATTTTCACGACGAAATGATTTCCGTAGCCTGTTATTCCGGTCAAAATCTACTATCGGTCAACACCTATCCGAACAGCGATAAGTTTGATGCCCTTTACAACATTGTGAACGTTTGGGAAAAACAAGCGCTGAATCAAAACTCCGACCGGCTGTTCCTTTCTGGAATTATTTCGGACAACAAAGAGGGTATAGATACACTGAAACAACTAATAAAAAATGTGGAAGTTTTACAGCTAAGCTCTGCCGAGACCAAGAACGGTATTCCGACGGATGTGTTGCTGACAATTGGCGGTTAGCAGTTTGCTATTAGCTATTGGCGCTCCTCCGTGTTTTCTCTGTGTAACAAATTGAAGCAAAGCGGAAATCACGCCCCGCGGGACGTCAAACCTCAAATACTAAACGTTTTATGCGAATAATCAGCGGAAAATATAAATCTCGGCGAATTCAGGTTCCTGCCAATCTCAAAGCCAGGCCTACCACCGATTTCGCCCGCGAAAGCCTTTTCAATGTACTCAACAACAGGGTAGATTGGGAAGAAGCCGATGCGCTTGACCTGTTTTCGGGGACAGGGAGCGTGGCACTGGAATTTGTTTCGCGCGGATGCCCCTACGTGGTGTGCGTAGAAAAAAGTCCGCTCCATTACGATTTTATTTGCAAAACGCAAGACATTTTGCAAGCCAACGAACTGTTTCCCCTGAAAGCCGATGTATTTAAATACCTGCAATCGACAAAACAAAAATTCGACCTTATTTTTGCCGATCCGCCATACGATTTACCCGGCCTCGAAAAAATACCGTCTCTCGTACTCGAAAAAGATTTATTGAAAGAAGGCGGTGTTTTTGTGATGGAACATTCAAGGAATTACGATTTTTCGCATCTTCCGTTGTTCACCAAAGAACGAAAATATGGAAATGTGCATTTCAGTTTTTTTGAAAAGGAGGGAGCATTTAACGGCTTAAAGTCCGTCTGATGCATTTTAAGGAAACGGCAACCTCAATAAATTGCAGACAAGCCCTAACCCCGCTCGTGCGAATTTCAAAACTCGTGTGTTGAGAGGAAAAGAATTTTCATTTCAGTTCTTGAACGTGTAAATCAGAGTTTGTGAATATCACCTTTTCCTAAACACCAATGTGCCCACCACACCTAACAGCACCAACAATCCACCGATAATATGAAAGTGTTGCAATTGCTCTCCCAGCAACAGTATTCCGCTTAAAATCGTGATTAACGGACTCACATTGTTGAAAATAGCGACCTGCGGCGCGGGAATAACCGCCAACGCATAGTTGCTGAAAAACGCAGTAAGAAAAGACGATAAAACACCTAAGTAAATCATTGCCCACAGAAAATCGGTATTTTGAAACGGAGCAAAAAACAGCTCCAATGTATTGCTTTGAGCATGGTTAAAAAGGGCAATGCCGTTGAATACCACACAAGCGGTTATCGTCATAAAAAAGGTTATATCGATGGAATTGTAGTTTTTATTGATTTTCCTTCCTAAAATATAATACGACACTATCGATAAAACCGACAACAAAATCAGCACATTCCCTTTCAGGTTATCGGGACTTATTTCCAAACCACTTTGGAATAAAATATACACAATACCCGCCACAGATAATAAAACACTGACTATCTGCAGGAGACTGCTTTTTTCTTTTAAAAATATCGCGGCAAAAATCACGGTAAATACCGGTACCATGGCGGAAACGATTCCGGCTTCGGAAACACTTGTAAATTTCAATGCTTCCGTATGCAATGCAAAAAACAACAACGGATAAGAGACGGATAATCCCAACAAAGGCAGAATTTGCTTAAAACTGAATTTCGGAAACTTCACTCTCCCGGTCGCGTACACCAGCAACATGCTCACGGCAGCCGTTGTGAACCTGTGAGCCAGAACATCAGCGGTATTGGCGGATCGAAGAGCAATCTTTACAAAAATAAACGATAACCCAATTATCAGCGTGTATAGCGTCAAGGCGAAATAAGCCCGGACCTCCTTTTTAGGACTTAACATTCCATTTTATCTTTATATTCAACAATCAAAATTTATTCTCAAAAAACCGCCATTTTCAATTGCTATTCTTTTATGGGAACTGAAACAGCTTGTCCTTTTTGGCACAAGTTCAATTAACACAATCCGTAACAGACACTGTAAGTAAATCCATTTTTTTAAAAAAACACAAGAACTGTTCCACAAAAAACAGTAGCGATCGTATTTTGTAAACAATGTCAAAACCCTCTTCCCCTCATCGCCAAGTCACCCTGTCTCTCAGTCTCCAAGTCGCACCATTGCCCTATCACCCCCTCGTCCGGTCGCCAATCTGTCCACTATCATCGCGATAGCTCCGTCTCCCGTCACATTACACGCCGTACCGAAACTATCTACGGCAATATAAACCGTGATCATCAGCCCAACCATCTGCTCGTTGAAACCCAGCATACTCTGAATAATTCCGATAGCCGCCATTATGGCTCCACCGGGAACACCCGGCGCGGCTACCATGGCAATGCCAACCATAAAAATAAATCCGAAAAACGAAGCAAAATCAATCGGCATTCCAAAGAAATAGGTAATGGCTAACGAAAATCCCACAATCTTCATCGCGCTGCCCGCTAAGTGGATGGTGGCACAAAGCGGGACCACAAACGAAGCGATAGTGGGGTTCACCTTGTTTTTTAGTGCGCATTCCAACGTTACGGGAATTGTGGCCGCCGACGAAGCCGTTCCTAATGCCGTCATATAGGCCGGGAGCATCGTCTTCAGTGCTTTCATGGGGTTGCGCCTCGAAACGACTCCGGCTACAAAATACTGAATAAGAAGTAGCAGGATATGCAGCACAAAAATCACCGAAATCACTTTCAGAAAAAGCATAATGACTGAATAAACCTGTCCGGTGATGGAGATGGAAAGAAACATCCCGAAAATATAAATCGGCAGCAGCGGAATGATAACGGAACGGATAATCATCGTAATTATATCGCGAAAATCAGAAAAACCTTTCCGAAGTGTGTCTCCCTTAATAACCGATATCCCGATACCGAGACAAAACGATAGTATCAACGCCGACATCACATCCATTACCGGCGGCATACCCACGCTAAAAAATGGCTTCACCACCACTTCCTCCATATTTTGCATCGCGCCCGCGTCAATTCCTCCGGTAATAATATGCGGGAAAACAGCCCGACAGGAAAAATAGGTGAAAAATCCCGAAAAAAGTGTGGACGCGTACGCCAGCACAGCCGTCAACAACAAAAATCGTCCTGCCCCTCTGCCCAACTCACCGATGGCCGGCGCAACCAATCCGAGAATGATGAGTGGAATAATAAACGACAAGAAATTGCCGAATAAATCGTTAAACGTAGCAAAAAATCGGGCAAACCACATCGGCACAACCTGTCCCAAAATAATTCCCAATACAATGGCGATGACAATACGCCCCAACAATGGTATTTTAGATAGTTTCATTTTTCCGGATATTAATTTGCAAAAATACATTTTTTCCCCGACAAACCATTCTTAATCGTCGTTGAAATAAGCTTCACGTATCGCCGTCTGAAAATAAATGAGTACTTTTGCAAAACAATAAGTAAGAACAAATGTCAAGTCAAAAATCCGACAATATAGTTTACTCACCCACGGTAATCGATTTTGTGACCGTGGCGGTGAAATTTTGCGCCCTTCTTGAAAGCGAAGAAACCGTTTCGCGCGAAAAATGGATAGACAACATGCTCAAACTCCTACCACTGATGTATATCAAAGCATCGCTGCTTCCGGAAACTGTGGAAATGAACGAAGAATCGCCCGAAACGTTTGTAAAAGAAGAAGATTACGCGCGCGTGGCGGCTCGTGTTTCGTCCATTATGGGCGAAGAAGATGTCTATCTCGATGTTTTCGTGGAAGACATGAAATACAGCGAACGTCCCATTTCGGCGTTTGTATCGGAAAATATCGCCGATATCTACCAGGACGTGCGCAACTTTGTTTCGATTTATCAATACGGAATGACCAATCAAATGAACGACGCGCTCTTGATTTGCAGCTTAAATTTCAAAAGCTATTGGGGACAAAAACTAATAAACGTTTTGCGTCCGCTGCATTCCATTTTTCACAATAGTATAACCGAAATTTCGTACGACGATATAAACGAGGAGGATTTGTGGGACTAAGTATATCAAAAGCAGAAGTAGCAGAATTACCGCAGGAGGTATTCAAAGGGAAAATAGTGGTTATTGACCACGAAAGCAAAATACAAAGAGCGATTACCGATTTAATGAAACACACCGAACTGGGATTCGACACGGAAACCAAACCGGCATTCAAACGGGGAGAAGTGCATAAAGTGGCGCTGATGCAGCTTTCCACCATGGATACGTGCTACCTCTTCCGATTAAACAAGATTGGATATCCCGATGAGTTAGACGAAATTATCTGCAATCCTGAAATCAAAAAAATCGGTCTTTCGCTTCGCGACGATTTCGCGGCCATCCGCAAACGCTCGGAGAAAAAACCGCAAAACTTTGTCGATTTGCAATCTTTTGTCGATGAATACGGCATCGACGATAACGGTCTGCAACGCATTTACGCCATCCTCTTCGGGAAAAAAATATCGAAAAGTCAGCGCCTTTCCAACTGGGAAGCCAATTACCTGACTCAATCTCAAAAAAGCTACGCCGCTATTGACGCGTGGGCTTGTCTTCGAATTTACAACTATTTGATTGAAAATGGAAAAAAATAAAACGCCGCGCATCACCCTTCGCCCCAAAAAAGAAGAATCGCTAAAACGGTTTCATCCGTGGGTTTTCTCGGGCGCCATTGCCCAAAAGCCGCAAGGCATACAGGAAGGCGAAACGGTTAAGGTTTTCTCTGCTCACGGTGACTTTTTAGGCGTGGGACATTATCAGATAGGAAGCATTTCCGTGCGCATTTTATCTTTCACCGATGAACCCATAGATACCGATTTTTATGCGCGCCGAATCTCCGAAGCATATAAAATGCGCACGGAAATCGGTTTGTCGCGTGCCGACAACAACACCTTCCGATTAATTCACGGTGAAGGCGACCACCTACCCGGATTAATTATCGATATGTACGGAAAAACGGCTGTCGTGCAGGCACACTCTGTAGGTATGGATGCCGATAAGGACAAAATTGTTGATGCGCTGCAATGTGTTTTGGGAAACGAGAATCTCGAAAACATCTTTTACAAATCGGAAGGAACACTGCCGTTCAAAGCCGATATCAACGCAAACAACGATTATTTGCTCGGAGGTAAAAATGTAGATTTTGTCGCGTTGGAAAACGGACTGAAATTCAATATCGATTGGCTTCGCGGACAAAAAACCGGTTTTTTTGTGGATCAACGCGAAAATCGAAGCCTGCTCGAAAAATATTCCGCCGGAAAAGATGTACTCAATATGTTTTGCTACACCGGTGGATTTTCGGTTTACGCCTTGCGTGGTGGCGCAAAATCGGTTCATTCGGTGGACAGTTCGTCGAAAGCCGTAATGCTTACCAACGAAAACGTAAAACTAAACTTCGGCGATGAGCCGCGTCATACCTCTTTTGCGGAAGACGCTTTCCGATTTATGAAAGAATCTGTGGCGGAAACCTACGATTTAATTATTTTGGATCCTCCGGCGTTTGCCAAACATCGCGGCGCCGTAAGCAATGCCCTGCAAGGATACAAACGGCTCAATCTGGCGGCTTTGGAAAAAATAAAATCGGGAGGAATTTTATTCACATTCTCTTGTTCTCAGGTTATTAGCAAAGAACAATTTCGGTTGGCAGTTTTTAGCGCGGCGGCAATTTCGGGCAGAAGAGCACGTATTTTGCACCAACTCACCCAGCCGGCCGACCATCCGATAAACATTTATCATCCCGAAGGAGAATACCTGAAAGGATTGGTTTTATGTGTAGAATAAATCGTGAAAGAACGCTAATTTGAAAGAAAAAAAGCCGTATTCGGTTAAATAACGCAAAATATGAGCTTTTTATTGCTTAAATACTTCTTTAGTGTAGAAAAACCCCTTATATTTGCACCGTGTTTTTCATGGTATTAGATTTAAGGTTAACAATGAAGATTGGTTGTCGTGAGACAACCTTTCCTTTTTTATAGCCCTTCCGTCCACTTTTCACAAATTATAATCTTTCAGATTTCCAAGTTGAAATGTTAATCGCTATTTTTGTAGAAGAATTTATAGAGCGATGGATTTCAGAACACAAGTAACTATTCCCACACCCGATTTTCAGATAGCGCATGCCACAAAGCTGATGCTGCTGGGTTCGTGTTTTTCCGAAAATATCGGCCGTAAACTGACCGACAATAAATTTCGGACAAAAATCAACCCGTTCGGAATTGTGTATAATCCGCTCTCAGCGGCGGCAGTAGTGAAGCGTCTGCTTTCAAACAACAACTTCGATGAAAGCGATATTGTTTTTCACAACAACGTTTACCAAAGCTTTCTGCATCACGGCTCATTTTCTCATCCCGATAAAATTGAATGCTTAAAGACTATTTCCGAAGCATTTTCCGATGCGACTGATTTCATTCTTAAAACGGATGTCTTTCTTATCACTTTCGGAACGGCGTATGTGTATAAACTGAAATCAACGGGAGAAGTGGTGGCGAATTGTCACAAATTTCCTTCCGATACGTTTGTGAGAGAGCGATTGAGCGTTGAAGAAATCGCAAACGAATGGAACGAAGTGATTAGCCTCATTCTGTCACGCAATCCGTCGGCAAAATTTATCTTCACGGTTTCTCCCATCCGTCATTGGAAAGACGGCGCGCACGAAAACCAACTCAGCAAATCGATTCTCCATTTGGCTATTGATCAGTTGCAACAAAACGCAGCAGCACCGCTTTACTATTTTCCCGCATACGAAATTGTGCTGGATGAATTGCGCGACTATCGGTTTTTTGCCGAAGACATGATGCACCCGTCTTCCGTTGCCGTAGATTACATCTGGGAGCGGTTTGGCGAAACATTTTTTTCGCAACAAACCATCGATACAAACAAGAAGTGGCAGCAGATTAACCGTGCATTAAACCATCGACCGCTGAATGAAAATACCGAAAACTTCACGCGCTTTCTGAATCAGACACTTCAAAAACTTATCAAATTTCAGACAAATCATCCTCAAATAGATTGCGAACAAGAAATAAATAAGCTGACGATTAGCGTCAGTACAAATCGTAAATCGTAAATAAATGAAATACTCTATCTCAAAAATAGCATCCGTTCTGGGAATAAAAAACCATGCGTTTCATGAAGCGGAAATTTCCATTCTGCTTACCGACAGCCGAAAACTGAGTAATCCGCAGGAAACATTGTTTTTTGCCATCGAAACCAAACAAAACGACGCACATAAATTCGTTGCCGACCTCTACAGTTCTGGCGTAAGAAACTTTGTGGTGGCCAAAATTCTTCCGGAATGGAAACCGTTTATCGATGCTAATTTTCTGCAAGTTTCAAATACACTCCAAGCTTTGCAAAGACTGGCAACTCACCACCGCAGGCAATTCAACATTCCCGTTATCGGAATTACCGGAAGTAACGGTAAAACCGTTGTAAAAGAGTGGCTCTATCAACTGCTGGAGGAAGATTACAACATTGTTCGCTCTCCACGCAGTTACAACTCGCAAATCGGCGTTCCCTTATCGGTTTGGGAATTGAACGAAAGCAGTACCCTGGCCATTTTCGAAGCAGGAATTTCTCAGCCTCACGAAATGGAGCATTTAGAACCGATAATTCGGCCTACAATCGGTGTTTTCACGAAGTTAGGCGAAGCACATCAGGAAAACTTCACCTCGCAGCAGCAAAAGTGCATGGAGAAAATGGAACTTTTCAGCAACAGCGATGTGTTTATTTACGAAGAAGACAACCGGGTCATTAATCAATCGGCAGACATGATGGTACTGTCTCAAAAATCGTACTGCTGGTCAAGAAAATATACCGATGCGCCGCTGTACATCAGCAAAACCGACAAAAAAGAAAACCAAAGCACCATTCACTATTCGTTTCTCAATTTGGATTATTCGTTTTCGATACCGTTTGTGGATGACGCGTCGATTGAAAACGCGATAAGCTGCTTGGCCGTTTTGCTGTATCTGAACGTTACGCCCGAGAAAATTGCCGAACGGATGATGAAGTTAGAGCCGGTGGCTATGCGGTTAGATGTCCGTCAGGGCAAAAACAACTGCATCATTATTAACGACACCTACAACTCCGACATCAATTCGATAAAAATAGCGTTGGATTTTCAGCAGCAGCGCAAAGTGGAACAATCGTTGAAGAAAACGCTCATCATTTCCGATATCCTGCAAACGGGGATAATGCCGAAATCGCTCTACAAGCGCGTGGCGGAGCTGGCACAGCTGAGCGGAATAGAGAAACTTATCGGGATAGGACACGATATTTACGAAAACAGTGAAATTTTCAACATTGCCGAAAAATATTTTTTCCGTTCCACGGAAGATTTTATTCGCTCCAAAAAGTGGAAAGAGTTTCAAAACGAACTTATTTTGCTGAAAGGCGCCCGAAAATATCATTTCGAACAAATCAATGAGCTTTTGGAACAACGCATTCACGAAACCGTTCTGGAAATCGATTTAGACGCGCTTGTTCACAATTTCAATTTCTATAAATCGAAAATATCGCCCCAAACAAAATTGGTTTGCATGGTGAAAGCCAACGGATACGGAGCGGGTGCGGTGGAAATCGCGAAAACGTTGCAATACCACCGATGCGAATATTTTGCCGTAGCCGTCGCCGAAGAGGGAATTGAGTTGAGGAAAGAAGGAATTTCCACTCCGATAATTGTTCTCAACCCCGAAGTAAATGGGTTTGAGGAACTCTTTTCGGAAGATTTAGAACCGGAAGTTTATAATTTCAGAATATTAGACGCTTTCATTCACGAAGCCGAAAGGCGCGGAATTACCAACTATCCCATTCACGTGAAAATTGATACCGGCATGCACAGATTGGGATTTTTACCTACCCAACTGCCGGAGCTTATGGAGAGGTTGAAATCGCAAAAAGGGCTGAAAGTAAAATCTGTTTTTTCGCATTTGGCAGCCAGCGAAAGTTGGATTTTCGACGGTTTCACACAAAAACAAATCGATACGTTAAACGCTGCTCATGCCGAGATAGAGGGAAAAATAGGATATCCCGTGTGGAAACATATTCTCAATTCCGCCGGAATCGAACGTTTTGCCGATGCGCAATGGGATATGGTGCGACTGGGAATCGGACTGTATGGTGTAAGTGCCAGCGGATTAAACGGTTTAAAAAACGCGTTTACGCTTAAAACAACTATTTTGCAAATAAAAGAGATCGCGAATCACGAAACCGTAGGTTACGGAAGGAAAGAGGCGTTAAACAGGGATGCAGAAATAGCCACTGTCCGCATCGGATACGCCGACGGATTGGACAGGAAATTCGGTAATCGAAAAGGTAAAGTGCTGATAAACGGGGAGTTTGCTCCTATCGTGGGAAATGTATGTATGGATCTTTGCATGGTTGATGTAACCGACATTGATGCCAAAGAGGGCGATACAGTAATTGTTTTCGGAGAAAACCTTTCGGTTATTGAACTTGCCGAGAGCATCGATACCATTCCGTATGAAATTCTTACGTCGGTTTCACCGCGCGTAAAACAGGTATACATAAAGGAATAGACTGTTGGCTATCCGCGGAGTGAGATTGCCACTTCGTTTAAAGAGGCTCTATTTTCTCAAACATTATGTACTAAATAGTTATGGAACAATTAACGTTAACTACTCCATCGCTTTTATTTTCGGCGATATCTTTATTGATGCTTGCTTACACCAATCGGTTTTTATCGTACGCGCAATTAGTGAGGAGTTTGAAAGAAAAGTTTTTAAAAGAAAAAGACTCAGCGTTTCTACCCCAGATTGAGAATTTAAGAAAAAGGTTGAAACTTATCCGCGACATGCAGATTTATGGAATTTTGAGCCTTTTGTTGTGCGTGGTAAGTATGTTTTTCATTTATATAGAAATGCATTCGGTTGCCGCCTATGTATTCGGGTTCGCCCTTATTCTCTTAATCGTTTCTTTGGCTATCTGCGTTCGTGAAATTCAAATATCCATTCGGGCATTGGATGTGCACTTACACGATATGGAGATTTAAAACATTTTACTAACGTTTGAACAAACAAAAAAAGCATCTCATGTGAGATGCTTTTTTTGTTTGTATTAATCTTGACTTTCTGAACTATTCAGCAAAGAAGATAGCTACGCGGTTCCAGTCGTTTTCTGCGTAAGGTTGTACAGTGTCACCTTTCCAGTCAACCGAGATACGGTCGCTGTCTATTCCGTATTCGTTGATTAAAGCGTTTGCTACAGCTTTGGCGCGTTTTTCAGACAGAGCCAAGTTGTATGCCGGATAACCGGTTTGTCTATCCGCGTAAGCTACAATATTAACTTTAGCGTTCGGATTAGCTTTCAAGTATTCAGCAGTGTTATATACATTAATTTGTTGACCTTTGTCAATCTTGTAAGAATCGATGCGGAAGAATACTACGTTTGGAACATAAACAGTTTCTTCAACAGTAGGAACAACTTCCGGACATTCCGGACAAGATTCCGGTCTTTTTCTGAGCTCTTCGTTCTCTGCACGAAGTCTGTTGATTTGGCTGTTCAAGTCGTTGATCAAGTTGTAATCCATCAACTCTGCAGGTGTGAACTCTTGTTTACCAAGACCAAATTTAAGACCTGCTACACCGGTAAAGAGGAGATCCCACTCTTTGTGGCTACCATCGTGATAGAGAGTCCAGTCGAAGTTCCCTTGCACTATACGAGCGCCAAGTTCCAAGAAAATTGCAACTTTTCTGGAAAGATGGAAGTTGTTAATTAAACCGGCATTCCAAGTTAATGTTTGATTTTGGCTTTTAAAAGTAGGATTATCGGGATTAGGTTTCTTCCAATCTACCAATCCGTACATATAGCCTACACCACCGTATGGAATAAAATTCCAAACTCTGTCCGGATTGTATCCACCCAAAGCATTGGTCATATTCCACATTAAGTCAAGGTGAGCACCCAACCAGTTATGGTCATCTCCATTAACACCAATACGAGGAAGATCAGCTACGTGCTTAATCAGACCACCATCTATAACAAAACGAGCACCCCAAATAGGAGAATTCCATCTACCTATCTCTAATTGGCCATTCCAACCTAAGCGTTTTCCAAAATCAGCCTTGGCGTCGGTCTCTTCTTTTGAAGAGTAAAGATTTGTTCCACCTCCAAGACCTATATACCAATGGTCACTTGCTTTATCCTTCAGGTACACTGTACCGTTAGAAACATTTTGCACCTCTTGTGCACTCATACCGAATGCAAAAAGGGCTGTAATTAAAAGTAAACTAAACTTTTTCATAAATTTAAAATTCTAATTAAAATTTGTTTTATTACAATAACTCGATAATTACTACATCAATAGTCAATACTGTTGAGTATATAACCTGTATTTTATAACATTTGTATTTTCGAAAATGTTCGCAAAAGAATAAAAAAAATTAAAATTCACTCTTCTTACTTAAGCGAAATCAACGCAAAGATAAACCTAATTTCAAAAAAACAAATGCTTTTTTAAGAAAAAATGGCGAAAATGTCTTGTTTTAGGGTATTTTTCCACATTTTTTTATATTAAATCTGAAAAAATCAACCCAAATAGCTTTTTAACAGCTTGCTTCTCGAATCTTGGCGAAGCCTTCTGATGGCTTTTTCTTTGATTTGACGCACGCGCTCACGCGTAAGTTGAAACTTGTCACCGATTTCTTCCAATGTCATTTCTTGACATCCGATTCCAAAAAACATTTTTATAATATCGCTTTCGCGCTCGGTTAGGGTTGCAAGCGCTCGGTCAATCTCTTTTTGCAATGATTCATTGATTAATGTTCTGTCCGCGATGGGCGCATCGTCGTTAACAAGCACATCCAATAAACTATTGTCCTCACCTTCAACAAAGGGTGCATCCATCGATATATGACGTCCGGAGACCTTCAACGAATCGGTAACCTTATCAACCGACAAGTCAAGTTCCTGAGCCAATTCTTCTGCCGAGGGACGACGTTCGTTCTCTTGCTCGAATTTTTGAAATGCTTTACTTATTTTGTTTAAAGATCCAACTTGATTAAGCGGTAATCTTACGATTCTCGATTGTTCAGCGAGTGCTTGCAAGATAGACTGACGAATCCACCACACGGCGTAACTGATAAATTTGAAACCACGCGTTTCATCAAACTTTTCAGCCGCTTTAATTAATCCTAAGTTGCCCTCATTAATCAAGTCAGGGAGGCTAAGGCCTTGGTTTTGGTATTGTTTCGCTACCGACACAACAAATCGCAAATTAGCCCGAGTCAATTTTTCAAGGGCTTTTCTGTCTCCTTTTTTAATTGCCTGAGCCAACTCCACTTCTTCTTCTACAGTAATCAGATCCTCGCGGCCTATCTCCTGAAGATATTTGTCCAAAGAAGCACTTTCACGATTCGTGATAGATTTTGTTATCTTTAATTGTCTCATTTATTATATTCTATCCTTTCTACTTTTTTAAAATTGGGGTGCAAAGATACTGCTTTTTTCGCAATTAAGAGAATTTAAAAACAGCATTTGTCTCATTAACTTTAATAGCAAAGGATTCGGAAAGTCCAAACCCTTCTGCTATTGTAACACATATCAAGTGCTTTTGTTACAAACCGAGCACTCAATTAACTTTAATTAACGATATTTGCTACTTTGCACCCTGAGACAAGTCTATGGCGATGTATTGAGTTCTTCCGTTTGGATAAAAACCGGCAATCAAAATTACTTTATCCTGACTACTGCTGCTGACTGACGAAACAATCTTGGCAATATCGCTTCCGCTATTTACCGGAGTATTGTTAACACGCATGATTATGAAGCCTTTGTTTATTCCTTCTTTTCTAAACAATCCGCTGTTGGTAACGCTTGCCACCTCAACTCCACTGCTGATACCGAGTTGTTGTTTCCGATTATTGGGTATTTCATTAAAGGTAGCGCCTAATTGTCCCATACTGTCAGAGCTTTTTTGGATTTCGGTGTTTCCGGCATCGTTTTTCAACTCAACGGTGTATGATTGTTCTTTTCCGTTTCTGTCAACCGTTACTTTCACCTTGTCTCCCGGACGATAGCGGCTCAACTGGTCTTGTAATCCGGCGAAATTACGAATTTGAACATTATTTATGGCTTTGATAATATCGCCTTTCTCCATTCCGGCAGCTTTAGCGGCACTTCTATCACTAAATTCTTCTACCAAAACACCAACAATCTTCGAAAGTTCTTTTGCCCTTTCCGGATCTTGTCTTTGAATCATCTGGATATTCGGCACTTGAATTCCTAAAATAGCGCGCTGAACGGCTCCGTACTGTTTTAAATCGGCAGCTACTTTTCCGGCGATAGAAATAGGTACGGCAAACGCCAACCCGTTGAAATCGCCCGATTGTGAAAAGATAGCCGTATTAATTCCGACCAATTCTCCACGAGTATTTACCAACGCGCCGCCACTGTTTCCTCGGTTTACGGCAGCATCGACTTGAATAAACGACTGAATGCCCAAGTCTCCGCCAACGATATCGCCTCGGTTTTTAGCGCTCACGATTCCGGCGGTAACTGTTGAGGTGAGGTTAAACGGATTTCCTACGGCAAGCACCCACTCGCCTACTTGCAGCGCATCGGAATTTCCGAAAGTGAGGTAAGGAAAATCGTCTCCTTCGATTTTAAGCAACGCGATGTCCGATTGCGGGTCGGTTCCGACAACTTTGGCAGTGAGTTCTCTGTTGTCGTTCAACGACACCGATACTTCAGTAGCATCTTTCACCACGTGGTTATTGGTAATTATGTAACCGTCTTTTGAAATAATCACACCTGAACCGAATCCGATTTGTTCTCGTGGCTGCATATTTCTTTCTCCAAATCCGAAGAAGAAATCGAATGGACTCATATATTGTTGTTGGCTCACGGATTTCACTTTTACGTGAACAACACCGTTAACCGACTTAGCCGCAGCCTCTGTGAAGTCGGGATAACCTTGCTGAGTAGTTAAATTGGCTAATCTTACATTTTTATCCTGGTCAAAAGAGTTGGCATATTCGCTTTGCTCAACACTAACCGGAGAATTTGAAGTTTTTCTCGATTCATTTTTCGAAATAGCATTGTAACCCAAAAGAGTTACTACCGAACTGAGGATGGCAACAATAACGATTGTTGCAATGTTTTTTACGTTACCTGTATTCATATTTATAAACTGATTTGAATTTTAACATTTACACAAATGTAGAAACAAAAAGCATACAAGTAGATATAGCAAACAAGCTTTTTTGGCACTTTTAACTAAAAGAACAATCGATTAACCCGCTTTAACCGTGCGAGATATAAATTCAAAATTTTTAAATGTCAGATTGGCAGATTTTAATACAAGGGGTAGCTCTTATCTTTTAGGTTTGTTCCTCCTGTTAGCATATTTTCTGAATGTGAAATTATTGAACGGCTGAAAGATATCGAAAAAAAGCAGGTTGATGTGGTATCTTCCCGCGCCGAACAAGCGGCTGTTCTTAATAACTACAATTAGTTGAACAATAAATCTTACGATGAAAAAAAAGCCAATTAAAGCAATCAGCAACCGGTTTTCGAAGATTATTCCGTATGCGATACCGACGGCAACAGATAAGTAAAACAGGAATTTCGAAAATGTTTCGAGGCCGAAAATAAAAGACGATGCGCCCCTGTAAAACTGTTTGGTGTAGTGATATTTAGATTTAAGCGCACGCCATGTGGAAAAGCTATTCACCACATCGCTTCGCGTCATACTTTTGGGAGAAATAGCAACTCCCACTTTTCTCTTTTTTGCGATTCGGTTGATAAATAGGTCGTCTTCACCTCCCTCGATGTTTAAAATTGACGAAAAACCTTTCTCTTCGAAAAATATTTCTTTCCTGTAAGCGAGGTTTCGCCCAATCCCCATAAACGGTTTTCCGAGAATAGCCAGTGATAAGTATTTGATTCCGTGAATCATGTTGTCGTATAAAATGAACTTTCGCATGGCCATTTTCTTATCGATTTCGAGCTTGCAAAAGCCTAACACGATATCGTTTCCTTTCGAAAATTCGTTGGCAAACTCCTGAATCCATTTGTCGGAAACCGGCACACAATAAGCTTCGGTAAAAAGAACGACATCCTTTTTTGCCGCTTTTATACCGAGGGTTAACGCCAATTTTTTTTCGTTTATATTTTCGGCTTCGGCCGGTACATACGTGTGATACAAGTTTGTGTATTTCTGATTAAATGCTTTGAGCAGGACATCCGTTTCGTCGGTCGAACCCATATTTACAACGATAACCTCGAAATCGGGATAATCTTGTTCGAGAATAGCCGGCAAATATTTAGCTAAGTTTTCCGACTCGTTTTTCGATGCGATAACCACCGAAACCGATGGCAGATTCTCCGAAATTACTTGCGATTTGTCTTTTTTGCGCGCGTAAACGAATGGTTTTCTGTAAATCCACAAATAATAAACTAATTGAATGAGAAAAAAAAGCAATACGGCTCCCGAAATAATCCAAAACGGTAGCGAGAAATCGAAATTTAAAAACTGTGATAAATCCATAATTACAATGTATCAGAAAAATAAGAGGCCGGCAGTTTGCGACAGTTATACGTGAAAGCCATGGTTTCTCCGTATGCGCCGGCAGAACGAATGGCAATAAAATCGCCACGTTGCGCCTGATTTAACAAAACATTTTCGCCGAAAACATCACTCGATTCGCACACCGGACCTACCACATCGTACGTTTCGTATTCTTTGTCGGAACTGATGTTTTCAATGTGGTGAAAAGCCTGATAGAGCGCGGGACGGATTAAATCGGTCATTCCGGCATCGGTTATAAGAAATTTTTTGGTTATTCCCTCTTTTATATAGGTTGTTCGGGCAATGAGCGAGCCGCACGGTGCGACAATGGATCGTCCCAATTCGAAATGAAGATGCTGGTTTTCTTCCAACTTCAGGTATTTTCCGAAAAGACGGAAATAAGATTCGAAATCGGCTACGGGACAATGATTGGGATGATGGTAATTAATTCCCAATCCGCCGCCAACATTGATAATATCCAGTGAAATTCCCTGTCGTGAAAACCAATTTTGCAATTCGATGGCTTTGACACAAAGGTTTTCGAACGACGATAAATCGGTAATCTGCGACCCGATATGAAAATGTATTCCAATCAACTTCAGGCAGTTGCTTTTCGCGATAAAATCAATTGCTTTCGGCAAATCGGATTCGTTAAGTCCGAATTTGTTTTCTTCTAAACCGGTTGTGATATATTTATGCGTATGAGCATCTACATTGGGGTTTATTCTCAGGGCGATTCGCGCGTTTTTTCCGTTTTCGGCCGCCAATCGCTCAATGGCTTCCATTTCGGGCAACGATTCCACGTTGAAACAGAAAATGTCGTTATCGAGTCCGATTTTTATCTCTTTATCCGTTTTTCCCACACCGGCAAAGGCAATTTTCGAAGCCGGAAATCCACACTTCAACGCCCGCAGAATTTCATTACCGCTCACGCAATCGGCTCCAAAGCCGTAAGAAGCTATCTCTTTCAATATCCGAGGATTGGCGTTGGCTTTCAACGCGTAATGGATGATATATTTCTTGCCTTCAACCTCTTTTTTTACGGTTTCGAGCGTTGTGCGCAGTAAATCAATGTCGTAATAATAGAACGGAGTTTCAATCGATTGAAACTGTTGAACGGGGAAAATGCCTTTAATCATTGTGTAAACTTTTAGATGCGCAAATTTACACTTTTTTGCAGAAAAGCGAAATACTGAATCGATGTAAATTCAGGAATTGTTGATAACAGCGAGCGCTTTATCTATTTTTTCACTCATCGGCAGCGAATAATCTATCCAATGAATGGTAAATCCGCGCTTTTCCATTCCGCGAAACCAGGTCATTTGTCGTTTGGCAAACTGATGGATGGCAATTTCGAGTTGCAAAAACATTTCGTCGAAACTGATTTTTCCGATAACGTAAAGCGTTACAAATTTGTATTCCAGCCCGTAATAAATCAAATCGTCGGGCAAAATGCCGGCGTTTATTAGTCGCTTAATCTCATCGACCATTCCTTCGTTTAATCTGTTTTTTAATCGCAAAGAAATTTTTTGCCGTCGCGCGTCCCTATCGATATCGATGCCGATAATAATGCTTTCTATAGGCGGATAATCGAGTTCCGAAGCCGGGTGCTTGCTTTTAAAATCGGCAATTTCGATGGCGCGGATAGCGCGTTTCTTGGTATCGGTATCGGTGGTGTTGTGCAGCGATTGATAGGAAGAAAGAATATTGGCAAGCTCCACCAAAGATTTATCTTCTAAACTTTTCCTCAATTCAGGATTGGCAGGAACATCGGGCAAATGATAACCTTTCAGTACCGATTCGATGTAAAGTCCGGTTCCGCCGCAGAGAATAGGCGTTTTTCCGCGTGACAAAACATCGTTGTATGCTTTATGAAAATCATGCTGATAATTAAACAAGGTGTATTTGTCTCCCGCGTCGCGAATATCGATTAAGTGATACGGAATAGGCTTGTTTTCAACCGTATAATCGGCCAAGTCTTTTCCGGTACCGATATCCATACCGCGATAAATTTGCCGCGAGTCGGCACTGATAATCTCCCCACCGAGACGCGATGCCAGATGTGCGGCGAAAGCAGTTTTTCCGCTGGCAGTCGGACCGAGAATGGTTATGAGATGCGGGGTGTGAATTGTTGTCATAAAATCGTAAATCTAAAATCGTAAATCGCAAACTGATTTACCAGCTACGTCCCGCACCGCCGCCGCCAAAACTTCCGCCGCCACCGCCGCCGAATCCGCCGCCGAATCCGCCACCAAAACCACCGCCGAAATTTCCACCTCCGCTCCAACCGGAACCTCTTCCTCTCGAAACGGGCGGAAAAAATATGGGACCACCGGTTCTGTGATGCCCGTCGCCATCGATATGCTGGTCGCCTTTTCCTAATAAAATGGAGAGAAGTACAAACAAAATAAAAAAAACTAACACGATCACCCAAAGCGGAATCCCTTCCGATTCAGGTGCGTCGGCATCAAATTCGCCGGCTAATCGGGCAACAACTACATCTACGGCGGCATTTACTCCGCCAAAATAATCATCGTTGCGAAAATACGGGAGCATTTGGTTATCGATAATTCGTCCGGCATAAGCGTCGTTGATATACGCTTCCAGACCGTATCCAGTGGCGATAAACGCCTGCCCGCGACTGTTACCTATTTGGGGTTTTATAAGAATGAGCAATCCGTTATTTTTGCTTTTTTGTCCGATTCCCCATTTTTCGCCCAATGCAAACGCGAAATCCGATGCGGGATATCCGCCCAAATCATTTACCGTTACCACATAAATCTGTGTGGATGTTGAGTCGTTGTATGCAATCAGTTTCCGTTCCAATGCTTGATTTTCGGCAGAAGAGAACACGCCGGCAAAGTCGTTTACTAAACGATACGGAACCATCGGTTCGGGAATATCCTGAGCGAAAACTCCCAAAACAGACAGATACAAGAAAATGAGTATGATAAATTTATTCTTCATCCAATATAACATCGTCGCACAATTCGTTCACATCGTTTTCCATAATCGGATAGCGCGCTTTAATCAGCTCGCCCACTTTGCCAACGCCTCGACAAATTCCGTCGCAAATTCGCTCATCCTTGAAAAAAGAAAACATCTCTTCAAGAACCGAATCCCAAAAGCCTTCTTTGGCAACTTCATCAATGCCGGAATCTCCCACAACAGCGGCTTTGTGGTCGCTCGGCGCGACATAAATCAAGACTGAATTACGCAGCGCGGTGGCATCCATTTTAAGTTGCTTAAACTTTCTTTGAGCCGCCTCCAACGGATTATCCGCGCATTTTCTGGCTACGCATACACGAATCTCGCCCGAGGTCTGACTCTCGGCGGCGCGAATGGATTGAACAACTTTGTCTAATTCTTGTTGATTGAGCATTTATGCAGGGGTTACGGGTTGTGAGTTTAGAACTCAACTTTTGGCGCGGTATCGGCTCCGGGAGCAGATTGGAAATATCCTTTCGGTTTGAATCCAAACCAACCGGCATAGATTACACGCGGAAATTGGCGAATGTACGCGTTGAAATCCTGTGCTACTTGATTAAACTTGTTTCGTTCTACCGAAATGCGGTTTTCTGTGCCCGCCAATTCGTCTTGCAGTGCCATGAAATTTTGGTTGGCCTTCAATTCGGGATAATTTTCTTGGATAAGCAGCAGTCTTCCGATAGCGGAACTGAGTTCACCTTGTGCTTGTTGAAATTGTTGGATGCTTTCTTCCGTCAAGTTTGCCGGGTCAACAGTCATTTGCGTAGCTTTTGCACGCGCTTCGGTTACTTGCGTGAAAGTTTCCTGCTCGTGCTGCGCATAGCCTTTTACCGTATTTACCAGATTAGGAATTAAGTCGGCACGGCGTTGATACGTATTTTCCACATTTGCCCATTGCGCGTTTACGCCTTCCTGCTTGCTAACCATGGTGTTGTAACCGCAACTCGATAATGTAATGCCCACAACAGCTACTAATAAAATGTACTTTAGATTTTTCATTTTTCGTTATTTTTTTTGGTTTGTTTTTTCTATAGTTTATATTTCGAACGATTTCCAAAAACCGCGCCATTTTTCTACATCCTCCGCTTGGTTTAATTTGTCGTGATTAATGGCAAGTGAAGATTTCAATCCGTTGGGTTTGTTTTGAATATTTACGCTCAGCGTTGAACCATCTTCCAGTCCACAACGCCAGTAGCGCCATTTTTCGGTTTGCGTTACCGAAGGCAATCTTGTGATTTTAACTCCATCGAACTCTGAAATTCCCTCAACCCGCTTTACCCATTTATCGATAGCGAAATCCATGTTGCCGTCAATGGTTTTGCTGACAGTAACGCTGAAACTCCCGTCGCATGTTTGTCCGGGTTTGCGTCGTCCGATGTGCTGTTCATACGCTACAGCAACGCCTTGTGCCCACCATTCGGGACTTTTGGATTTTCCGACCTCGGTAATTTTCTCGAGTGTTTTAACGGCCAAAGCTGTATGATCTAACTCACGTGCCTGGATGGAATTCAAATACGCTACCCACTCGTTCCACGAAACTCCGGAACCGGTTTCCAATGCTTTTATGTTGGAAGGTTTTGTCATTTTAGAAGATTTTTAAATCTTTTAATTAACGTTTATCACTTGACTTTTGTTTGATTTTCTTTCGGCAGAAAAAAGACATTATGGATAATTTTAAAAATATCTAAAGGTACTAAAATCATGAACCAGCTCCAAAAACTCATTTCTTAACTACACAAAGATGTTAGCATTTGGCAGACCCACCTTGTAAAATCTTAAATTGCTCATGAGAAAAAAACTTACACAACAACACACTTTTTAGCCATATGAAGCTAATGCAATGTTCATTGGACATCTTTTTTTCTGTTCAAGCAACCTATCTATCGAAAACTGAAATATAAGCAGATTTCAGAAAAAAATCTCAAACATTTTGTCAATCCATTAGAAAATAATATCTTTGCACCGGTAAATGACGAGGGGAGCACGGCAATGCTCCTTTTTTCTTTATTTACATCAAAAAAATGATTGAAAAAAACGAAATTAAGGCGCTTGCCGAAGAGTTTTTAATAAATTCTCCCGATTACTATGTTGTAGATGTAATTGTTGCTGCCGGAAATTCCATAACGGTGGAAATTGATAACGACAACGGTGTCAACATAGATGATTGTGTAGAGCTGAGCCGATACATAGAATCAAAACTCGACCGTGATACCGAAGACTTCGAACTTACAGTCACTTCTGTCGGATTGACATCTCCTTTTAAAACTCGTCGTCAATACAAAAAATACGAGGGTAAAGAAGTTGAAGTACTTACCAGGAAAGGAGAAAAACTGAAAGGAACGCTAAAATCTTCAACCGAAAACAATTTCATCATCGAAGTTTCGAAAATGGTAAAGCCCGAAGGCGCAAAACGAAAAACAGAAGTGAAAGAAGAAATTACGTTGAATTACGAAGAGGTGAAATATACAAAATATCAACTAAGGTTTTAAAAACGAAATAACGGATTGGCGAAAATTAAATCGTAATTCGTAAATCAAAAAAAAATCGCAAATCATTAAGTTTTATGGGCAAAAAGAAGGAAACAATCAGCCTAATAGATACATTTTCAGAGTTTAACGAACTGAAGAATATTGACAAAGCCACCATGATTAGTGTGCTCGAGGAGTCGTTCAGAAGTGTGATTGCCAAATCGGTGGGAACGGATGAAAATTACGATATCATCATCAATCCCGACAAAGGCGACCTGGAAATTTGGCGTAACCGCCTTATCGTGGAAGACGACGAACTTCAAAATCCCAATATGGAAATCAGTTTGAGCGAAGCTCACAAAATCGATGAAGATTTTGAAGTGGGTGAAGAACTCACCGACGAACTTCACTTGGAAGATTTCGGGCGTAGAACCATTTTAAATCTCCGCCAAACGCTGGCTTCCAAAATTCTTGAACTCGAAAAAGACAATCTCTACAACAAGTACAAGGAAAAAGTGGGAGAAATTGTATCGGGAGAAGTTTATCAGGTTTGGAAAAAAGAACTGCTCTTGCTCGACGATGAGCATAACGAACTCATCCTGCCCAAAACCGAACAAATTCCCAGCGATTTTTTCCGAAAAGGAGAGCACGTTCGTGCTATTGTTGCCCGCGTGGAGAACAAAAACAACAATCCAAAAATCATTCTTTCTCGCACATCGCCCATTTTTCTCGAAAGATTGTTCGAAATGGAAATACCCGAAATTAACGACGGGCTTATCACCATCAAAGGCATTGCCCGAATCCCGGGAGAACGCGCCAAAGTGGCGGTGGAAGCTTACGACGATCGCATCGACCCGGTGGGAGCCTGCGTGGGAATGAAAGGTTTCCGAATTCACGGTATCGTGCGCGAACTTCGCAACGAAAACATCGACGTAATCAACTACACTGCCAACACCAACCTGTACATACAACGTGCGCTAAGTCCGGCAAAAATCAACTCCATTTCAGTAAATGAAGAAGAACGCCGCGCCGAAGTATTTCTCTACCCTGAAGAAGTTTCGCTCGCTATCGGCAAAGGAGGTGCAAACATCAAGTTAGCGTCGATGCTAACAGGATACAACATAGAAGTTTTTAGGGAAATAGACGATTTCGACGAAGAAGACATCTACTTAGACGAATTCCGCGATGAAATAGACGGATGGGTAATCGACCAGCTAAAACGCATCGGTTGTTCAACAGCCAAGAACGTACTGGCTATGCCCCGCGAAAAAATCATTAAAGAAGCTGATTTGGAAGAGAGCACCGTGGACGAAGTGTTGGAGATACTTCGCTACGAATTCGAAGATGAAGATGAAGACAATCCTGAAGAAAATCAAGAAAATCAAGAAAACTTAAACCCGTAAACTGTTCACAAAACCAATAAATTAAGAAAGGACAAACTCAACTATATGGCTGAAAGATTAAGTAAAGTAGCTCGAAATTTAAATGTAGGAATCAACACGTTGGTTGAATTTTTACACAAGAAAGGTATTACTGTTGAAGCAAATCCTAATACGAAAATTGAGGACGAACAGTATAATTTGTTGGTTGCCGAATTCAGCAAAGACAAAAAAATTAAAAAAGAGGCGATAGAAAATCTCGAAAGAATGCACCGGAAGGATGATAAGCGGGAGACAATTGCCATTGAGGGTTACGAGATAGAGGAAAAACCGAAAAAGAAAGCAGAGAAAGAAACGGTTAAAGCTGAAGTCCCCGACGATTTGAAACCGAAATTCAAAGTTGTGGGAACTATCGATTTAGATGAACCTAAAAAACAGAAAAAAGAACCTGAAACCAAGCCCGAAGAAATAATAGAAGTAATAGCAGAAGAGCCCGTTAAGGAAGAAATTGAGGAAAAACCGGCTGCTTCCGATACACCTGAACCGGAAGAAATAGTGGTTCCGCACGACGAAAAACCGGCTGAGCCGCAAACTGTATCACCCGAAATCGAGGCTCCGACTGAGGTACCCGTGGAGGAAGTACCGGAAGAAGACTCTGCCGAGGAGCAAAAAAAAGAAACAGATGAAAAGCCGGCTCAAGAAGAGAAAAAATCGGACAAAATATTTCGCATTCACAAGGAGTTAAAGGAGCCCAACATCGTGGTGAAAGGCTCTATTGACTTAGAATCGATAAACGACAGAACCCGCCCGCCCAGAAAGTCGCGTGCACAGCGCAAAAAAGAGCGTTTGGAGCGTGAAAAAGAGCAAAACGCCAAAAAATTAAAAGAAGAAGCAGTAAAGAGTTTGAAAAAAGAATCGATTCAAGAAAAGAAAAAGGGCGCGGGAATTGACACTTCCGATGAGGACAGCAAAAGAAAAAGACGCAAACGTATTGATAAAGGCAAAGTTAATATAGAAAAAGCCGGCGCACACGGAGACAATATGCGCCGTGACAGAAAAATCCTCAGAAAACCGATAAAGGCCGAGGTAAGTGACGAAGACGTTCAAAAACAAATTAAGGAAACGCTTGCCCGCTTAACCGAAAAACGCAGAGGAAGAGGCGGAGCAAGGTATCGCCGCGAAAAACGTGAAGCCGTTTCGCAACGTCAGCAAGAGGAACTCAAACAGCAGGAACGCGAAAGCAAAATATTGCAACTCACCGAATTTGTTACCGCCAACGATTTGGCTAACATGATGGACGTTCCTGTTACCAGCGTTATCGCTACGTGTATGAATCTGGGCGTTATGGTAGCCATCAACCAGCGTCTCGATGCGGAAACCATCAACATTGTGGCCGATGAGTTCGGGTTCAAAACCAAATTTGTGAGTGCCGACGTTATCGAAGCCATCGCCGAAGAGGAAGACAAGCCCGAAGATTTGGAACCGCGCCCACCCATTGTAACGGTTATGGGACACGTTGACCACGGTAAAACATCGTTGCTCGACAGCATCCGAAACACCAACGTTATTGAAGGTGAAGCCGGAGGTATCACGCAGCACATTGGCGCCTACAACGTAAAATTACCCGACGGCAGAAAAATCACGTTTTTGGACACACCCGGTCACGAAGCCTTTACCGCCATGCGTGCTCGCGGAGCCAAAGTTACCGACGTTGCCATTATTATTGTGGCGGCCGACGACAACGTGATGCCGCAAACCGTTGAGGCTATCAACCACGCCGGAGCAGCCGGAGTTCCCATTGTTTTCGCGATAAACAAAATTGACAAACCCGGAGCAAATCCCGAAAAAATAAAAGAGCGCTTAGCCGAAATGAACTACTTAGTCGAAGACTGGGGCGGAAAATATCAATCGCAAGATATTTCTGCGAAAAAGGGAATCGGCATCAACGAACTGCTCGAAAAAGTGTTGTTAGAAGCCGATCTGCTCGAATTGAAAGCCAATCCCGACAGAAGAGCCTCGGGCTCGGTTGTGGAATCGTCGCTCGACAAAGGACGCGGGTACGTGGCTACCGTATTGGTAGAAAACGGAACGCTCAGACAAGGCGATGTGCTTTTAGCCGGTTCCTATTACGGTCGTGTGAAAGCAATGTTCAACGAGCGTAACAAGCGAATTGAAGAAGCCGGTCCGTCAGAACCGGCACTGATTCTCGGATTGAACGGCGCACCGCAAGCCGGCGACACGTTCAACGTGATGGAAACCGATCAAGAAGCACGCAATATTGCCGCCCGTCGCGAACAGTTGCAACGCGAACAATCGTTGCGTACGCAAAAAATGCTCACGCTCGACGATATCGGTCGCCGCATAGCCATCGGAAACTTCCAGCAGTTGAATATCATCGTGAAAGGCGACGTGGACGGTTCGGTAGAAGCCCTCTCCGACTCGCTCATCCGCCTATCAACCGAAGAAATTCAGGTAAACGTAATCCACAAGGCCGTAGGTCAGATTTCGGAATCAGACGTTACGCTGGCCGCCGCTTCAGACGCGATTATTATCGGATTCCAGGTTCGCCCCTCGTTGGGCGCCCGTCGCGAAGCCGAAAGTCAGGGTGTAGATATTCGCCTCTACTCCATCATTTACGATGCTATTGAAGAAGTGAAAGCCGCAATGGAAGGTATGCTATCACCCGATATTAAAGAGGAGATCATGGCAAACGTTGAAGTACTCGATGTGTTTAAAATAACGAAGGTAGGAACTGTTGCCGGTTCAATGGTACGTGACGGAAAAATAAAACGCACCAATAAAATTCGTCTTATTCGAGATGGAATTGTTATCTTTACCGGCGAATTGGATTCGTTGAAACGATTCAAAGAAGATGTCAGAGAAGTGGCAGCGGGATACGAATGCGGTATCAGCATTAAAAACTTCAACGATATAAAAGTGGGCGACGTCATCGAAGCGTACGAGCAAATTGAAGTGAAAAAAACGTTGTAACTCCCATGCGGGAGACGGAGTTTTCAACTCCGGCATTAACAAACGAAGGCACAGCCTTCGTCTCCCGGCTTAGGGATCAAAATACTTTTAACCAGTTGACATTGTAATTTTATTTCCTTTACTTGGCCGCATCTTGCCGGAAGCGGGGTGCGGCCAAAACACACAAGGAGATAAGTTACAATTGCAACGCGGAAAGGAAATAAACTCACCCTGTTGCAGTTTTAAATTCCAAACCGGGTTGTTTATTTTTCTGAAATTCTAACGTCTATCAATCTAACGTCTAAAAATCAAAAAAATATGAACAGAATAAAGTTGATAAGCCTGAGTGTTCTATTTTTAGTAGTAAGCGTCACCGTTTCTGCTCAGATTTCGCAAGTAACTGTTGCTTATGTAAACACAACCGATTTGTTAAATGCTTTCCCTGCAAAGGAAGCTGCCACACAAAAACTTATCGTGTTGAGCGAAAACTATAAAAAAGAACTCGAATTGATGCAAAACGAATACAATAAAAAATATTCTGACTACATCACGTATCAAGGTTCGTTGGCCGAAAACATTAAATTGCGCAGAATGCAAGAATTGACCGAACTGGAAAACAAGATGCAGCAATTTATGCAATTGGCGCAAAAAGATATCGAACAACAGGAAAAAGCAATGCTCGAGCCGCTAAAAAAACAGATAACCGATGCAATTCGTCAGGTAGGAATCGAACAAAACTACACAGTCGTTTACGACCTTGCCAATCCGGGAATTGCCTTTTTAAATCCGGCAGCGGTGGATGCAAATCCGTTGGTGAAAGCGAAGTTGAGGATCATGTAAATGATAGGAATTGTTGCGACAATTCACTTTGATAGGCCTGCGGCGATACGTGCTTCGCACGATAGCGCTTCGCGGATAAAACCCCACACCACATCGCTACATGCCCCCCTATGATAAAGGGGAGAGTGTTGTGGAATAAAAAGGGGAGAGTGTTGTGGAATAATTCACCTCCGCAACTTTATCGCGAACGAATTGAGTTATCGGCAAAGCCACTATCGCGTAAGCGTTATCTATTTTAAAACCCCGCGTGTGACAAACGATACAGAGAAACAAAAATCACCCATCGGCATTTTCGATTCCGGATACGGCGGGCTCACCGTATTATCCGAAATCAGAGCATTATTGCCTCAATACGACTATATTTACTTGGGCGATAATGCACGCGCACCTTACGGAAACCGTTCTTTTGAAATCGTTTATGAGTTTACAAGAGATGCCGTCAACTGGTTTTTCGGACAAAATTGCCATTTAGTCATCTTAGCTTGTAACACGGCATCCGCGAAAGCGTTGCGAAGCATTCAACAGATAGATTTACCCGAAATTGATTCGACAAAAAGAGTGCTGGGCGTCATTCGACCCACGGTTGAGTCCGTTGCAGGGCTTACCCGAACCGGGCACATCGGTGTGTTCGGAACATCGGGAACCGTAAAATCACAATCGTACGATATAGAAATCGCCAAACTGCATCCGCACCTGAAAGTGTCGAGCGAAGCCTGCCCAATGTGGGTTCCATTGGTGGAAAACAACGAATTTGACAAACCCGGAGCCGATTATTTTATAAAGCAGCACATTGATAATCTCCTTAAAAAAGATGATAAAATCGACACCATTATCTTAGGCTGTACACACTATCCATTATTGATAAACAAAATAAAAAAGTTCTTGCCGAAGGGAATTACCGTTATTTCACAAGGGAAATACGTAGCGGATAGCTTGAAAGACTACCTGAACCGGCATCCCGAAATAGAAGTAAAATGCTCCAAAAACGCTACGGTAAAATACTTCACAACCGATTTCGCCGAAAGTTTTCAGAATTTAGCCACGCTGTTTTTAAATGAAAAAATTACTGCACAAAAAATAAATATCGACTGATTATGCTAAACTGGTTTGATATCGTAATACTTGTTTTTCTGCTCATAGCATTCATCAACGGCTACCGAAAAGGATTGGTAACCATGCTTGTGGGATTGGCAACCGTTATTCTGGCTGCCGTTTTCGGAGGAAAATTGGCGGCAAGAGTTTTGCCCGAACTGCAAAACCTGTTCGATATGTCGCCTCAAGCAGCGAATGTGCTTTCCTATGTGGCGGCTTTTTTTCTCATCGCTATTGTGGTTTCGTTGGCAGGAAAAATGGTACAAAAGATTTGTGAATCGGTTAATCTCAGTTTTGTGAATCGATTGCTTGGCAGTGTTATTTCATTGGCAACCGCCATGGTTGTGTGCAGCATTCTGCTCAATCTTGTTCTGATGCTCGATTTTAACGAAAAACTCATTAAACCCGAGGTAAAAAAGGAATCGTTTTTCTACGACAGGGTGCGAGTTGTAGTTCCTGCCATAGTTCCATATTTGGATAAGGAAATATGGGAAGAATACGTTCCGGAAAAGTACCGGAAACAAATTGAGGGTTCGGGCAATACAAACGACATTTCGGGTAACGGTCAAACTATTGATTCAACTTTTCAGAAAAAACACTTCGATACCGATTCTATTTAAAAATAAAATATTACATCATGCTCATACATAAAGAAGGAAGAACAACACTGCTCATCACAACGATAATTTTGGCGGTAATCAACGGCTTAATGTACTTTTTCTTCCCCGACAGCGTGGCATTGTTTGTTATTCTGTTTATTTCTATCGTCCTTCTCGCTTTGATGATGAATTTCTTCAAAAAGCCGCGTCGCGTTTACGAAGGCGATTTACTGGGTTATGTAAATGCGCCGACCGACGGAAAGGTTGTGGTAATAGAAAAAGTTTTCGAAGAAAAATATTTTCACGAAGAACGAATACAGGTTTCTATTTTCATGTCGTTTTTCAATGCTCACGCAAACTGGATACCGGTGACGGGGAAAGTGGTGCATTACTCACACGAAAAAGGTAATTTCCATGCGGCTTACCTGCCCAAATCGAGTCACGAAAACGAACGAAGCAATATCATTATCGAAACTCCCGACGGGCATCGGGTACTTGCGCGGCAAATTGCCGGTGCGGTAGCCCGCCGTATTGTTACCTATGTTAAGGAAGGTGAATATTATCACATCGGAGACCGATTGGGGTTTATCAAATTAGGCTCGAGAATGGATGTTTACCTGCCGTTGGATAGCGAAATTCTGGTTCAGATGGGCGACGAAGTTCGCGCCAACGAAACACTTTTGGCGCGATTGCCGGAGAAAGTTGAGAAATAGAGAAATTAGAATTGAGAGAAGTAAAAGAAGTAGAAGAAGAAGTGTGCGAGCCTGTTTTTAAGCCCGTAACGCGGAACTCGTAACCCGTACTCCACAAAATGAAAAAACAAATCCCAAACATCATTACGCTCTTAAACTTGTTTTCGGGATGCATAGCCATTGTGATGGCTTTTGACGGAAACTTTTTGGCGGCATTTATTTTTGTTGTAGTCGCGGCCGTTTTCGATTTCTTTGATGGATTCGCGGCACGGCTTTTGGGCGTTTCCTCCAAATTGGGCGTAGAATTGGATTCGCTGGCCGATGTGGTGAGCTTTGGCGTAGCACCGGCTACAGCCGTTTTTATGCTGCTGCTTCAATTCACGCTTTATCCCCGCTTTATTTTGCCTTTGGCAGAATTTATCCCTTATCTCGCTTTTCTTATTCCCGTGTTTTCCGCCTATCGATTAGCCAAGTTCAATATCGATGAACGTCAAACCACTTCGTTTCTCGGTCTTCCAACTCCGGCCAACGGCTTGTTTTGGATAACATACGTTTACGGCACGCACGTGTTGGCAAGCAACAGCGGATTATATTTCTACCTGACCATCGGTTTTATTCTTGCTCTCTCGCTATTGATGGTTTCAGAAATTCCCATGTTTTCACTCAAAATAAAAAGCCTCAGGCTGAAAGGAAATGAAAAACAACTGCTGCTTGTTGTTTTAATGATTGCGTTTGTTTTGCTTTGGGGGATAATTGGTATTTCTTGGGGCATTCTGGCGTACATTGTTATTTCTGTAGCAACATCGGGAAAGAGAAAAGTCATTCGTTAATTTTTCCAAAGCATTGAGATGCATTACATTATTCCTATTATCTTTACAGATATTTTTTCGAACTAAATCAATTCACAATGGGATTTTTATTTAAAGTTTTATTGATATTTGCTGTTATTTATATGGTAATCAGCTTCGTGGGACGTATGCTCTTTGGAACCAAACGAAAACCGCAAGCCGGTCCATACAGCCGTCATTCCCGTCAACAGCAAAAAGAACCGGAAACTCAGGAAGACCGCATTCTCGATTATCAACGGAAAAGTTTTGAGAAAACAGATGCGGTTGATGTTGAGTTTGAAGAAATAAAAGAAAAAGATTAGAAATTGAGACGTAGTCACAAAAAATTACGCCAATATTCAGAATAACAATTTGCAGAAGAGACGCGATTAATCGCGTCTCTTCTGCTTTTTGACATGAAACAAATTTCCGGAATCAAAACAAATTACCTATTTTTGTAAAAGAAACCAAAAAGTTTTTCGAATTAATAATTTTATATCAGAAAACAATAACACTCACACATTTTTAAAATTTATGTTAGATATTTTTGACCGGCTCAAAACTATGGAAGGGCCGTTGGAGCAGTACCGCAGAAAAGCGGAAGGTTATTTTATGTTTCCCGAACTGGAAGGAGAAATAGGGCCGAGAATGAAGTTTCACGGACGTGAAGTAATCACCTGGAGTTTAAATAACTATCTCGGTCTTGCCAATCATCCCGAAGTTCGCAAAGTAGATGCGGAAGCTGCCGAGTGCTGGGGAATGGCTTATCCGATGGGGGCCCGAATGATGTCGGGTCAAACAAAATATCACAAAGAACTCGAAGAGCGTCTTGCCAAATTCGAGAAAAAGGAAGCGGCATATCTTCTCAATTACGGTTACCAAGGAATGGTTTCCATCATCGACTCGCTGTGCACACGCAACGATGTTATCGTTTACGATTCCGAGTCGCACGCCTGCATTATGGACGGAATTTTTCTGCATAAAGCCAAAGGCGGAAAAAGTTTTGTTTTCCCGCACAACGATATGGAACGTGCCGACCGAATGTTGAAATTTGCCACTAAAAATGCAGAAGAAAGTAACGGCGGCATACTGCTGATAACCGAAGGTGTTTTCGGAATGTCGGGCGATTTGGGCAACTTACCCGGAATTATCGAGCTAAAGAAAAAATACAATTTCCGATTGATGATTGACGATGCTCACGGATTCGGAACCATGGGAAAAACCGGTGCCGGCGCAAGCGAGCATTTCGGGTTAATGGACGAAGTGGATATCTATTTCGCCACATTTGCCAAATCAATGGCCGGAATAGGCGCTTTTGTAGCTTCTGACAAAGCAATCGTAGATTCGTTGAAATACAATATGCGTTCACAAATTTTCGCTAAATCGCTGCCTATGCCCATGGTAATCGGTGCGCTCAAACGATTGGATATTCTTCAAAACCAACCCGAAATAAAAGAGAATCTCTGGAAAATTGCCAAAGCCCTCCAAGAAGGATTGGTAGCCGAAGGCTTCAATATCGGAAATACGCAATCGCCTGTTACGCCGGTGTATTTCAGCGGCTCCGTACCGGAAGGAACAAATATCGTTATCGATTTACGTGAAAACCACAACGTTTTCTGCTCCATTGTTGTATATCCGGTTGTTCCGAAAGATGTACTGATGCTTCGTCTCATTCCTACCGCCTCGCATACCATGCGCGACGTGAGTGAAACCATCGAGGTTTTCAAAAAAGTAAAAGTCAACCTCGAAGCCGGAAAATATATTTCGGACGAAGTTCGTTCTATGGCTCAGTAAAAACACACACGGATAACCCTGATTTAGCGGATTTACACGGAAACAAACAATCGTAAATACGTAAATCGTAAATCGTAAATCAACAATGAGACTACGAGTAAAAAGGCAAAAAAAATACTACCTGAAATGCACGGAGTGCGGGTTTGAAACTCCCAATTTCAAAACCTGGTTCGACCAGTTTCAGAAGTGTCCAAATTGCGGCAATAAACATTCCGAAGTTTGGTACAACACTTCCTACAAACGTTTGCCCCGTTTTATAAAAGGAGAACCGCAGAATTTTTGGCATTATTTTCCCTATTTGCCGTTAGTACTTAAAAGACATATTATTACTCAGCACGAAGGAACTGCCCCCATCGAGCGTTGGAATTTCCTTGAAGAATTCGCCAAAAGAAAATACGGGTTAAACATCGAGGTGCATGTCTATCGCAACGATTTGAACGGCGGAACCGGAACATTTAAAGATGTCGCAGCAGCCCTTGCGGCAAGTATTTTCAGAGAAAACGGACTTAAACAGTACTGTATTGCGTCCACCGGAAACTCCGCAACAGCGTACGCTAAATACCTTTCCCTTGCCGGAGTGAACTGTTCGGTTTTTATGCCCGAAGATGCTATTCGTGCATCCGAAGCGACAATCAGCTCGTTCGGGCAGCAGGTTTTCCGCGTTATGGGCGATTACGCCAAGGCCAAGGAAGTAGCCGCGGAATACGCCAAACGTCACCACATTCAAATATCAACCGGCAACATCGACCCCATCCGTATTGAAGCCAAAAAAACAATGGTTTTCGAATGGCTTCGACAGCTTGGTAAAGCGCCCGATGTATATATTCAGGCCATTAGCGGCGGAACGGGACCATTAGCCATCGATAAAGGAATTCGCGAAATCAAACACATCTATCCGGATCTGAACAATCCGCGCTTTATCATGGTGCAATCTGATGGGTGCGACCCGATGGTGCAAGCATGGGAAAAGGCCGAAGCCGATGGTTTTCCCGAAGGGTTCGAGAAAAATTATCCCATCATTGAAAATCCGAAAACCGATATTCCCACTTTGGCAACCGGAAATCCCGCCACCTATCCCATTATTTCAAAATTAGTCCGAAAAACCAACGGCACTTTCGTCCGAATGCGCGAATCAAAACTGATACCGCTCGGAAAATTGGTTGCTTACGAACAGAAAGTGGTTCCGGGCCCGGCGTCTACAGTCTGCATCGGCGGATTTTTCGTTGCTCTGAAGAAAAACCTCATTAAAGATGGCGAAACCGTAATGATAAACATCGGCGAGGGAGCCGTTCGCGCGCCATATTTCTTGGAACAGATGATTTATACCACCCACGAAGTTAACGACGCCGATGAGTGTGTGCCTCACGAAATCGACGAGTATCGCGACCAATTGTGGAATGAAGTGTTGAATGATTGATGGTAAAATGAATACAAATAATTTTAAGATATACACCAAAACTCCCCCTTTAGGGGGTTGGGGGGTGGTTTGGATTACAGGCGCTTCGTCGGGTATCGGCGAAGCGTGTTCGTATCTGTTCGCCGCCGAAGGCGCAAGCCTGATTCTGAC
Source organism: uncultured Petrimonas sp. (assembly GCA_964557135.1). GTDB lineage: Bacteria > Bacteroidota > Bacteroidia > Bacteroidales > Dysgonomonadaceae > Petrimonas. The sequence goes on along the minus strand of CAZKZB010000004.1, from coordinate 49,170 downwards.
CGCTACGCGTGAGGAGCAGTTGAAGAAAGTGCAGCAAAAATGCATCGACTTGGGTGCCAAATGCGAAATTTTGCCTTACGACCTTTCCGATATCGATAATTTAAATGAGCTGGCCGATAAAGCGTTGTCTGTTTTCGGAAAAATAGACACAGTGTTTCATAACGCGGGCATTAGCCAGCGCGCAAAGGCTGTTGATACCGACTTTGCAGTAGATAAAAAGATTATGGACGTGAACTTCTTCGCTCCGGTAAAAATCACCAAACGCTTGCTTCCGAAAATGATAGAGAACGGCGGCGGAACCATTGCCGTAACCACCAGTATTTCAGGAAAATTCGGATTCCCGCTGCGGTCGGCATACGCGTCGTCTAAATTTGCGCTCTACGGATTTTTTGAGACCGTTCACGCTGAGTATTACGACCAAAATATTCGCGTAGTCATGATTTGTCCCGGACGAGTAAAAACCAATATTTCCTACAACGCTCTCGAAGCCGATGGCACAAAACACGCTCAAATGGACGATGGGCAAGCCGGCGGTATATCGGCGGAAAAAGCTGCTCGAAAAATTGTAAAAGCTATTCACAAACAAAAACCCGAAGTACTCGTAGGCGGAAAAGAGTTATTGATGGTACATATTAAACGTTTTCTTCCCGGTTTAGCAAGGAAGATGGTGAGGAGGGTAAAGGCAACGTAGAGTAGTTCTGAGTTTTCCAAAAGTACTTTCTTGGCTTGAAAAGCCAAATATGCATAACCGTAAGTCATCGACTTACGGAAAAACATAACCCAAACACACCCACCTGAAAGGTGGTACAAAAATAACTGTATGAGTTATACCCGTTTGTTATATCACATTGTTTTCAGAACAAAAGGAAACAAAAAAGCAATCAATCAGCAATACGAAAAAGAATTGTATGCTTACATATTTGGTTATGTAAAGAACAAAAAATCGATTTTATACAGAATTAATGGAATGGAAGACCACATTCACATGCTCATAGATTTACATCCAACCAACTCACTTTCAGGATTTATGCGCGACATGAAAGAGGCGACGAGTAAGTGGCTGAAACAAAATTCAAATTTTCCGCTTTTTGAATTTTGGGGAGAAGGATATGGAGCGTTTACATACAACATAAACGAAAAAGATACTATTATTGAATACATTAAAAATCAAAAAGAGCACCATAAGACAGTGACTTTTGAGGAGGAATATCGGGCTTTTTTAGAAGAAAATGGAATCAAAATTGATGAACAGTATTTTTTGAAAGACTGAATAAAGTACCGCCTTTCAGGCGGAGGCAGATATTATTACTTGACCGTAAGTCAGTGACTTACGGTTATGAAAATAGGGCTTTACAAGCCCACCGAATAATTAAAGTATGGAAAAAAAATATATAATCAGCGGCATTCAACAAATCGGTATCGGTGTAGAAAACCTCTACCAAGCGTGGAAATACTACATCGAAGTGTTCAACATGGATATCCGTATTTTGGAAGACAACAAAGTAGCGGAACTGATGCTGCCTTACACCGGTGGCGTACCGCAACGTCGTCATGCGGCAATTGCCGTAAACATGCAGGGCGGTGGTGGTTTTGAAATATGGCAATACGCCGAACGAAAGCCTAAATCTTTGGATTTCGAGCTGAATATGGGCGATTTGGGCGTATTGGTTTGTAAAATAAAAAGCAGGGATGTTGCAAAAACTTTCGAGGAGTTTTCCAAAAATACGAAAGTAAATATCGTTACTAAATTAAGTGAAAATTTAGACGGCAAACTGACCTTTTATGTAAAAGACCCGTACGGAAACCTGTTTCAAATTGTTCACGACGATTATATTTTCAAGAACGAAGGGCGGTTAACGGGCGGCGCTGTCGGAGCTACAATCGGTGTAACCGATATTGAAAAAGCCATGGTTGTTTACCGCGATATTTTGGGTTACGACACCATAATTGCCGATGAAACCGGTACTTTTTCTGATTATGAAGGACTTCCGTGCGGAAATCAGCAATTCCGCCGCCGTTTGCTCACGCATTCAAAACCTCGAAAAGGCGCTTTCAGCGAATTGTTTGGCCCATCGTACATCGAACTTGTTCAAGCTTTGGAACGCACACCGAAAAAACTTTACGAAGGACGTTTCTGGGGCGATCCGGGTTTTATTCAGGTTTGCTTCGATATTCGCAATATGGCCGAGTTGGGAAGACGGTGTGCCGAATTAGGACATCCGTTTACCGTTGATACAACACAAAACCTCAAAAAAGGCGATTCTTTCGATATGGGCGATGCTGCCGGACAGTTTGCTTATATCGAAGATCCGGACGGAACGCTTATCGAGTTCGTGGAAACACACAAAGTACCGATTATGAAAAAACTCGGCATAGCTATCAACCTGAAAAACAAAAATCCCGAAAAAGCATTGCCGAAATTTATTTTGAAAGCTCTGAGCGTGATGCGGGTAAAGGCGGAAAAGTTGTAGTTTTATTCGATTTTATATATTACTTTTGACGCAACTCTTAAATATCATCATAATGAAAAAAGCACTCATTCTCTCATTCTTTGCAGCTTTGTTAATTGGCTGCACACAAACCGGGAAAACCGATTACGCTTTATTATCCGGAAAAATTATTGAGCCCAACAGTAAAAAACTAAGAATCGTGAATGATTCGGGCAAAGTCGCAAGAGAAATCGTGGTTGAAGAAGACGGTACTTTCGCCGACACCATCTTCAACGCCGACGGTTATTATACGCTTAGCGATGGAAATGAAAGTACAGCCTTATACCTGAAAAACGGCTATGATCTAAATCTGACACTTGACACCAAAGAGTTTGACGAAACCATTACGTACACCGGAAAAGGAGCCGAGGCAAATAATTATCTGGCTCAAAAGTTTTTGGAAAAAGAAAAAGCTACCGCCAATTTTCAGGAATTGTACGGATTGGATGAGAGTCAATTTGTTGAAAAAATATCGACTCTTTATGCCAATCTGGAAGGAAAACTGAAAGGACTTCCCAATGCGTTTGCCAAATCGGAAGCAAAAAAGCTCCAATACGACAAAGCCAATATGCTCTCCGATTACGAAAGATCGCACGGATTTGTCATAAAAGACAAAACATTTAAGGTATCTGCCGATTTTCCCAATCCTTACGATAATATTCCGTTAAACGATGAAGAAGAGTACAAAAAGAGCAAAGATTATCGCGATTTTTTACAACATGTCTTTTTTACCAAGGTGATTGCCCGGGCACAGAAGCCGGAGAATGCTATTTCTTTTGCTAAATCGGCAAGCGATGGTTTGAATGAATTACCTGTCGGCGCCATTCGCGAAGGAATTGCCAAAGAGATAGCCTATATCCTCAATTCGGGCAACGACGATAACGAAGCCCTATACAAATCGATTATGGAATCTACTTCCGATGTAGAGTTTAAAGAGAAAATAACCGCCCGAATGGAAAAATTACGTGCGTTGACCAAAGGCGCCGATTCGCCGGCTTTTGTGGATTACGAAAATTACAATGGGGGAACAACATCGTTGACAGACCTGAGAGGAAAGTTCGTGTACATTGACATTTGGGCAACATGGTGCGGTCCGTGCTTAGCAGAAATTCCGGCATTTAAAGATTTAGTAAACAGATACAAAGGCAAAAACATTACTTTCGTAAGCATCTCTATCGATGCCGAAAGCGATAAAGAAACTTGGCGCCAGATGATCGAGGAAAAAGAGACGGATTGGATGCAGCTTTTCGGCGAAGCCGACTGGAATTCTTCGTTTGCAAAAGATTACGGAGTGAATGCAATTCCTCGGTTTATCTTTATCGACCCTGACGGTAAAATTGTTGAATCGAATGCTCCCCGTCCGTCGCAACAAAAAGAAGTTGACAAATTATTTAGCGAAAGCGGGGTGAGATAAGGAGTTTATTTCACAAAATTATCTGATAATAAGAATATTCCACAAAAACTATATAAACGAATGTGAACCTTATGAAAAGTACAATTAGTTTTCTGATTTTATTAATTGGATTTAATTTACTAGCACCTGCTCAGATTAAAATTAATGTAGAGACTCAAGACCTATTTGAAATAGATTCCCCAATCTTATCTCCAGACGGGAAAACAATTGCCTTATACATCAGAGTTAATGCTATTATAGATATTTATATTTACAAACTTGAACAAGACAGTCTATACAGGGTGACAAATTCGAGCACTTTAGATTACGAAACATCCTATAAATCAGGATTACATTGGATAAGCAACGACAGTATTTTATTTCTGTCCAGACACGAAGGGACAACTCAACAGTATATTGTTGAACTAAATGACTTTACTATTACTTCAAATGGAAAAACCAACTCTAATGAGTACTTATTGGATTATTCAACAGTGAATAGGGAAAGCTATTACATATCATCTGTTAGAGGTAGGGAACCCGCTGTATTCAGACGAAAATTAGGTGTAAATGAAAAACCGATAAAAGTCTCAAAAGGAAATAAAATATTCACATTGCCAAGCGTATCACCGGACGGCAGCTATCTTATATATAATGAAATGCCTTTTATCAAACCTATCTTATACTCATTGACTGAAAATAAAATAGTCAAATCTGTTTTGCCAAAAACTAACGGGCAAATTTTAAGTTGGGCTTCCGATGGAAAAAAATTTGCGTATAGTAGTGCATTGTTTGATTGGGATCCGCAGGGAAAAACATACGCGCAGCTCTCTGAAGAAGATATGCCAAAACACGCGCTCTATATCTATGATATTGAATCACGTAAGAGTGAACAGTTAATAAGTTTCGGAATCTATACTTTCGGTATTGCATGGTCTCTCGATAACACATTAATCTGTATTTCCATGCCGGATAAGAGCATAATTTATAATTTAAACTCCAAAGAAAGTCTTGAAATTGATGTTGTCGGCTCGCCTCAATTTTGGTTAAAAGACAACAAAAGTATTCTATTTAAGAAGGATAAATCACTTTTCACATATAACATTGAAAGTAAGGCTAAAAAAAAGCTGCTTAATTTTTAGCATCCCTTAAAAAGAGAGGAAGAAACTTCTGTCCAGAAAGACAATTTTTCCGCCGTTTTTCCGTTATATTCTCAATGGAAAAACGGCGGATTCTTTTTTTAATTATCTCGTTGCTGTGTGTCTTGAAAATACAGGCGCAATGGGATGCTCCGTTCACTCAATTTTGGACGGTGAAGACCTATTATAACCCGTCGTTTGCAGGAGAAAGCGATAAAATTCAACTTTCGGGAATCTACAAATATCAATGGGCAGGCATTGAAAATGCGCCCAAACACATTTTCCTGTCGGCAGATATGCCTGTGGAATTTATCGGACGGCGCCACGGTGTGGGCATCCTCACCTACTCCGCCACTATCGGCAACGAACGAAACTCTCTTTTTGCCGCTCAATACGCGTTCAGGCAAAAATTAGGAAAAGGCATGTTCAATATGGCTATCCAGGCAGGTATGCACGAAATTAATTTCGACGCGGCGTCCATTCATTTAACGGTCGACTCTGTCAAAAACGGGAGAAAAACGCTCCAAGTCAATCCCGCGAAAAAAAAGACAATCGATATTAATGCCGGAATTTCATGGACTACCAAACATTTTCATATCGGAGTCGCGGCGGCTCACATCAATCAACCGGCCTTTTATGCCTTAGATAACACCGGAGTTTCGGACGATTCGAAGAACGACTCCACGTATTCAAAAATTCCCACCTCATACAATTTTATATCCGGATACAATATCACCTTGTTTTATCCGTTAGAATTACAACCGATGTTTTTCGCCCAAACCGACTTATCGACAACATGTTTTCAAGCAGCTTTGCGTACGGTTTACAATGGAAAATATTCGGCCGGCGCATCGTGGCGCGGTAAAGACGGGTATTCGTTTTTTGCCGGATTTGTCGTCGAAGATATTGAAGTGGGATACACTTACGATTTGCATAGGTCGGGAATAGGAAAAGATAGCGGAGGGAGTCACGAACTCAGCGTCCGTTATCGGTTTCCGATAGATTTGTGGAACAAAAAACCGATGCCGCGTAAAAGCATTCGGTTATTGTAAATTTAGTAAAATAATAAAGACGTACAACTAACATAAAATGAGAAAAATAATCATTTCAACTTTATTTATAATCGCAATCATTTCTTGCGGACGAAGAGGCGTGGGAAGCAGCATAGGCGGCGAACTTGTGGGCGTACCTGTCGGAAAAGTGTGGAGCGAACCCACGCCTTACAACATGGTGCTTGTTACGCGCGGCTCCTACCAAATGGGACCGGGCGAACTGGATTCGTTGTGGGGAATGACCATTCCTACGCGCGGCGTATCGGTAGATAATTTTTGGATGGATGAAGCCGAAATCACCAATTCGCAATACAAGCAGTTTGTTTTTTGGGTACGCGATTCTATCATTCGTGAACGCCTTGCCGATCCGGCTTACGGGGGAGACGATTTTTATAAAATTACGGAGGATGAATACGGTGATCCGGTAACTCCTCACCTCAACTGGAGCATTCCTATTCCATGGACCAGAAACACAGAGGAGGAAGAAGCCGCCATTAACAGCGTGTATGTTGTGCATCCGATTACCAAAAAGAAAATGCTGGACGCGCGGCAAATGAATTTTCGTTACGAATGGTTTGACGCCGCCGAAGCTGCTAAGCGCCAACACCGGTTAAATCCGCGGGAAAGAATATTGAATACCGACATTTCCGTCAATCAAGACGAAATAATAATGATTTCGAAAGATACCGCCTATATCGATATAGAAGGCCGTATTGTAAACGAAACCATAACCCGCCCGCTCAGCAGTTTGTACGACTTCGTTCACACCAAAATCGTGAACATTTATCCCGACACCACTTGTTGGGTTAACGATTTTCACAACGCTAACAACGAACCCTACATGCGCAACTATTTCTCACATCCCGGCTACGCGCATCATCCCGTAGTGGGAGTTTCGTGGGAAGCGGCAACCGCGTTTTGCGAGTGGCGTACGATGTTTCTTCGTCGTGGCCTGCAACACCGAAACGTGAAAATTGAAAAATATCGACTCCCCACCGAAGCCGAGTGGGAAATGGCCGCCCGAAGCGGAAAAACCGAAAATCGATATCCGTGGGATTCCAATTCCGCAAAAAACGACGATAATTGCTATATGGCAAACTTTAAACCGGGCGAAGGTGCTTACGCTGCCGACCGAAACTTAATACCGGCGAAGGTGAGAAGCTATCAGCCCAACAGTTTCGGATTGTACGATATGGCGGGAAATGTGGCGGAGTGGACATCGACGGCTTACACAGAGTCGGGCAACGAAATGATGAGCGACATGAATCCCGAATACCGGTACAACGCCGCCGCGGAAGACCCTTACGCGATGAAACGCAAGGTGGTGAAAGGAGGTTCGTGGAAAGATATTTCCACCTTCATCCGTTCGGATATGCGTGACGCGGAACATCAGAATCGGGGACGTTCGTACATCGGTTTCCGGTGCGTGAGATCGCAAGTAGGAGCAGGCAGCAAATAAAACTTCCGCATCTGCCCATTACCGGTCAGATGCAATGATAAATCTAACAGTCAAAAAAAAGTCTATCAATTTATATGAACAGAGCGATACGAAAAATAGAAAACCTTCTGCAAACCGATAACGGTCAGCGTTTTTTACAATATGCCTACAGTTTTGGCGCAGCTATTGTTATTTTCGGGGCAATGATAAAAGTGCTGCACTGGTGGGGCATTTGGGGGAATATCATTTTTGGAACGGGAATGGCCATCGAATGCCTGGTTTTTATTTTATACGGTTTAGACCGTCCGCAGAAAGAGTATCAACCCCAGCGGATTGAAGCCGATAAAGTTCCGGTTCAAACTCATTTTACCGATCAACCGACCTTTATGGAAAAACCGTATCGGGAAAGTATTCAGCCTGCACAAATAGATTCGGACGTCCCCATCGAACAACTCGACTCCGTTTCGGATAATGTTATGCGGTTTACCGAAGCCACCGAAAGGCTTACCAAAATATCGGAATCGTTACAAGAATCGTATCGCCATATTATCGATAACTCGCAAAATATCAGCCAGAATTCATTGGGATATGTTCAACAGATGGAAGCATTAAACCGCAACATATCGGGGCTGAACACCATTTACGAAATCCAGCTTAAAAGCATAAGCGGACAACTCGACAGCATTGAGCAGATTAACAAGGGACTATCCCGAATAAAATCGATGTACGGCGAGGCCGTTCCGGATAGTTCAGTCATCAAGCAGGAAACCGAAAAAATGGCAGCGCAAATCCGTGAATTGAATCAAATATACGGACGAATGATACAGGCAATGACAAACTTACCCCCAACTCGCAACCCGTAACCCGTAACCCGCAACCCGCAACCCGTAACCCGCAACCCCAATGATTATCAACAATCCAAACTCTCCCCGCCAAAAAATGATAAACCTCATGTACCTGGTTTTCATTGCGATGCTGGCACTCAACGTATCGGCCGAAGTACTCGACGGTTTCGATATAGTGGGCGACAGTCTGAGCAGTTCGTCGGAAAACATGTACGCGCGTAATCGACTGATTATGGCTGAATTGGAAAGACACAACGCACAAAATCCCGAAAAAGCAGGCGAATGGTACAACAGAGGCAGGCAGGTTAAGCAGATGAGCGATTCGCTGGTGGATTACATCGAAGAGCTGAAAGTAAGCATGGTGAAGGAATCCGACGGAAAAAAAGGCGATGTAAACAACATTAAAAACAAAGAGAATTTAAACGTAGCGTCTTTCGTCATGCTATCGTCGGCGAACCGAGGAAGCAAGTTGCGCACCGCTATCGACCGTTACAGGCAAACTGTAATGCAACTCATTCACGACACAGGCCGTCGCGAAGTTATTAAAAACAACCTGAGTACTACTCCGTCAAAACGAAGCGACTCGAATAAAAACTGGGAGCAATCGCTTTTCGAAAACATGCCCGTATCGGCGGCAGTTACCATTCTCACAAAAATTCAGAACGACGTCCGCTCATCGGAAGGTGAGGCGCTGAGCAGCCTGCTCAACAGTGTGGATGTGAGCGATTTCAGGGTAAATCGAATCAACGCGCACGTAATTCCCGAATCTCGGGTGGTTATTCAGGGCGGCACGTATAACGCCCGCGTTGTACTTTCGGCGGAAGATTCCACACAAACACCGCGTGTTTTTGTGAACGGACGCACGCTCGATTCCGCCACAGGCGGCTTGTTTGCCGCCGGCGCAGGCACCGTGGGAACGCATCCGGTTGAAGGTTATATTGAAATAACGGGAGGCGACGGCAGTGTGATGCGCCGAAACTTCACGGACAACTACACGGTGATTGAGCCTATGGCAACCATAGCGCCAACGTTGATGAACGTGCTTTACGCGGGAATTGATAACGAAATCAGTATTTCGGTTCCCGGCGTTACACCGCAAGATGTTTCGGCAACCATGACTAACGGTTCACTCGTTAGAAAAGGGAATATGTGGGTGGCAAAACCATCGGCCGTCGGCCAAGATGCGACCATTTCCATATCGGTAAAAACGGGAAATCAAACGCGGCAGTTGTCGGCTAAAAGTTTCCGGGTGCGCGCTTTGCCCAATCCCACTCCGTACATAGAATATACCGATGCCAACGGCAATCCCGCCATGTTTAAAGGTGGAGGTTTATCGAAGGCAGTGTTGGTAAATACGAGCGAAATAAAAGCCGCTATCGATGACGGAATTTTAAATATACCGTTTCGGGTAACGAGTTTTCGTACCCTGTTTTTCGATTCCATGGGCAACGCCATTCCCGAAGTTTCGAACGGAAGCCGGTTCTCGGAACGGCAAAAAGAACAAATTCGCCGATTACAGCGCGGGAAATATTTTTATATTTCGGGCGTACGAGCCGTTGGCCCCGATGGTTCGGAAAGGGAGATAGCGGTAATTGAAGTACGGGTAAATTGATGCGGGATGTCGGGTGTCCGATGAGCGATGTAGAGACGCACTGCATGCGTCTGCCAATATATCTATAAATAGAAAAAACAAAAAAATGAAGAAGTTATCAATAATACTTATCCTTTTCAGCTTTTGTCTGATGAATATTTCGGCGCAAGAAACCGCTCGCGAAAGGCTAATGCAGCGGGATGCAAACAGTGAAAACCACACATCCGTAGGATTAACTGTTCGTGCGCAGCAAATGAATCGCACTAAATCTGCCGATATAGAAAACGTGAAGTGGATGCGCGTAGTTTATCGTTACCTCGATTTGAGCAAAGAAGGCAACGCACCGCTCTATTATCCTATGATGCCCGAACAGGGACGCATGAACCTTTTTACGGTGATTTTCAAACTGCTCTCGGAAAACAAAATCTCGGCTTACGAATACTTAGACGGTCGGGAGGTTTTTACCGACGAGTATAAAATCGACTTCAACGAATTTCTCGACCGGTTTGGCGTTTATTATCAAACTGAAAACAGAAAAGTAGTCGTCGCCGATGTGGATATACCTTCCCACGAAGTGCAAGGATATTACGTGAAAGAGGCCTATTTCTTTGAAACCAGGACATCTAACTACGGAGTGAAAACCGTGGCCGTTTGCCCCATTATTTACCGTCAGGGCGATTACGAAGCCGGTACAGTTCGCTATCCGCTGTTTTGGATTCCGTACGACGAAATCCGCCCCTACGCTCAACGCATGCCCGTTATGACATCGAGCCTGAACAACACCGTGACGGGAACCATCGACGATTTTTTCCGCAAACACAATTACGACGGAGAAATCTACAAAACCGGGAACCTGCGTAACTTGGCCATTTCGCAATACACCTCTTCGCCAGAAGAGATGAAAGCAGAGCAAGAAAAGATTGTAAAACAACTGAAAGATTTTGAAGACCGGTTGTGGAAAGAGAATACAGATTCTCTCGGGGTTCAACCCGAGCAAAAAGCCCAAAAAAATCGAAGGAACATCTTTAAATCCTCAGCCAACACAAGCACAAATTCGATGCGCGACAGGAGGTATTGATGTTACAGTTCGCACTTGCCCTTCTAAAAAAGCGGGGCGGCATTTTTTTGCCACCCCGCCAATATATCGGTAAATCTATCCGATTTTATTTCGCGTAAAATCCGGCGATAAGTTTTTCCAGCTCTTCACCTCTGACATCTTTGGCTACGATTTTGCCTTCGCCATCGAAAATGATGATGTGAGGAATTCCGGTAACGCCATACGCTTTTCCACCGTTGTTGTCTTTGTCGAAAATCTGAGGCCAAACAACTTTCAACTCTTCAACCGATTTATGGTGAGCGTCTAATTTATCGCTAACCACAACACCCACAATTTCGAGGCCTTTGGGGTGATACTCTTTGTAAATTTTTGCCAATGTGGGAATTTCGGCCTTGCACGGTCCGCACCACGATGCCCAAAAATCAGCAATTACGTAGTTTCCTTTTCCCACAAATTGTGCAAAAGAAACGGTTTGAGCGGTATCGTTGGGGTTGATGCCCGAAAAATCGGTAAACATGCTTCCAACAGCCGTTTTCTCCAAACTGGCGAATTCTTCTATTATAGATAGTATTATCGAATTATCTTTTACAACCGGTCCTGCCGATTCCAACGCGGCATCGAACTCTTCCTTCGATAAAATCTCGGAATAATTTATATAAAGAAGATAAACACCAACAGGATCGTTTTTGTGTTTGGGAAAATATTCGTTGAAGACGGCTTTATATTTTGCAAACATTGCCGGTTCAATTTCAGCTCTTTTTGCGCCACGTTCTTCTTGGGAAAGTGTGGAGTCGGCCATCAAAGTTTCCATTTTTGTGGTAAATTCGGCAGAAATCTCGTGCGCTTTTTCAAGTATGGCCGAAAGTTCGTTGTTCAGTGCAGAACCTTTAACACTGCCACCCTCATCGCCTTTCAGTTCGGTAGTCAGATTTCCGGCTTCCGCAATGAACGAAAAAAATCCGTGATCAATAGCCAATCCGCGAAGCACAGGTTCTTCGACCTCCATTGTCAAGGTAAATTTACCGTTTTCGATTTTCACGCTGTCAATAGCTTCGCGTTTTTCCATGTCAACCACGTAAACATACGCTCCGTTGGCTTCTTCGGGAGCGGTTCCGGTTAATGTCATTTTTGTTTGTTTTCCTTGGCAGGCAACCAACGTTAATGCCGCAAGGGCAAAAGGAATGATTCTTTTTAACATAATCAATTTTTTATGAGAAATAAATGCGTTTTTTTGAATTGTTATTCAATAAATAGTTATAAAACGGGGCAAAGTTATTTAAAACTCTTCATTTATTTCGAAATTGAATGAGAAATATTTGTTTTTTCTTAGATTGAGGGATTTTTATGTGGCTTGTTGTTTCACAACACACACTTCCTTCGCTCACACCGATTTCTCGTCAAAACGAGCGAAAGAGTTCGAGCGGCAATCGATGTGTCGCGTGAGCGAATATTTATTTTTTCGCTTCGCGACGCACAAGCTTGTAAACTTGCGCGAGCGGGAATTATTGTCTTCACTCTAAAGTAAATCGCACTAAAAACTTACCTTCAACTTTTATTTTCTCAAATTCAATATCGACTCCGGCTTCATCTGCGGCTGCAGAATTAGAAGAATATTTCAAGTTTGAACCAATACCTCTTACAAATACATTCGAACTCACATTCTGATATGCAATATCTAGTTCTTGGACGTATATCGCCTTTCCTATTTTCTGATTTAAAGCAACAGCTAACATCTCCGCTTTTTCTTTAGCCACTTTAACTGCGGATACTTTAACATCTTTCCTGTATTGCTCAATATTTGAGTGGTCTAACTTTTCTATCGAAACCGTTGAAATTCCTAAATTTTGAAATTCAAAGAATACTTTCTGTAACGTTTTTGTGTTACGAACAATTAATTGATATTGTTTTTTAAGCGCAACATTGGTTTTGAACCAATCTGATTTTAAATCGCTCATAAAATTCATCAACGACAAATCTTTATTGACATCAATATCCAACTCCGACAGTTTATTTATCACTCTCTTTTCAATTTCAGGAAGGGAAAGTCTATCCTTATTATCTTTATCGCTCAATATAATTTTCAAATAAATCAGATCAGGCACAATTTCTAGCTCTGCCTTTCCAGTAACTTCAATGTAGTTTTGGTCAATGAAGTTCTTTTCTCCCGTTTGAGCAAATCCAACTACGGAAACACTCAATAATAATCCGATAATTAATTTTTTCATGTACCTTACAGTATTATTCTCGTTTTCTATGTTATATTTTCCGACTGCGCTGTTCCTAGTTTGCCATTAACGGGGCAAATGCCGGTAAAGGCAACTCAAAATCACAAAATTATTTTCGATAATCGCCTTTCGCTTTGCGACGCATAAGTTTGGAAACTTGCGCGAGCGGGTGGTTAGTTAAACCTCCAAAAGTCTTACTTCATAATCTCTTATCTCTTCAAGCCTGCCACGGACATCAACCATTTTCATTGCTGCCAATTTTTTCAATCGCCAATTGAGATAATTATCGCCTACACCAAAATCTATATCCACAAGGGTTGTGCCGATAACTCGAGCCGCAGACTGAAACTCGATTTGACAATTGGATAATAAACTTGAATCAAAAAATGTTTCATTTTCATTTGAAACCTTACCGTTCTTGTGCAATATTCTAATTAAGGCGTTTTCCGACAAAAGGCGTTCCCAAGTTTCACACCATAATTTCAAATCATTCTTGCTTAGCAATCTGAAATGCTTCAATACTTCTTCTATATCTTCAGAAGATGTTGTGTATAAAGTTGGAGGATAAATGGTTTTTCCATAAATGGACTTAAGCGAAATGTTGGGATAATCAGCAATAAAGATTTTCTTGTTGAGTGGCAGTAAATAAAACAGAAGCCTTGCCGTACCTACCACTTCAGAGCCATGAAAACCTGTCCATAAATAGATTTCTTCTATGCTTGCAGCGTGGCTGATAAGTTTTTTTATGGTTTCGATATCCTTATCCACCGCATCTGAAAGTTTATAATGAACTAAGGAAGTCTCAAAAGTTTCAGAAATCCATTTTTTCCGTTTTTCAATAGCATCAACCGAATACAAATCACAAAGCGGAGCAAAGTTCAAAGAATCTTCTAAACAAATTAATTCAATCTCATCTAAATTAAGCTGTTTACTTTCTAATAGTGTGGCTTGCGCGATTTTTCCAAAAACGATGTGATGTTTCTTTTGTTGCATTTTTTCTTGATTTACTTAACAAACCCGTCAGACCGATAATCGGTCTGACGGGCGGAATTTTACCCGCCAATTCCGCGGTGCTCAAAACCAAACGAGGCGAGTTCTTCTTTGTTGTAAATATTTCGTCCGTCGATAACCAAATGCGTACGCATGATTTTTTTCAGGATTTCCCAGTTGGGCAGGCGAAACTCTTTCCACTCCGTGGGAACGATGAGGGCGTGCGCGTTGTTGGCGGCATCGTAAATATCTTTGGCGTAATAAATATTATCGGCTAACTGTTTTTTCGCTTCATCCATTGCCGCGGGGTCATATGCGCGAACGGTTACACCCGATTTAAGCAAGCTGTCAATGAGTTGCAGGGCGGGAGCGTCGCGCACATCGTCGGTTTCGGGTTTGAACGACAATCCCCAAACGGCGACGGTTTTACCCTCGATATCACCGTTGAAATACTCGCTGAACTTGCGGAAAAGAATCTTCTTTTGGTTTTCATTTACCTCCTCAACAGCCTTCAACACTGTCATTTGGTAGCCCACATTCTCGGCAACTTTGATGATGGCTTTCACATCTTTGGGAAAACAACTTCCGCCGTATCCGCAGCCGGGATAGAGAAAACTGCGTCCGATGCGCGAATCGCTGCCAATGCCGCGGCGAACCATATTCACGTCGGCACCCACCAATTCGCACAAGTTGGCAATATCGTTCATAAAACTGATGCGTGTGGCCAGCATGGCATTCGAGGCGTATTTAGTCATTTCCGATGAGAGAATATCCATAAAAATTACGCGGAAATTATTGAGCAAAAACGGGCGGTACAAGCGTGTCATAAGTTCTTTGGCGCGCTCGGTTTCCACTCCCAGCACCACGCGGTCGGGACTCATAAAATCGTCAACGGCGGCGCCTTCTTTCAAAAATTCGGGATTGGAAGCTACGTCGAAACTTAAATCAGTTTTGCCGCGTTCGTTCAATCGGTTTTGCACCAACTCTTTAATTTTGTGCGATGTTCCCACCGGAACGGTACTTTTGGTAACAATGAGCAACGGTTTGGCGAGATTATCGGCAATGGTTTCGGCAACTTTCCACACGTATTTCATTTCGGCGTTTCCGTCTTCGTCCGACGGGGTGCCTACGGCAATAAAAACGATGTCCATTTCGTTCAAAACCGACGGCAAATCGGTGGTGAAATGCAAACGGCCGGCATCGTGATTGCGGACGACAATATTTTTCAATCCGGGTTCATAAATGGGAATAACTCCCTGTTTGAGTCCTTCAATTTTGGCCTCATCGATATCTACGCAAGTCACATTTACACCCATTTCGGCGAAACACGCGCCGGATACCAATCCCACGTATCCTGTTCCTACAACGGCTATTTTCATACGATTATTTTGTTATGTATATTTCAGCATAGACACAAGGTCGTGTGTCTTTACATCAAATTTATTTTTTTCTTTAAATTATTGATAGTATAAAAAACGGCAAGCAACGACACCACGCTTACCGAAACAAAAACAATGACCACATCCCAAAACTTAACGATAATCGGATAAGCATCCACAACATAAGCACCCGGAGTATTACTCAATCTCAGCAAACCGAAATGTTGTTGCAGCAAACAAATCAGCAATCCGGCAATTAATCCGCAAACAATTCCAAAAAAAGCAATAAGCCATCCCTCGTAGAGGAAAATACGGGAAATGAGGTTGTTGCTCGCGCCCATATTTTTCAGGCTGTTTATGTCTTTTGTTTTTTCGACAATGAGCATCGTAAGCGAACCTACAATGTTGAAAACAGCAATCAGCAGAATCAAAGAGAGGATAAGAAACGAAACCCATTTCTCTATCTGCAACATTCGGAAAGATTCTTTTTGTTGTTCGAAGCGATTTTCCACCCAAAAATCATTTCCTAGAATTTTCTCGATTTCCGATTTCACTTTCTTCACCGATGCATCGGGATGAAGCTTAATATCGAGCGAAGAAACTTCGTTATCGTATCTGAACAATTCGCGCGCTAAGCCAATGGGAATAATCGCCATTTGCTCGTCTACATCGGGTTGATTGAGGCTGAAAACACCTCCAATCATTGCATCACCAAGAGTAAACGCAGCAGACGGATTGGCGAGATTTACGTTTACATCGCGCTTGGGCGCGTATATTTCGATAGGATTTATAAATCCGGCACGCGCGCCAAGAGTTAATGCCAATCCGCTTCCTAGCGTGGTGTAATTAACAACGTCTTCGGAGAGGCGAAAACGGCCATCAATCATAAGTTTATTCATGTCGGCCATGAGTTTAAACTCTTCCGATACGCCTTTTACCAGCACGGGAACCTGACGATCGTCGAATTTATATAACGCGTTTTCTTCCAACGACTCCGAAATAAGTTGTACGCCATTCACACGCAAAGCCTTGTCGAACGCAGGCGTTTGGTAATCGAACACCTTTCCGGTTTTGGCGGTAATTTTTAAATCGGGGTCGAAAGCGCTGAACATTCCCTCCACAATTCCGCCGAAACCGTTAAATCCCGATAAAACGATGATGATTGCAGCAGTTGCGATGGCAATACCACAAACGGAAATCAGCGAAATCACATTAATGGCGTTATGCGATTTCTTGGAGAAAAGATAACGACGGGCTATGAAAAGTGAGAGATTCAAAATTAGTTAGGAGTTAGCAGTTATGAGTCATGAGTTGTCTGGATTCCCAAAGAATGCGACAGCTATAAATCGTTTGTCGTCTTATCTTGGTTCTTGACTCTTGGTTCTAAAAGTTTATCTATATTTTCAATGTAATCGAGCGAATCGTCGAGATGAAAAACAAGTTCGGGAACAATGCGAAGCTGTTTACCGATTCTTTTTCCCAGGTTGAAACGAACCGATTTCACATTATCGGTGATGTTCTGTAAAAGTTCCTTTCCTTTTTCCGACGGAAATATGCTTAAGTGCGCATGGGCAACGCCAAAATCGGGAGTTGTCCGAACGCGGGTAACCGATATGAGTGTGCCCGGCATCTTTTTCGTTTCGAGCAGAAATATTTCGCTCAACTCTTTTTGTATGAGTCGGTTTACTTTTAGTTGTCTGTTTGATTCCATAAATATATATTTTATATTTTCCCCTGATACAAATTCCAGACAGGAAAACAAAGTTCAAAATCGTTCCATTCGATATCGCCGTATGTGATGGAATAATTTT
Source organism: uncultured Petrimonas sp. (assembly GCA_964557135.1). Classification (GTDB taxonomy): domain Bacteria; phylum Bacteroidota; class Bacteroidia; order Bacteroidales; family Dysgonomonadaceae; genus Petrimonas. The sequence continues at coordinate 31,761 of CAZKZB010000004.1, read as the reverse complement.
TAAATAATTCTTCGTTTTGATACTTTTTCGTCATCGGATTTTTTGCGTTCATAATAAAATCCTTAAAATCAATTGTCCTTTGCGTATCATCGGAAAAACTAAATTCAATTTTATAATCGCCTTTATAATTGGCTTGAGTTATTGAGACAATCATAAACTATAATTTTTTTGTTATTTTCTCTACTTTAATTTCTTTGTTAAAAACAAAAAAATCCACCCATTTTCGAACAATATCATCACGATACACCTCAACTAATCGCTTAAAATGTTTCAAGTTTTGCGTGTCCAAAGGCCTTTTACCCGCAACTTCCGATATGCGTACTTCAACAAACTTCCCATTTTCAAAAACAATTTCAGCTTTACTTTCTCTTTCTTGAAATTTACAATGAACATGTATTGGTTCATGTTCGTTGGAGTAAAACAAGATAATTAGTCCCAAATATTCGTACAGTTTCGGCATAATATTTTGAGTTTTATTTTTTCCTTATCAGTGTCAAACCGTCCCGAATAGGCAGAATTACCTTTTCTACTCTCGTGTCGTCAGCCAGTTTTTTGTTGAAATTCAACACGCCTTGAGTTGCCCAATCGTTGCTCTCTACTTTCTCCACCACTTTACCGTACCAAAGCGTATTGTCGACCAGAATAAATCCGCCTTTCCGAATTTTCGGGAACGTGGTTTCAAAATTTTCCCAATACAATTCCTTATCGGCATCAATAAAAGCCAGGTCGAAACTTTCGTCTTCAAAACCGGGAATTATTTCCATGGCATTGCCAATGTGAAGCGTAATTTTATCCCGATGTTCGGATTGCGCGAAATTTCGGCGTATGTAATCTTCTAACTCGTCGTTAATTTCTATGGTGTGAATTTCGCCGTTTTCTTCCAATCCTTCGGCAAAACAGAGAGCGGAATATCCGATAAACGTCCCGATTTCCAATATCCGTTTCGGACGAATCATCTGCGTTAGCATCTTGAGAAGGCGGCCTTGCAAATGTCCCGAGATCATGCCCGCATGCAGCAGTTTTACGTGCGCGTCGCGATTGATTTGTTTGAGCAGTTCGGGTTCCGCGTCCATGTGCGACAGGATATATTGTTCTATTTTTTCCATTTTGGGGATGTATATCTTTTCAAAACACCACGTTTTTCATCCGTCAGACCGGCAATTGGTCAGACGAAGCGATTTACTGTGTATAATCCGGCAAATTGTATTTTTCTCTCGCTTCCAAAACCTTATACACTTCGCTGATATCGAGATAGGTGGTTCCGCCGGTTTCGCCGAAACTTCCGCCTAAGTATGCCACCCGATCCTTCATGTCTATCATCTTGTGTTCGAGCATTTTCTTGATGGCAGAAACGTAGTAAGCCCGACGGCTTTCTTTGGTATTCTCAATACCTTTTCCCGGTAAATGTTCAGCCCAAACTCCATAAGAAAGGGCTAATTCGCGTGCCAACCGTTCGGTTGTGGCCATGGCAAACACGGGTTTTCTTCCGCGAAAAGCGGCCAAAACGCGCGCCGTGCGTCCGGTATGACTATCGGTAAAAATGGCTTTCGTTTGAAGTTTTGCAGCCGATTTCACCGCCTGCTTGGCCAAAAACGAAGTCACCTCGCGGTCATCGTTGCCGTAAGGCACACGAATATCGTTTTCCGAAAGTTTAGTTTTTTCGGTTTCGTGCGCCACCTGCGTCATGGTGCGAACCGCTTCTATCGGATATTTTCCGTATGCGGTTTCGCCGCTAAGCATGATGGCATCGGTACGATAGTAAATGGCGTTGGCGATATCGGTAATTTCCGCCCGAGTGGGGCGCGGATGCTCAATCATGGAGTGCAGCATTTGAGTGGCCACAATCACCGGTTTTTTGTGCTGAATGGCTTTTCGGATAAGCGTGCGCTGTATGCCGGGAATTTTTTCCTGTGCCACTTCAATGCCTAAATCACCGCGGGCAATCATCACTCCGTAAGCGTGTTGCAATATCTCGTCGGCATTGTCGACCCCTTCCTGATTTTCAATTTTAGCGATGATTTTTATCGGGCTTTTCAACTCGTCTAATATAGCCTGAACTTCCATCACATCCTCTTTGCTTCGCACGAAAGAATGCGCGATGAAATCCACATTGTGCTTGTCTGCCAGAGCTATAAATTCACGGTCGCGTTCGGTAATGGTAGGTAAGTTTATCCGAACGCCGGGAATGTTCACGCTCTTGCGGCTTCCGACCGTTCCGTCGTTTTGTACGCTGCAAAGCAGATAATCGGGATTCTTGTCAATCACTTTCAGGTCTATCTCCCCATCGTCAATCAATATATCGTCATCCAACTTCATTTCATTGGCAATATTCGGGTAAGAAACACAAATGGCTTCTTTGGTGGAAATGCCTTGCGGATTACCGTAAACTTTGATTCTTTCGCCTGTAGCAAGCACTATGGGTTCCGGCGCGATTGTTGTTCTGATTTCCGGGCCCTTGGTATCTACCAGAATGGCAATTCGGTTGGATACGGCGCGCACGTTGTTGATAATTTTCAGAAACCCTTCTTCATTGAGATGGGCTGAGTTTAGCCTTACAACGTTCATTCCTTCCTCAAAAAGCTGTTGTAGAAACTGAACGTCGCAACGTTTATCAGAAATAGTGGCTACGATTTTAGTATGTTTGAGCATCATTTTAGTGTGGTATTTGTTTCGCGTTATTCGTTGCGGGTTGGAATAGTGTATTGCCGCTGCAAATAACTGTTGAATATCTATCGAATTACTATTGAGTTACTATTAACCATTAAACATTTTTCAACTGATTATGTTTGCCGTTTTTATGGCTTCTATCGCTAAACGATACGAGTTTAATCCAAATCCGGCAATCACGCCTGCGCAAACGGCAGAGATCATGGATTGACGGCGAAATTCCTCGCGGGCATGCACGTTAGAAATATGTACTTCAACAACGGGTGTGTTCACCGATTTTATCGCGTCGCGAATGGCTACCGATGTGTGTGTATATCCTCCCGCGTTAAGGATAATGCCATCGTAGTCGAATCCCGATTCGTGAATTTGATTGATGATTTCTCCTTCAACATTCGATTGAAAATAGTGCAACTCTATTTCCGGAAATGCTTTTTGCAGCTTTTCAAAATAATCTAAAAACGATTCATTTCCGTAGACATCGGGCTCTCTCATTCCCAACAAGTTAAGATTGGGACCGTTAATGATTTGGATTTTCATTAAAAAAATCTTTTTAGTTTAACAATCTTTGTCAAAGTTTCGAACTTTGACAAAGGCGGTCAACAAAGATACGAATTTTCGGGAGACAACGTTTTTAACTTCGCGAAAAATATAGTGAAGATATGAGATTGCTTCCCGACAAAAAACAGCCGCTACAAAAATGCAACGGCTGTTAATAATATTTGCGAGACGCGGCTTACCACGTCATTACATTATTCCACTTCTTGTTCCGCAAAGGAGGCATTCGCCATACGTTGATACGAACGATAACGCCATTGCGCGTTTTCTTTTGCCGCTTCAAACAGTTCGTCGGCTTCTTTCGGGAACGATTTTTTCAATTGCGTATAACGCACTTCGCCCATCAGGAAATCGTTGAACTTGCTCCAATCGGGCTCTTTGCTATCCAATTGGAAGGGATTTTTGCCTTCGTCTTCCAAGCGCGGGTCGTAGCGCCACAAGTGCCAATAACCGCATTCAACGGCTTTTTTCTGTTCGGTCTGCGCCATACCCATACCGCTTCTCAATCCGTGACTGATACAGGGTGAATAAGCGATAATAAGCGACGGACCGTTATAGGATTCCGCTTCTTTCAACGCTTTCAGATAATGACCCTGATTGGCTCCCATGGCTACTTGAGCTACATACACGTAACCGTAGGTAGCGGCAATCATACCCAAATCTTTCTTGCGGATACGCTTTCCGGAGGCTGCAAATTTAGCTACGGCAGCGGTCGGAGTTGATTTGGAGGATTGTCCGCCGGTATTGGAGTACACTTCGGTATCCATTACAAGCACGTTGATGTCTTGTCCCATAGCCAACACGTGGTCGAGACCGCCAAAACCGATATCGTATGCCCAGCCGTCGCCGCCGAATACCCAAATCGATTTTTTGGTCAGGTATCTTTCAAGCGAGAGAATTTCCTGAGCAATTTCGTTTTTCGCATCTTTCAACGCTTCCGGCACTTGAGCCGAAATTTCTTTTACCGCATCGGCATTATCCTTGTTTTCAATCCATTGCGTAAATAATTCTTTCTGCGCATCCGAGAAGTCGGAAGACTCCATTCCTTTTTGCATCAAGTCTTTGATGCGGTTGCGCATACTGGCTTGTGCAATCACAAAACCGAAACCAAACTCGGCGTTATCTTCAAACAGCGAGTTTGCCCAAGCCGGGCCTTTGCCTTCTTCGTTGGTCGTATAAGGCGTTGCCGGAGCCGACGCGCCGTAAATAGACGAACATCCGGTGGCGTTGGCAATCATCATACGGTCGCCGTAAAGTTGGGTAATGAGTTTAATATAAGGTGTTTCGCCGCAACCCGAGCATGCGCCCGAGAATTCGAACAACGGCGTGGCAAATTGCGAATTTTTAACGTTAAGTTTGGTGTCCACCAAATGAGCTTTGCTGGAAACATTCTTCACCATATAATCCCAATTTTCCTGGTTTTCATATTGGGTGGTAATAGGTTTCATTTCGAGAGCTTTCTCTCCCCTGCGTCCCGGACACACGTCCACACAGTTGCCGCAACCCAAACAATCAAGTACATCTACCTGAATGCGGAAAGCGGTTCCGTCGAATTGTTTTCCTTGTGTTTTCAGCAAATCAACACCCTCGCCCACTCCTTTTTGCTCTTCTTCGTTAAGAACAAACGGACGAATGGTAGCGTGCGGACACACATAAGCGCACTGGTTACACTGGATACAGTTTTCGGCGTTCCATTCGGGTACGAAAGCGGCAACACCGCGTTTTTCGTATGCCGTGGTTCCTTGTTCCCAGGTTCCGTCTTCGCGACCTACAAATACCGATACCGGCAAGTCGTAACCGCGTTGCGCGTTGATGGGACGAACAACTTTTTGGATAAACTCGGGAGCATCGTCAGCTTTTGCGGGTTCTACTACAAGATCAGCCCACTCTTTCGGTACTTCCACTTGTTCCACATCAGAGCCTCTATCAACTGCGGCGTGATTCATTCTCACCACTTCCTCCCCTTTTCTGCCATACGATTTAATAATGAACTTCTTCATCTGTTCTACAGCGAGATCGTAAGGAATTACGCCGGATATCTTGAAAAATGCCGATTGCAAAATGGTGTTGGTTCTGTTTCCGAGGCCAATTTCACTGGCAATTTTCGTGGCGTTAATGATATAGAGTTTAATATCGTTTACCGCGAAATATTTTTTGATGTGGTCGGGGATATGATTTCCTACTTCGTCTTTGTCCCACAAAGAGTTGAGTAGGAACGAGCCTCCTTTTCTCAATCCGCGCGTAACATCATACAAGTTTAAGTATGCCGGAACGTGACAAGCCACGAAGTTGGGTGTGGTTACCAAATAGGTAGAACGAATGGGATTGTCGCCAAAACGAAGGTGCGAACAAGTAAAACCTCCCGATTTTTTGGAGTCGTAAGCAAAATATGCCTGAACGTATTTATCGGTATTGTCGCCGATAATTTTGATGGAGTTTTTGTTGGCGCCCACTGTTCCGTCGGAACCCAAACCATAGAATTTTCCTTCGTGAACCGACAGGTCCATCGGAATATCTTCTTTCAGCGGTAGCGAACGGAAGGTAACGTCGTCGTTAATTCCCACCGTGAAGTGATTTTTAGGATGGGGCATTTTCAGGTTTTTGTAAACCGCAAGAATTTGTGCCGGTGTAGTGTCTTTCGACGAAAGTCCGTAAATTCCGCCCACAATTTCGGGAGCGAACTGTTTTCCGTAGAAAGCGCTTTTCACATCGAGATAAAGCGGACCTTCGGCTCCGGGTTCTTTGGTGCGGTCGAGTACGGCGATGCGTTTTGCCGTTTTCGGGATAACCGAAAGCAACGCCTCGGCTTTGAACGGACGATACAAGTGTACGCATACAACGCCCACCTGACGTTTGTCCACGTTATTCAAGTGGTCAACTACCTCTTTAATGGTTTCGGTAACCGAGCCCATGGCAATTACCACGCGGTCGGCTTCTGGATCGCCGTAATAGTCGAACAATCCGTATTTGCGGCCGGTAACGGCAGCCAATTTGTCCAAATATTTTTCAACAATATCGGGAACCGCGTCGTAAAACGGATTGGCCGCTTCGCGCGATTGGAAATAAATATCGTCGTTTTGTGCCGTTCCGCGGGTTACGGGAGCATCGGGAGTGAGTGCGCGTTCGCGGAATTCGGCCAATGCTTCTTGATTGATAAGCGGTGCCAAATCTTCGTTCGACAAGGCCTCAATTTTCTGGATTTCGTGTGATGTGCGGAATCCATCGAAAAAGTGCATAAAAGGAACACGGCTTTCGATAGCTGCCAAATGAGCAACCGCCGCCAAGTCCATAACTTCTTGTACCGATCCGGTGGCAAATGAAGCGAAACCGGTGGGGCGGGCCGCCATTACGTCCTGATGGTCACCAAAAATCGACAACGCTTGCGCCGCCAGCGCGCGTGCCGACACGTGAAATACTCCCGGCAGCAATTCACCGGCAATCTTGTACATGTTGGGAAGCATCAGCAAGAGACCTTGCGAGGCGGTAAAGGTTGTGGTTAGCGCTCCGGCCTGCAGCGAACCGTGAACGGCTCCTGCCGCGCCCGCTTCGGATTGCATTTCCTGAACAAGCACAGTTTGGCCGAAAATGTTTTTTCTTCCTGCCGCTGCCCATTCATCAACATACTCTGCCATTGTCGACGAAGGAGTAATCGGGTAAATAGCAGCCACTTCGCTAAACATGTACGCAATATGTGCCGCTGCCTGATTTCCATCGCAGGTTAAATAATTTTTCTTTTTAGTCATGACAATATGATTATTTTATTGAATTGATTATTCGAAAGATTCTGTGATAACTTAAACAGTACAAATCGGGGTACAAAATTACCACAAAAAAGCGAATAGAGCAAAAAAACACCTTAGTTTCTTTCATTTTAGCGCAAATTGTAAGGAATTGATTAAAAATAATTTTTTCAGAAAGTTGTTAAATTACGTATTTTTACTAGTAATACGGTCGAAAAAATGAAGAGTGTGCTGATGGCAAAAGGATTTGAACAATGATTCTGTGTCTTAACTTTCCGATATTGAGCAGAGGGATTTGCTGAGATAATAGTTAATTCTATTTAGGAGCAAGCTGTTTTTTACACAAAAAAAACAAGCCGCCAATCTATTGACTGACAGCTTTTGACCGTAAATAAAAAATCGGAGATTTAGTCGCGCTAATGTGTCATAACCCGCGAGGAATCTGCATTATCCGCTTTTTAGCGACAAATTAAATCAGCTTAGGGCAAAAGTTACAGCGTGTCTGCCTTCCGGAGGGAACCTGCGTCAATCAGTTAACGTTCAGGTCTCCCAGCCCAATCACCGCTCCGTCAACTCACCGCGAAGCGAAACAGACATCAGCCTTCTTACCTCATCAGACGATTTGCCGTTGCCTTGCAGAATCATTAATTTGGCCAACGCTGCTTCGGTAGTAATATCGTGTCCGGAAGCAACGCCCAACTTTTCGAGATGCTGCCCCGTTTCGTATCGATGCATTTCAACATTTCCGTACAAGCATTGCGTAACGTTCACAACAACAATTCCTTTGTCTATAGCCTCTTTCAACGCATCAATAAACCACTCGTTACGCGGCGCATTGCCCGTACCGTATGTTTCCAGCACAACACCTCGAAGGCCGGGAACAGAAAGCACCGCACGCACCACACTTTCCTGAATTCCGGGAAACAGTTTCAGCACAGCCACATTATTATCGAGGTTAAAATTGAATTTAACGGGTTTGTCGTAATCCGGTTGTAAAATAAATTTATCGTGATAGCGAATATCTACGCCCGCCTCGGCCAGGTGCGGATAGTTGGGACTATTGAAAGCGCTGAAGTTTTCTGCATTTATTTTTGTGGTGCGATTTCCCCGCATCAGCAAATTCTGCATATACACACAAAGTTCCGGCACAATGGGTCTGCCTAACTCATCTTTATCAGCAGCTATTTCGAGCGCTGTTATCAGATTTTCTTTTCCATCGGTGCGAAGCTTGCCGATAGGCAATTGCGAGCCGGTAAAAATAACGGGTTTGGTCAGGTTTTCGAACATCAGGCTTAAAATCGACGCCGTATAAGCCATCGTATCCGTTCCGTACAAGATAACAAAGCCGTCGTAATCGTTGTATTTATCCTGCACCACCTGGGCAATTCCCTGCCATTTTTCGGGAGAAATTTCCGATGAATCCAGCGGAGGATCAAACAGATGCACCTCAACGTTGAAGTTCAACCGTTTCATTTCTGGAACGTTCGATTTCAGGTGGCTAAAATTAAAGGCTTCTAAGGCGCCGGTCTCAATATTTTCCACCATTCCGATGGTTCCGCCGGTGTAAATGAGTAGAACTCGTGCGTTTTTGTCAATCATAATAGATTAGTTTTTGCAAAAATAGTAAATAAACTAACACTTTGTTATATTTTGGTGACTTTTTTTCAAGAACAAAAGCATCATTTTTTTGTTTTATCCATAGCTACAAATTAAAACAACAAAATTATGACACATTCAATTAAAACCGTCTGGAAAGACAACAACATTTTTGAAACCGATGTAGATGGACACAACGTCGTGATAGACCTGGCAGAAGATGCCGGAGGCAATAATGAAGGACCACGCCCTAAAAAGCTCGCGCTGGTTGCTGCAGCCGGATGTACCGGACTTGACGTGGTGGAAATCGCAAAAAAAATGCGTATCGACATCAAAGGATTCGACGTGAGTATAGATGCCGAATTGACCAAAGAATATCCCATCACTTATACCTCGATGAAGGTGATTTACGAATTCGAAGGCGAGAATCTGCCGAAAGAAAAACTGGAACGCGCCTGCAAACTTTCGTTCGAAAATTATTGCGGAGTTTTGGCCATGTATAAAAAAGCTATACCGGTTACCTATGAAGTGAGAATAAAAGAAGCATAATTTCTTGCTATTCCATTCTCTATAAATCCTGCAACTCGTTTTAAAATAACGATATCGAATGGGGCTGTCTCAAAAGCTTAACTTCAGTTTCACTCTGTCATATTGAACGCAGTGAAATATCTAATTCGCACTGGGTAAATAGATTCTTCACTTCTCCGCCCTTTGGCGGGTACGTTCAGAATGACAAATTGATAGTTGGCTTTACTTTTGAGACAAACTCATTTGTTTTACGATTCATTACACCAACCGATTATTTCCCTCTTCCCCTATCGTTGAGCGGCCATTGTATCGCTTACTAAAACTTAAACATCATCGGTATACCGAACAAAAAAGAGGCTGTCTTTACTTTTTAGACAGCCTCTTTTTTAATATGCAATTTGAAAATCACATCATTCTACTTCGCGTAACTCACCGCTCTTGTCTCCCGAATTACCGTAATTTTCACCTGACCGGGATAAGTCATATCGGTTTGAATTTTACGAGCAATTTCCGACGAAAGCTTTTCGGTATCGGTATCGTCTAATTTGTCAGCGCCGACAATTACACGCAGTTCACGACCGGCCTGGATGGCATACGTTTTAACCACACCGGGATACGAAAGCGCCAGATTCTCCAAATCGTTCAGGCGTTTCATATACGCTTCCACGATTTCGTGACGCGCACCCGGGCGCGCTCCCGAAATAGCGTCGCAAACCTGAACAATAGGCGCCAGCAACGTAGTCATTTCCACCTCATCGTGGTGTGAGCCGATGGCGTTGCAGATATCGGGCTTCTCTTTGAATTTTTCGGCTAATTTCATTCCCAGCATAGCGTGCGGCAGTTCGGGTTCGTCGTCGGGCACTTTGCCAATATCGTGCAAAAGACCGGCACGACGGGCTTTCTTGGGGTTCAAACCCAGTTCAGCCGCCATTATAGCACACAGATTTGCCGTTTCGCGTGAGTGCTGCAACAAGTTCTGTCCGTACGACGAGCGGTATTTCATTTTTCCCACCATGCGCACCAATTCGGGATGCATACCGTGGATTCCCAAGTCGATAACGGTACGTTTACCGGTTTCCACAATCTCTTCCTCGATCTGTTTCCTCACTTTCGATACTACCTCTTCAATTCGAGCGGGATGAATGCGTCCGTCGGAAACTAATTGATGAAGCGACAGACGCGCAATTTCGCGTCGAACCGGATCGAAACCCGACAGCACAATCGCCTCGGGGGTGTCATCCACCACAATTTCTACTCCGGTAGCGGCCTCCAAGGCACGGATGTTTCGACCTTCGCGACCAATGATGCGCCCTTTGACCTCGTCGGAATCGATATGAAAAACCGTGATGGCATTTTCGATGGCCGTTTCCGTCGCCACGCGCTGAATACTCTGAACTACAATGCGTTTAGCCTCTTTATTTGCCGTCATTTTAGCCTCTTCCATTATCTCGTTGATGTAGGATTGGGCGTCGGTTTTGGCCTCCTCTTTGATGGATTCCACTAATCGTTCTTTGGCATCGTCGGCAGAAAGTCCCGAAATAGCTTCTAATTTTTCAACGGATTGGCGATAAATCTTTTCGAGTTCCTGATTTTTATTGTCCAGCAGTTCCTGCTGCTTCTCGATGTTCAACCGAATGTTGTCGATTTCTGTTCCCTTTCTGTTCAGCTCTTCCTGGCGTTGATTTAACGACATTTCGCGCTGTTTCAACCGATTCTCGGTATTCTGAATTTTCGAAGTACGCGCGTTCGCCTGCTTTTCGGCTTCGGCTTTCATCGAAATCACCTCTTCTTTCGCTTCCAGTAATTTGTTTTTTTTGATTACTTCAGCGTCCTTTTCGGCATCGCTCAAAATATTCTGAGCGCGCGAATTGGCCATTTTACCGGTTACATACCAGGCGGCAATCGCTCCGACAAGTAATCCGATAATTCCTATAACTATTTCCATACTTATGATTATTAATGATTTATAAAATTTCCGTGATTAACTTTTTGTGAGTCAAACACAGGAAACGGGTTTCACACTTTTTGTTTTCTCCAATAAAAAAAATCGCACGTTTTTTCGGGTTGAACTAAATCAGCCTAAAAAAGTGCGATGTCGTTTTATCCTTATTATCAGGATATTATTCTATTTCTTGAGATAATCATCCAGTTCCTTTATCAACGAACCGATTGTATCTTCATAGGGTTTCGTATCGTTCTTACTTCCAATAGAAAAATTCTCCACCAAAGCCTGAATGGCCGTCATAGCCATAAAATCTTTCGCGGTTAAATCGGTATTTGCTCCAAACTTAACCCTGTATTGATTTATCTTATTGTGTATGGTTTTGCCGGCTTTTCGGTAAGCTTCTTCTTCCGATGGCTTAATCCTGATGGGATACCTGCCGCCGTCAATTTCCAATGTTAATAAAAATTTTTCGTCGCCCATAGCATAAATTCTCTCTATTTTAAGCGTTCAACAAATTTATGCATTTATCAACTTCTCGCACTAATTTCGACAACTTGTTTTTGGCTACATTCACATCTACCGAAGCAGCGGTAATGGTTCGAGCCGTTTTCAAACTATCGTACTTTGTTTTCAACTGACTAAGTTCTTCTTTTTTTTCGCTAAGCTGCAACCGAATATCCTGTAAATCACTCTTCAACCGAATATTTTCACTTTTCAGCGTGTCGCACAAATACATGACTTGTCTCACGCGAAACTCCAGGTCAGTCAACAACTTTTTCTTCTCGTCAGTCATAAAAAACAAAAACTAACGCAAATATAGTCAATGCTCTTATTTTTCACAACTTTTCGGAAGTATTTTTCGATATTTCATTCATTTGCACGAAAAACCGGAAAGTTTGATTGAGATTTTGTATTTTTGCATCAATTGGGTGATGCGGATTCCGATTCGCATTTTTAGCAAACAAACAATGAAAAATATCCAAATATCTGTCAGCGACGAAATTTATGCCGCCTGCCCCGAGTTTTGTGTTTCGGCCATTGAATGCCGGGTGAAGAATTCGCCTCATAACGAAGAACTGTGGAAGGGAATCGACTTGTTTTGCAACGAGTTTAGATCGACACACAAAATACCGGACATTAATAAACGACCGACTATTTTCGCTACGCGCCAAACCTATAAAAAGTTGGGAAAAGACCCCAACCGATACCGCCCATCGTCGGAAGCGCTATGCCGACGCATTCTGAAAGAAATGGACTTGTACCAAATTGACACATTGGTGGATTTAATAAACCTGGTGTCGATGAAAACAGGCTATTCCATCGGCGGATTTGATGCCGATACCATCCAAGGTGATTTGACGCTTGGCGTAGGGAAAGCGGGCGAGAAATTCGATGCCATTGGCCGCGGGCTGCTCAATATTGAGGGACTGCCCGTTTATCGCGATGCCGTAGGCGGAATTGGCACACCCACCAGCGACGAAGAGCGAACAAAAATCACTGCCGAAACTTCTCGTTTATTGATGATTATCAACGGATATTCGGGCAAAGAGGGATTGCGGGAGGCAACAGATTATTCGGTGGAATTGTTGGAGAAGTTTGCAGGGGCGAGTTTTTTTAACTTTGTCAAAGTTTAGAACTTTGACAAAGGTGGGTCAGTTTTTTTTAACAAAATCCTAAACGTTGTACCCTGCCCCACTTCCGACTGTTTCACGAAAATCTTGCCATCGTGATAATTTTTCACAATCCGCTTGGCGAGCGATAAACCTAAGCCCCACCCTCTTTCTTTGGTTGTGAATCCGGGCGAAAATACGGTTTTGAATTTCGATTTCGGAATACCTTTTCCGGTATCGGATATATCGAGAAAATAGTATTTGCCTTTTTCGCCCATGGAGTAAGTTATGACGCCCTGTCCGCCCATGGCATCAACCGCGTTTTTGGTCATATTTTCGATAACCCACCCAAACAGCGATTCGTTGAGCACAACAGTTATCGGCTCTTCCGGAAAATCGAAAACCAACTGCACTTTATCCGAAATTCGCTTCTCGAGATACGCTGCCGATGCTTTTACCGCATTTTGCCAAACTACCGGCTTACTGTCCGAAGCCGACCCGATTTTCGAAAACCGCTCGGCTATTACTTCCAATCGCTGCACATCTTTACCCATTTCGGACATCAACGTCGGGTCAATTTCTTTCAGTTTCAAGTATTCCGTCCACGCCATTAACGATGAAATGGGCGTTCCCAACTGATGCGCCGTTTCTTTCGACAATCCCACCCACACTTTATTTTGCTCTGCTTTTTGCGAACTGCTGAGGGCAAAAAACGCTAACGCGATAAATATCGAAATTACCAGCAACTGAACATACGGATAAACCTGCAACCGCTTAAGCGTGTAGGAATCATCGTAATAAACATACTGATTGAGTTCTTCGAGTGGAATAGGTTCATGTTTTTGGGCGAAATTCACCATTTTCTTCCGCAAAAAATCTTGCGCGTCTTTTTCGGGCAATTTTATGTTGTTGGCCGTAACCGTTTCGTTGGCTTTATCGTACAAAATAACCGGAATGGTTTTATTGCTTTGCAAAACCTGCAAAACCAAGCTCATATCGGCAGCTTCATTGCCCTTGGCAAGCGATTCTGTAGCCGTAGCCCAAGTTTCAATTTTATTTCGCTCTTCGACAGACAGCTCTTTCACCAACTTATTCGATATAACGAGCGAAGCAACAGCAATAACCACCGCTCCCAACACGAAAATGTATTTGGTAAGTTGACGAGAATCTATTGTAAACTTCATGCTACACGGTTAGATATTCACGTTATAAAGTGCGATTAAAAGTTATAAAACTGCACAAACTTTCCGCACCTCTTGAAGTTGCTTTAGAAACGAGACATTGCTTTTAGAGGCTTGAATATTATAATCGGTCTGCATTTTTAGTAACGGTGCAGCTTCAATATCCAAGGCAGCTTCAACCAGCAATGCTATCTCTGTTGTTAAAGCTCGCTTAGCATTCAATATCTCGTTGAATTGAGAATAAGATATACCCATTTTTCCGGCTAACTTTCGTTGAGAAATGCCTCGAAATTGAATTTCATCTTTTAAAATCTCGCCCGGATGCGTCGGTTCGTACGCAATCAAATTATTGGCTATCATTCGTGGATCAACGCCTTTTAAAGTAATCATAGCTGTATGTTATTTCTCGTAGTGTTTTGATAGTTCGATGATATTACAAATTGTCGTATATAACTCGTTTTTAATCTTATGAATTTCAAACTCAATTCGATACTGGTTATTAACTCTAATGGAGAACAATCCCAATTTATCTCCTCTCAGTTTTTCTAAGTTCAAACCCTTATATTTTGCGAGAGAAAGTAAATCGGGTACATCCCTCATTAGGCTAATACAACGTTTATATCTTCGGACAATATCAGGTTGGAAGCGGTATTTCTTGTCTTTTGTATGACCTTTTTCATACAAATCGCGCAGATACTCTTTTTCGAATACTACAATCATATTATTAATGAGATGTTCGCAACAAAGTTAACAATAATATTTATATGTTCGCAAAAAGAAGAACGAATTTATTTTGAAAAACTTCTACAAGAGTACGATTTAATAAACCCATATGCGAAAAAGTGGAGCACGGATATTATATTTCAATTCTACAATGATAACGAAAAAAGGCTCTATTTATTGGCAATTTTACAGAAATGCACGATATAATGGATCCCAATAAATTTACTCCAAGAATTTTTCATCACTTTTTTCTTTATCTTTACACTCAAAAAAAAGATATGGTTACTTTTATCATAATCGGAATTACGGCTATTATTTCCATCGCCGCTTTCAGCAACTATGCGATGATGGAGAAATTTATTTTCCAACCCGCCGATGTTAAACGCGGAGAATGGTATCGTATTTTCACCTACGGCGTGCTTCATGCCGACTATACACATCTTATTTTCAACATGTTCACGCTTTACTTTTTTGGCGGGGATATCGAACGGGCGTTTAAAATAACTTTCGGCGAGCAAACCGGAACCGTATATTACTTCATTCTCTACCTCAGCGCGTTACCGGTATCCATACTTCCGACATACCTTAAACAGAAAGAGAATGCTAATTACCGAAGCCTGGGAGCATCGGGCGCGGTTTCAGCCATAATTTTCGCTTATATCCTCATCAATCCGATGAATTATATGGGAGTTCTGTTTATTCCCGTCTGGTTGCCGGCATTTATCTTCGGGATTGTTTTCCTGCTTATTTCGGTGCGTCTCGATAAAAAGCAATCCAAAGGGATTAATCACTCGGCGCATATCGCGGGCGGAATTTACGGAATTGTGTTTATGGCGATTGTCTTTCTCGCATTTGCCAATATCAATCTCGTAAGCGAATTTGCGCAAAAAATCCAGACAATTTCCGTCAACGATATCGTCCGTTTTGGATATTGACCCGATAAAACAGAAAATGTACGGACATTTTGCCTAATTTTGTAAAAAAGTTTTTATCGATGAATTTGAAAAACGACGACAAATCTCTACACTGGAAGTTATTGCACAGCGAATATCTCCATCGCGAGCCTTGGTTGACAGTCAGAAAAGAACGACTGCAATTGCCTGACGGTAAAATCGTTCCCGAATATTACGTACTGGAATACTCAGATTGGGTGAATATTATCGCCATTACTCAAGACCAAAAATATGTAATGGTAGAGCAATATCGTCACGGTATCGGGAAAACCTGCATGGAAATTTGCGCCGGAGTAAGCGAAAAAGGAGAAACACCGATAGAAGCCGCCAAACGCGAACTTTTGGAAGAAACCGGATACGGAAACGGCGAATGGACAGAGCTTATCCGCATTGCGCCCAACGCCAGCGCCAACACCAATTACGCCTACTGCTTCGTGGCACAAGGAGTGGAAAAAATTGCCGAACCCACACCCGAAGAGTCCGAAGATTTAAGGATTCATCTGTTCACGCTTGATGAAGTGAAAAGCCTGCTCACAAACGGAGAAATTATTCAGGCAACCATGGCGGCGCCGCTGTGGAAATATTTGGCCGTAAATCGCTTGTTATGAAAAACGCTTCTTTATACCTGATTCCCACCACGCTGGGCGACACACCCGTTGACCGGGTTTTGCCGGCGCACAACACCCAAATCATCTCCAACTTACGCCATTTCATTGTGGAAAATGTGCGCACGGCACGGCGATTTCTGAAACAATGCAACAAAGATATCGATATAGATTCGCTCACGTTTTATGAACTGAACCAACATACCGACCGGCAGCACATCTCGAATTATTTAAAACCCATTCGCGAAGGGCAAAGCGTAGGCATAATTTCCGAAGCCGGCTGTCCGGCCATTGCCGATCCCGGCGCCGATGTGGTGACAATCGCGCAAAGCGAAGGGATAAAAGTTGTACCGCTGGTTGGTCCCTCGTCGTTGCTGATGGCGGTAATGGCATCGGGTTTTAACGGGCAAAGTTTCGCTTTTCACGGCTACCTGCCCATCGATTCAGGTGAAAGGATAAAAACGCTGAAAAAATTGGAAAATAGGGTTTACGCCGAAAATCAGACGCAACTTTTTATCGAAACGCCCTATCGGAACAACAAAATGGCTGAGGATATTTTACAGCATTGCAAACCCCAAACCCGATTATGTATCGCGATGAATATTTCGTGCGAAGACGAATTTATCGTCACCAAATCGGTAAAAGAATGGAATGTAAAAACACACGGCCGTGTGTCTTTGCCCGATATGCATAAAAAACCGTGCGTATTTCTGATTTACAGATAGGTGCTGCGCACGATAGCGCTGCGCTGATAGGCACTTCGTGCAATAATGGTTGTGCCGATAACTATCGCGAAGCATTATCCGTTTTTTAGAATAAAAAACCGTTTTATGAACATTCAACACAACATACAACTCCAACCTTACAACTCTTTCCGAACGAAAGCGCTGGCGAAATATTTCGCTCAACCCGAATCGGTGGAAGAGTTGCAACAGATTCTGACAAATTACAAGAACGAGAAAAAACTCATCATCGGAAACGGATGCAACCTATTTTTCACGAAAGATTTCGACGGATTAGTCATCAAACCGTCCATGTGTGGCATACACGTTTTAGCGGAAACCGATGAGTTCGCTGAAATCGAAGCCGGCGCGGCAGAAAACTGGGACGACTTTGTGGCTTTTTGCGTATCGCGCGGCTACGCCGGAGTAGAAAACCTGTCGCTGATTCCGAGTACGGTGGGCGCCGCGCCCATTCAAAACATCGGTGCGTACGGAGCGGAAGTTAAAGACACGATTGTGTGCGTAAAAACAGTCGATATCGACAGCGCCCGGGTGAAAAACTACTCCAACACGGAGTGTGAGTTTGCCTACAGAAACAGTATTTTTAAAAGAACCCGAAAGCAGGTGATTACTTCGGTTGTTTTTCGCCTGCAAAAATCGTTCGAATATCGCGAAAAATACGTCGATTTAAGCCGCGAACTTGAAGGCGTATCCTCGCCCACCCTCTCGCAAGTACGCGACGCCATTGTCCGCATCCGCACCCGAAAGCTACCCGACCATATCACGCTTCCCAACGCCGGAAGTTTTTTCAAAAATCCCATTCTGACGAAGGAAGAAAAAGAAAAACTCCACACGCTCCTGCCCGATGCACCCGTTTACAACGCCGGAGATGGAAGTTTTAAAACATCGGCGGCCTATCTTATCGAAAAAGCCGGCTACAAAGGCAAACGCAACGGCGATGTGGGAACTTACGACCGCCACGCGCTTATTGTGGTGAACTACGGAACCGAAAACGGAAAGGATATTCTGAATTTCGTTCGGGAAATTCAGCGTGAAGTTCGCCGCAAATTCAATATTGAGTTAGAACCCGAAGTTTGGATTTATTAGCGATGAGCAATGGGCAATGGGCGAAGAGCTTTGAGCAATGAGTTTGACCGTTTAAAGCGGGCTTAAAAGCACTAAATTCATGCAATTCTTAAAGTCGATTTATAGATTTGCATAGAAAATACTCAAATTTTATGCAAAACACAAAATATATTTATATATTTGCATAAAATAACAGCAAGATGATAAAACGCGACATTGAAAATAAAATTCGTTTTTTCACCGAAAAGTTTCCGGTTATAACCCTTACGGGGACGCGCCAATGTGGAAAATCGACGTTACTGCGCCACAGTTTTCCCAATTATCGATATGTTTCGTTGGAAGACGTGGATATGCGCCAAATAGCCTTGGATGATCCACGCGGATTCCTTACAGAATATAATGAAAAAACAATAATCGACGAAGCACAGTATGCGCCGGAACTTTTTTCGTATATCCAAACCAAAGTAGATGCAACGGAAAAAACAGGAACGTATATCTTATCGGGTTCACATAATTTTCTGCTAATGGAAAGCATCTCACAAAGCCTTGCCGGTAGGACGGCAGTATTAAAATTGACACCTTTTTCGGTACACGAACTGTCAGAAGCCGAAAAATTACCAAAAAAACTCAACCAATGGCTTTTTACAGGCGGATTCCCCAGAATATACGACAAAGATATCCATCCTACCGATTTTTTTCCAAGCTATATTCAAACCTATATCGAACGCGATGTAAGAACAATAAAAAACATTACAGACGTTTCAACATTCGTTCGTTTTTTAAAATTATGTGCCGCACGAATCGGACAACTATTAAACATATCGTCACTTGCCAATGAATGTGGAATTTCAACGCCCACGGCACAATCGTGGTTATCGGTTTTAGAAACAAGCTACGTTATTTATTTCCTGCGTCCGTATTACAAGAACTTCAATAAACGATTAGTTAAATCGCCCAAACTTTATTTTTACGATACCGGATTAGTATCATCGCTTTTGGGGTTAGAGACAGACGAACAACTATCCACGCACTACCTACGGGGCGAAATATTTGAAAATATGGTTATTACCGAGCATTTAAAACAATGCTACAACGAAGGAAAAGAACCAAACTTTTATTTCTGGCGAGACTCCAACCAAAACGAAGTCGATTTGCTGATAGAAAAAGGCAGCAATCTGCATGCCGTAGAAATAAAAGCGTCTGCCACATTGAAAACCGATTTCTTTCGAGGATTACGTTATTTTCAATCGTTCAGCGGAATTGCCGATGATGCCTTATCGGTAATATACGGCGGTGATGCCGATTTTCTGACCTCATACGGAAAATTTATCAGTTGGCGAAACATAAGTTGACACTAGAACAAAGTAGTCTTACACGACAAACAGAACACTAAATGAAAAACCAACTCAATTCTTTTTGGAGAAAATATTTCATGTTCGATTGGCGATTCGGTCTCATATTGCTCCTTATTGTTTGTATTGTCAGATTTTTGTTGGTGTTGAAAGCGAATGTTGAAAGCAACTATTCCGCAATTTCCTACATTATGATATTTTCGGCGTTGACACCGCTCATTTTTCTATCAAGGGAGGGAAGAAAAGAGATAGGATTGGTAAAATCCAAAAAACCAATATGGCTGCTCTACGCTTTTTTTATAGGTATTTTATTAGCTTCGCTGCTTTTTCTTGTAGGATATCTGTTATACAGGCATTCCATCGAAAACTGGTATGTGTATATCGGAAATTCCTATAAAATTCCACAAGGGATTATTGGAAAAGAGAAATTCATCTATTTTTTAATAGTTGCTGTAACAGGCATGATTTTCAGTCCAATTGGGGAAGAGCTGTTTTTCAGGGGAATCATTCACAATAGTTTTTCCAACTCCATAGGCGAGAAAAAAGCATCCATAATTGACAGTTCAGCTTTCGCCATTACGCATCTTTCTCATTTTGGAATAGTTTATGTATCGGGGGTATGGAAGTTTTTATTTATTCCGGCTCTTCTTTGGATGGCCGGCATCTTCATTTCGAGCCTAATGTTCTTTCAAAGCCGCAAAAAGAGCGGTTCAATTCTGGGTGCCATACTCTGCCACGCCGGCTTTAATCTGGGAATGATTTTTTATATTTTCTATTGCCTGAACTGAACAAAGAATCAAATGAAAAAATAATCACTGAAATTATTCAAATAAAATTTATTAAATTTGCACAAATCGTAAATCCCAAATCCCAAATCTAAAATAGAATCATGTCCTCATTTATTATCGAAGGCGGTCACCGCCTAAAAGGTGAAATCATGCCGCAAGGCGCTAAAAACGAAGCCCTGCAAGTAATTTGCGCCACTTTGCTTACCGAAGAAGAAGTAATTATCGAAAACATCCCCGATATTTTAGACGTGAACAACCTTATCGCGCTGCTCAAAGATATCGGTGTGGAAGTGCGCAAACTAAATCCGGACACCTATTCCTTCAAAGCATCGACCATTGATTTGGAATTCACAAAAACCGAAGATTATATGCGCCAAATAGCAGCTTTGCGCGGCTCCATTATGATTGTGGGCCCGCTGCTGGCCCGATTCGGACACGCCACCGTTCCCAAACCCGGCGGCGACAAAATCGGCCGCCGACGTTTAGACACGCACTTCAACGGTATCATGAAATTAGGTGCAAAACTTGTTTTCGATGAAAAAGAACAACTTTTTTCACTCACGGCCGAGAAACTTCGCGGACAATACATTCTGTTAGACGAAGCATCGGTAACCGGAACCGCCAACCTGCTAATGGCAGCCGTGTTTGCCAAGGGCGAAACGGTAATCTACAACGCCGCCTGCGAACCCTACGTAGAGCAGCTGAGCCGAATGTTGGTGCGTATGGGAGCAAAAATTGAAGGTATCGGTTCCAACAGGCTCATAGTAACCGGTGTTACAAAACTGAACGGTTGCCGCCACAAACTGCTGCCCGACATGATTGAAGTGGGCAGTTTTATCGGCATGGCCGCCATGACCGCATCGGAAATTACCATAAAAGACGCGTCGATTCAAAACCTCGGAATTATTCCCGAAAGTTTCCGCCGATTGGGCATTACTGTTCAACAACAAGGCGACGATCTATATGTTCCGGCGCAAGAAGGCTACACGATAGAATCGTTTATCGACGGCTCCATCCTCACCATTGCCGACGCGCCGTGGCCCGGACTTACGCCCGACCTCCTGAGCGTAATGCTGGTTGTCGCCACCAAAGCCGAAGGCTGTGTGCTCATTCACCAAAAAATGTTCGAGAGCCGCCTGTTTTTCGTGGATAAGTTGATTGACATGGGAGCGCAGATAATCCTTTGCGATCCGCACCGGGCAACGGTTATCGGATTGGGCGACCGGTTCCGCCTTCGGGGAATGACCATGACTTCACCCGATATTCGCGCCGGAATTTCGCTACTAATCGCCGCCATGAGCGCCAACGGAACCAGCACCATTCACAATATCGACCAAATAGACCGAGGCTATCAAGATATCGACACAAGATTGAATGCGCTGGGCGCGAGGATTGAAAGGAAATGACTTGGAGACCGGGGAATTTGCGACAGGGCAACCGAGAGACCGGGCAACGGGGAGACTGGGAGAAGAGGCGATAACATCAAATTAAAGCAAAACGAAAATCCCGCTACGCGGGGCATCAAACATCAAACAAATCAATCATGCTAAAAAAAGGAGAACATATTGAAGGAGTACCTGTTGAACTTCAACAACTACTGAATAAAGACCCACAAGCCAACATTTTTTTCGAAAGCCTGAGTCCCTCCTACAAACGGGGCTATTGCGATTGGGTAGGTTCGGCTAAACAAGAAAAAACACGCCAATCACGCGCGGAAAAAGCGATATTGATGCTGCGCAATAACCAGAAAACGTTGAAGACGGTGTGAAGATTTTGCCTTATGTGTATTGTGTGTAAAAAGAATTTAGATAACTTGCGCCGAAATTAAGAAACAGTTTCTAAGAACCTGTAGAACAAGCTCCAACAATGAAAAATATAAAACAACTCTTCCACACCCTCAGCTACCTGCAATATCCGTTGTTGCTGATCGGGTTGTTTTTGGTTGTAAAGCCTTTATTTAAAGGGTTTGAATATCTCTCAGCTAATCCCGAATATCTGTTCAGGACATACAATTATGCCTTACTGTTTTTCGGGCTTACTCTCAGTTTTGCCGCTCTGCAAGATTCCAGCAGAACATCCTTAAAATACGAGAAAAGAATTTGGCGAAACCCCAAAAGCGCAAAGGCAATAATCCTATTCACCCTTATCACAATCACCATCTTTTTCGCCGGCGGACTGTGGGGCTTCATCGCAAAGGAAAGTATTATCAAAGAATTTTCGTATGGCTCAATTGTGCTTGCCATTGGACTATTGGGTTATTTAAAATTGCAAATCGAAATATTTGAAAATCACCGAGAAGTAAAAAAGTGACTTAACTCAACTCACATTGAAAGGAAGCGGAAATCCGGCTCCTACGGGACATCTAATCTCAAATCACAAAACCCCGTCAATTTATAGAACTCAAAATTTGTTTTTTCAACAACTCTTTTGTTACTTTGCAACCAATAATTAACAGCGAGATTAACCTTTCAAGAAAGTGATGAAAATTGATTTTCAAAAACACGACTGAAAAAACTCACTAACGACTTAAAGAGATAGAAATCAAAAACATTTATTATGACTAATGAAACTGTAATTACAGATTTAAAGCAGGTAACTATACGGTTTTCGGGTGACTCGGGCGACGGGATGCAACTCACCGGAACGTTATTCTCTACGTTATCCGCCATCTTTGGAAATGAAATAGCCACTTTTCCCGATTATCCGGCGGAAATTCGTGCACCTCAAGGGTCGCTCAACGGGGTTTCGGGGTTTCAGGTTCGTGTAGGGTCGAAAGATATTTACAACGCGGGTGATAAAGCCGATGTACTTATCGCCATGAATCCCGCTGCATTGAAAGTCAATCGCGAGCATCTAAAAAAAGGCTCGATTGTTATTTTCGATACCGACTCTTTTACCAGAAGAGATTTGGAAAAGGCGCTCTTTAAAACCGAAGATCCTTTTGCCGAACTCAATCTTGAGCACGTTCAACCCATTCCTGTAGCCATTACCACAATGACCAAAGCCTCCCTCGAAGGCTCGGGTTTGGAGAATAAAGACATATTGCGGAGTAAAAACATGTTTGCCCTCGGGGTCGTTTGCTGGCTGTTTAACAGACCCATAGAAATTGCTGAAAATCTGCTGAAAGATAAATTCAAGAAAAGACCCAAGTTAGTAGAAACCAACATAAAAGCACTTACAGATGGCTTTAACTACGGAAACAATATACACCTCACTGCTTCCACCTACAGGATAGACACCATACAAAGCGGAAAGGGGTTTTATACCGATATTAACGGAAACACGGCCACCGCATACGGGTTGATTGCAGCCGCTGAAAAAGCCGGCGTGCAATTATTCCTTGGTTCTTATCCCATAACTCCCGCTACCGATATTTTGCAGGAACTATCAGCCAGAAAAGACTTGGGCGTAAAAGCCGTGCAAATGGAAGATGAAATAGCAGGAATTTGCACCGCCATAGGCGCCAGTTTCGCCGGCAGCCTCGCGGCAACATCCACATCCGGCCCGGGGCTATCGCTCAAAAGTGAAGCATTGGGACTGGCTGTCATGACGGAACTTCCGCTCGTAGTTATCGATGTTCAACGTGGGGGGCCGTCAACCGGAATGCCTACCAAAAGCGAGCAAGCCGATTTATTGCAGGCACTTTATGGTCGAAACGGCGAAAGTCCGCTGGCTGTATTAGCCGCGACATCACCAACCGATTGTTTCGACAGCGCCTATTGGGCTTCAAAAATCGCGTTGGAACACATGACACCGGTTATTTTACTTACCGACGGCTACATTGCCAACGGAGCATCGGCATGGAAAATACCCAATATGGAGGAATATCCCGAAATTAAGCCCAATTACGTGCAGGAAAACTTTAAAGGCACTCCGGCCGATTGGCGTCCATTTTTACGCGACGAGGAAACATTAGTCAGATACTGGGGTGTTCCGGGAACTGCCGAATACATGCATCGCATCGGCGGTTTGGAAAAAGATTATTACACGGGAGTAATTTCTTCCAATCCCGATAATCACCAATTGATGGTTAATACCCGCCAGGCCAAAATTAAAAAAATAGCCGACATCATACCCCAACAGGAAGTTATCGGAAACAAAGATGCGGATACGCTCATTGTTGGCTGGGGCGGCACATACGGTCACTTACTCGAAGCCATGATGCGCATTCAGGATAAAAACAGAAAAGTAGCCTTAGCTCATTTCAAATTTATCAATCCGCTGCCACGCAACACGTATGATATTCTGAAAAAATATAAAAAGATTATCGTTGCCGAACAAAACAGCGGTCACTTCGCCTCGTTCTTGAAAAGCCAATTCGATGATATAAAAGTTCAACAATTCAATCGGGTTGAAGGACAGCCCTTCAGCGTGAGCGAGTTGGTAGAAGAGTTTATTAAAATTATGGATGCAAAATAGGTAATAATTTATGGAAACAGCAACAGTAGAAAAAACACAAATAAAATACGCTCAAAAAGATTTTAAAAGCGAAAATGCCGTACGCTGGTGTCCCGGCTGTGGCGATTACGCCATTCTGAGTTGCGTACACAAAGCCATGGCCGAGTTGAATATCCATCCGCACGAAACGGCGGTGATTTCCGGTATCGGCTGTTCGTCGCGCTTGCCGTATTACATGAACACCTACGGTTTTCACAGCATCCACGGCCGTGCGGCAGCCATTGCAACGGGCGTAAAAGTAGCCAACCCCAATTTAAACGTTTGGGTGGCCACAGGCGACGGAGACTCGTTAGCCATCGGCGGAAACCATTTCATCCACACCGTTCGCAGGAACGTGGACATCAATATCATTTTGTTTAACAATAAGATTTACGGACTCACCAAGGGACAATACTCTCCCACTTCCGATCGCGGATTTGTATCCAAATCGTCGCCCTACGGAACGGTGGAAGATCCCTTCCGTCCGTCGGAACTTTGTTTCGGCGCGCGAGGTACTTTCTTCGCCAGAGCCATTGATGTGGACATGAAAAATACCACCGAAATAATGATTGAAGCGGGCAAACACAAAGGGACATCGGTAGTGGAGGTATTGCAAAATTGCATTATCTTCAACGACGGCATCCACAACAAAATTGCCGATCGCACCTGGAAAGCCGAAAAAACGGTATTGCTGCGTCATGGAGAAAAAATGCTTTTCGGTCTTGAAAACAATCGGGGTATTGTGCTGGACGGTTGGAACCTGAAAGCCGTTACCATTGGCGAAGACGGATACACCATGGACGACATCTTGGTTCACGACGCTTCAACTCCCGACAACACGCTACACGTTAAACTCAGTTTGATGGGTTACGATAACGATTTGCCGGTAGCATTGGGCGTGATTCGTTCGGTGAATTCTACTTCTTACGAAGCCGATTACGAAAATCAAATCGCCGGTGTAAGAGAGAAAGCAGGCAAAAAATCGTTCACTGATTTTCTGATGAGTTCTTCCAACATTTGGGAAGTGAAGTAAATGACCAATGTCGGATGACCAATGTCGGATGTCCGAATAGACTATATTTTATAACCGCAGGCGAAAAAATTGCCTGCGGTTAAACCAACACCCGATTCTCCGTCCGAATTGCGGTACCTACTACAGTTTGATAACATTTTACGAGCAGCATACCATCCATCTATCGTGCATAAAACTTTTCTACTGAAATAAGTTGCACAACCTAAACAAATTCACCATCTTTACGTTAATTTAAAAACCATAAAGACAAAATTGACCCGATGAGTACCCGAAATGAACTCGGCAATATGGATATAGACGCCATAGAAGCCTTATATTCAAAATACAAGGAAAATCCCGACAGTGTGGACGAGAGTTTCCGCTTTTTCTTCCAAGGATTTGATTTAGCCTCCAAGCATTATCCGTCTAAACCGCAAGTAACGAAAGCCGAAGCCGCCGTTTCAGGAAAGGAGATTGCCGTCATGAATCTGATTACCGGCTACCGGCGCCGCGGGCACTTGTTCACCAGAAACAACCCGGTACGCTCGCGACGCTCCTATTCACCGACGCTGGCCATCGAAAACTTCGGACTATCCGAACAGGATTTAGACACTGAATTCGAAGCCGGCAAAGAGATTGGCATCGGCAGGGCTACGCTACGGAAAATCGTGGAGCATTTAGATGAAACTTATTGCAAATCCATCGGTGTGGAGTATCGCTACATGACCAAACCGGAGATTGTGCAATGGCTTCAGGAAAAGATGGAAGGCAGCCGAAATCAGGAATCGTTATCGAACGAAGAAAAGCGATATATCCTCGACAGCCTGATTGAAGCATCGGGATTGGAAGATTACATGCACCGCAAGTACGTGGGACAAAAGCGTTTTTCGCTGGAAGGCTCCGAAAGCATCATTCCCGCGTTAGACGCGATAATCTCGCACGGCGGAAAATTCGATGTCAGCAATATCGTAATCGGGATGGCGCACCGCGGACGCCTCAACGTGCTTACGAACATCATGAAAAAGCCCTATTGGCAACTGTTTCGCGGATTTACCGCCCAGAGTTACGACAAAAACATTATGGGCGACGTAAAGTATCACCTCGGTTACAACAATACGTTCGATTATCACGGACGAAATATTTCGATAAGCTTGGCTCCCAACCCGTCGCACTTGGAAACCGTCGGCCCCGTTGTGGAGGGAATTGCCAGAGCCAAACTCGAAAACGACCACAATTTTCAATACAACGAAGTTTTACCCATCCTTATTCACGGCGACGCCGCCATTGCCGGACAAGGCGTGGTGTACGAAACCATACAATTCTCGAAATTAAACGGTTACAAAACGGGCGGTACCATTCACATCGTCATAAACAATCAGGTGGGCTTCACCACCAATTACCTGCAAGGACGTTCGAGCACCTACTGTACAGATGTGGCAAAAGTAACACAATCGCCTGTTTTCCACGTTAATGGCGACGATGCCGAAGCCATGGTTTTTGTGGCGAAATTAGCGTTGGAATTCCGGCAAAAGTTTAATATCGATGTATTTATCGACTTGTTGTCGTACCGTAAATACGGCCACAACGAAGGCGACGAACCTCGGTTTACGCAGCCCAAGCTTTACGATATTATTGCCAAACACAAGAATCCGCGCGAAATTTACGCCGAAAAACTGATAAATCAGGGAGCGATTACCCGCTCGGAATACGATGAAAAAGTAGCCGGATTTGAGAAAATATTAGACAAGCATTACGATATCGCCAACGAAAGCACACGGTTGAGCGTCGAACCTTTTTTCGAGAAACTATACAAAAATATCCGTTTCCCCAACGAAAAAGATTTCGAAACCGTTGCCGAAACCAAGATATCGAAAGAGATGTTTTTGGAATTGGCACAAAGCATCACCACGCTGCCCAAGGAAAAGAGTTTTTACAACAAGACCGTCAGGTTGTTTGCTCAGAGAGCCAAAATGATTGAGGAGGATTCTTTCGATTGGGCTATGGGCGAACTAATGGCTTACGCCTCGCTGGCAAAGGAAAACTTCCCCGTTCGCTTGAGCGGGCAGGATTCCGAGCGTGGAACATTCTCGCACCGTCATGCCGAAATTGTTACCGAAGACGATGACGAAGAAAAATATTTCCCGCTGAAAAATCTAGGTGGCGAGCATGGTATGGTGCGCGTTTACAACTCGCCGCTCAACGAATACGGAATTTTGGGATTCGAGTATGGATACTCGCTCGCTTTGCCCTATGGGCTAACTATTTGGGAAGCACAGTTCGGCGACTTCTTCAACGTCGGACAAGTAGTTGTAGACCAATACATTTCGTCGGCACAAGACAAATGGGGCATTCGTTCGGGATTGGTTATGTTTCTGCCGCACGGATACGAAGGACAAGGCGCTGAACATTCGAGCGGAAGAATCGAGCGTTTCCTGAATCTTTGCGCCAACAACAACATGCAGGTAATCAATCCCACCACGCCGGCCAATCATTTCCACGCCATTCGCAGGCAGTTGCACCGCGATATCCGTGTTCCGCTGATATCGTTCACGCCGAAAAGCCTCTTGCGTCATCCCGAATGCACCTCCACCCTTGCCGATTTTACCGAAGGGCATTTCAGGGAAATAATCGCCGACAATGGACTGAAATCTAAATCGAAAGTAACGAAACTGCTGCTCTGTTCGGGAAAAATTTATTACGAACTGGCCGCCGCACGCAAAGAAACCAACGCCGAACATATCTCCATCGTCCGCATAGAGCAACTCTATCCGTTCCCCGAAAAACAACTCCGGGAACTGCTGAAAGAGTACAACAAGGATGTTGAGTTGGTTTGGGTGCAGGAAGAGCCGTTGAATATGGGCGCCGGATTGTTTGTAAAACATCAAATCGGCGATTGCACAGTACGTATTATCAGCCGTGCCGCGAGCGGCGTAACCGCCGAAGGATTAACGGCATTGCACAAAATCCATCAGGCGGAAATTATTAAAGAAGCGATGGAATAAATTTTAGAAATCAGAAGTCAGAAATTAGAAGCTATTGTTTGTTATCTCAATCGTAAATCGTAAAACTTGTCCGCCCGCTGGCGGATCGTAAATTGAATATTATGTCAATAATAGAAATAAAAGTCCCTAGTCCCGGCGAATCCATTTCACACGTAGAACTTTACAAATGGCTTGTGAAAAACGGTGATGTAGTCAGAAAAAACACAGAAATAGCCGAATTAGAATCGGAAAAGGCAACACTGACCTTAGTTGCCGACGAAGCGGGAAAAATATCGTTGAAAGCCGCGGAAGGCGATAGCTTGGAAGTAGGCGCGGTTGCCTGCACCATCGACACATCGGTACAGCCGGAAGAGTCCGCCGAACCCGTGGAACA
Organism: uncultured Petrimonas sp.; assembly: GCA_964557135.1. Taxonomy (GTDB): domain Bacteria; phylum Bacteroidota; class Bacteroidia; order Bacteroidales; family Dysgonomonadaceae; genus Petrimonas. Next base: position 2,886 of record CAZKZB010000004.1, on the reverse strand, counting down.
AAAACCTGCACCGGCACCGGCAGCGGAGAAAACAGCCGAACCGGTAAAAACAACAGTTCCCGCAGCGGAAGCGAAACCCGCTCCCGAAGGCTACGAAAGCGTGAAAGTTACTCCGCTGGCCAAACGGGTGATGGAAGAAAACGACTTATCGCTGGAAGACGTCATGAACGGATTGCGCCGACTGAAGCGCTCCGACGTGGAAGCCGCGCTGGCAGCCGATGGTATAAGCGCCGCGAGCGGATTGAGGAAACCTGCTTCACGCGAGTCGAAAACCGACAGAATGAGCGCGTTGCGCCGAAAACTAAGCGAGCGACTTGTTTCCGTAAAAAACGAAACGGCCATGCTCACCACGTTCAACGAGGTGGACATGAAACCGATTATGGACTTGCGCAAAAAACACCAGAACAAATTCGTTGAAAAACATGGAATTAAGCTGGGCATGATGTCGTTTTTCCTGAAAGCCTGCTCCATAGCGTTACAGGAGTTTCCAAACGTAAACTCGATGATGGAAGGCGAAAACACCACCACATACGATTACGCCGACATTTCGGTAGCCGTGAGCACGCCCAAAGGATTGATGGTTCCCGTTATTCGAAACGTGGAAAGCCTAGGATTGGCCGAAATTGAAAAAGCCATTGCCGAAGTGGCCGACAAAGCCCGCAACGGCAAATTATCCATTCCCGAAATGACCGGCGGAACGTTTACGGTAACCAACGGCGGCATTTTCGGCTCCATGATGTCCACGCCCATTATCAATCCGCCGCAATCCGCCATTTTGGGCATGCACAATATTATAGACCGACCGGTGGTAGTGGACGGGCAGATTGTTGTCCGCCCCATGATGTACGTAGCGCTGTCTTACGACCATCGGGTAATTGACGGCCGCGAATCGGTAGGATTTTTAGTACGGGTAAAACAACTGCTCGAAAACCCCACCGAAATGCTTTTCGGCAGAAGTAGCGGAGAAAAGGAGTTGTTGGAGTTGTAGAAAGCTTAGAGTTTTTAACAGAATGACATAAAAAAGGGGTGTTTTAAAAGTAATGCAGTAATCGGAAAACGCATATTAAACAGACATTTACATTTAGCCACCCTACACATCACTGACAATCAGCGGACTTACATCTTCAATCATGTAACCCTGTACTATTCGTATTATCCGCTACTTGTAAGTTAGCTCTGTGCAAAGTAAGAAAAAAGGTGGAGAGATCTCCACCTTTTCACATTGCTATTCTTATCTTGTCTTATTCACAAGCTACTTTTTTACGTACATCTAAATGAATACCATAGTATCTGTAAAAGTCAACCTCCAATGTCAATTTTGTTCCTTTATATTCAAATTGTCCGGGTGCCGGATTTTTTGATGGTGGAGAAGTAGCATAACCTTGAATTTTTACCGATTCTCCCACATCTTGCAGTTCCCATCCGTCTTTTAATGTAATGGTTATGGTTATTTTTCCATCTGTAACCGCTGAAAAGACAATTTCTCCGGCTACATGATGTTGTCCGGCCAAAAGTTCTACCGGCGAGTTAATATCGCCAACATCTGGAGCATCGTCTTTGAAGTAAGGAGTATACATTGCCCAGTTCCCTTTCTTTACGTAACGAATGCCATTACCCCAAGCAGTTTCTTCTTGCCAGCAATTATCGTCTTCTCCCGGTGGTTCTTCGTCACAAGCTTGAATACAAAAATCGAATTTCATAAACCAATTTTTGCCTACTTTTTCACCCTCACCGAAAGCCGTTTCGCTTTGAATAACCTCACCTTCTGAGTCGAGTTTTACAACATTTGCGTGAGCTGCAACACAGTAACAATCAGGTAATTCTTCCAACGGAATTACGAAAGTGTAGATTGTTTTGAGCATATCGAACGACACCTTATAAGGGAATTGTCCCGGAACAAGATTACCAGGTTTATTTGTGGGGAGTTTGTCGCAATCACCAACAAAAAGATGTAATCCTTTCATGTTCCAACCGTTAGTAGTCTCATAGGTAACATATAAATTGTCATAATCGTTACCTACGGTAACTGTGCCCGCCTCATAATGCTGTCCTGCCAGCAGTCTAACGACCTTCACATCACCACAATACTCGATCGTTGAGTCATCGCTAATCAAACGAGTATCTGTGTTAGTAACAACGGCATTTTCATCAACGTTGAGATTTAAATCACTTGAACAGGAGTAAGTGATAAATATTGCCGAGATGGCAATAAACGCAAGAAATAGAATAAATTTTCTCATAGTAAGTAATTTTTAAAATGTAATAGACAATAAAACGCACAAAATAAATATACTTTATCTCATAATTTTATAACTAATAAAACAAAAATTTGTACAATAGAAGCATTTATTTTATAAATTATAACTACACGAGTATAAATTCCACCTAATTCTCACATATACAACACTTTTTTAAACAATTTTTTCTACGACAGACGTTCATTAAATAAACTTAAAAAAAGCAGAATTAAAAGAATCAGTTCTGTTCTTTTTTTCTTCCCAGAGAAGCCCCTCATACTGATTTTGTGATGACTAACTAATTAGAAGCAATTTGCATATAAATTCGATGAGAAAAAGTCTATAATCAGGTGGTGCGACACAGTAGAAATTATCTTGATTAATTTATTATATGCTTAATTTACAGTAACATTACACCTGAAAGGTGTTATTTTCGTTATCCGCCAGCTGGCGGACGGCGACCTACGGTAGAAGTATCCCCACCTCAACCCGACCCGAAGTGGTCGAACTTTTTATGTGCCGCCTTTGGCTCCGCCGATTTTCAATTCAGGCGGACGGTTCAGGGGTTATTTCTTCCGTAAGCTGCTCCGCCTATCGGCGGATTGCATACGGTTATGAAAATATTACCCTTCGGGTAAAACTCTAAACA
>CAZKZB010000003.1:14312-115274 GCA_964557135.1 uncultured Petrimonas sp. | reverse complement strand
AACAACCGAAAAAGATGTGCCGCGCGAAGCAATCAGAATTGCGGAGATAATTGGAGTAGACAGTGAAGTATTACAGAAAACCCGAAAATATCTGAATAAATGAAGGAAAAGTTTGATTATAAACAATACAAGTTAATGGCTTGGAAAGCCGGATTTTCATAACCGTAAGTCAGAGTGAAACGGCGACTTGCGGTGAAAAACAAGAGTTGCATCCGCCTGTAAGGCGGTACTCAAAATTAATAATGTACGCAACTTCGGGCTATATGAATAATGAATTTTTAAATCAATAATATAATACCTATATTATATGCAAAGCAAAGTAGGAATAGACTTCAACAAAGTGGAACAAGCGCGCGGCATTGCAAAAAAAATTGCCGATAACGTGCAACAATTTGCCGACAACTACACCACCGTGTCGGTAGAAAGAACGCTATGCCGCCTGGTGGGTATCGACGACGTGGACGCGGACGGTATTCCCCTCCCGAACGTATTGGTGGACGACCTGAAAAAGAAAAACGTGCTGGAACACGGAGCGCTCTTCTTCCTCGGAAGCGCCATTATCGCGACCGGACAATCGCCGCAGCAAATCGCCGAAAAAATAGCGTCGGACGAGTTAGACATCACCTCGTTTCCGTTTCGTTCGCAGCACGAAATTGCCGACGCGCTGAAACCGTTCGTCAACGCCAGCATTGAGCAAATCACACAACGCAGGCGCAAACGCGAACATTACCTCAACACCATTGGCGAAGGCACCCGACCCTATCTGTATGTAATTGTGGCCACCGGAAACATTTACGAAGACGTGGTACAGGCCGAAGCCGCCGCGCGCCAGGGCGCCGATATTATTGCCGTAATTCGCACCACGGGACAAAGTTTGCTCGACCACGTTCCCTTTGGCGCCACTACCGAGGGTTTCGGCGGAACCTACGCCACACAGGAAAACTTTCGGATTATGCGCCGCGCGCTCGACAAAGTGGGCGAAGAAGTGGGCCGATACATCCGCCTGTGCAATTACTGCTCCGGATTGTGTATGCCCGAAATTGCCGCGATGGGCGCCCTCGAAGGCTTAGACGTGATGCTCAACGACGCCCTCTACGGCATTCTCTTTCGCGACATCAATATGCAGCGCACAATGGTTGACCAGTTTATCTCGCGCACCATCAACGGATTCGCGGGCGTAATCATCAACACCGGCGAAGACAACTACCTCACCACCGCCGACGCCGTGGAAGAGGCGCACACCGTGCTGGCGTCGGATCTCATTAACGAACAATTGGCGCTGCTGGCCGGACTTCCCGAAGAGCAAATGGGACTCGGGCACGCTTTCGAAATGGATCCCGACCTCGAAAACGGTTTCCTCTACGAATTGGCACAAGCGCAAATGACGCGCGAAATTTTCCCAAAAGCGCCGCTCAAATATATGCCGCCCACCAAATTTATGACCGGAAACATTTTCCGAGGACATTTGCAAGACGCGCTTTTCAATATGATTGGCGTGTGGACATCGCAAGGCATTCAACTTCTCGGAATGCCCACCGAGGCCATTCACACGCCGTTTATGAGCGACCGATACCTCTCTATCGAAAACGCCAAATACATCTTCAACAATATGCGTAACATCGGCGAAGAGGTGGAGTTTAAAGAAAACGGTATCATCCAAACTAGAGCCAAAGAGGTGCTGAACAAAACCATCGACTTGCTCGAAGAACTTCAAGAAGAGGGTCTTTTCTCCGCGTTGGAAAAAGGAATTTTCGGCGGAGTTAAACGTCCCAAAGACGGTGGTAAAGGATTGTCGGGCGTATCGTTGAAAGGAGCGCATTATTACAATCCGTTTGTGGAAATAATGATGAACGCGAAACACAGAACACGAAACACGAAACACGATTAATTATGAGCGAAGGATTATACAATACACGTTCTAACGATTTCGACCAAACGTTAGACCTCACAAAAATCAAACCGTACGGCGACACAATGAACGACGGCAAAACTCAACTGAGTTTCACGCTGCCCGTTCCCGCCGGCGACGAAGCGACCGAAGCTGCCAAACAATTGCTTCGGCAAATGGGATTCGACAACCCGCAAGTGGTGTACTTCAAAGAGTTAACCGAAGGTTTTACCTTTTTCAACTGCTACGGAAGCTACACCGGAAATATCGACTACACCAAAATTCACGTTCCCAAGGTGGCGTCCACCAAGTGGAGTATGGAAGAAACCGACGATTTCATCCAAGAGAATATCGGTCGCAAATTGGTGGTGGTGGGCGCGAGTACCGGAAGCGACGCGCACACCGTGGGCATCGACGCCATTATGAATATGAAAGGCTTTGCCGGACGTTTCGGGTTGGAGCGATACAGAATGTTTGAAGCCATCAATATGGGCAGCCAAGTGCTTAACGAAGAGCTGATTGCCAAAGCCATCGAAACAAATGCCGACGCGCTTTTGGTGTCGCAAACCGTTACCCAGAAAGATGTGCACATCAAAAATATGATAGAACTGGTGGAAATGCTCGAAGCGGAAGGCTTACGCGATAAAGTAATTTTGTGCGCCGGCGGACCGCGTATTTCTCACGAATTGGCAAAAGAACTTGGTTACGATGCCGGTTTCGGACAAAACACGTTCGCCGATGATGTGGCTTCGTTTATCGCGCAGGAAATGGAAAGAAAAATCAATAAATAATTTACGATTTGGGATATACGATTTACGATTTATTAGTCTTGCAAATCAGTCTTAAATCGTAAATCTAAAATCTGAAATCTAAAATCTAAGTTTTTATGGACAAAAATCAAATCAGAGAAGTTATTGCCAAACGTGTGGCATTAGAACTCAAAGACGGAGACGTTGTAAATCTCGGAATTGGACTCCCCACGCTGGTTCCCAACTATTTGCAACCCAACGTGCACGTAACCTTGCAATCGGAAAACGGAATGGTGGGAATGGGCAGAACGCCCCAACCCGGAGAGGAAAACCCGCATTACAGCAACGCCGGAGGCGGATGGGTGCTTCCCGATAAAGGCGCGGCAAGTTTCGACAGCGCCACATCGTTTGCCATTATTCGCGGCGGACACGTAGATATCAGCGTGTTGGGCGCCCTGCAAGTGGACGAAAAAGGCGACCTCGCCAACTGGAATATCCCCGGAAAAATGGTGCCCGGAATGGGCGGCGCGATGGATTTGCTTACCGGCACGCGCAAAGTGATTTTGGCGATGGAGCACACGGCAAAAGGAAATCCCAAAATTATGAAAAAATGCTCGCTTCCGCTTACCGCGAAAGGTCAGGTAGATATGATTGTTACCGAAATGTGCGTGATTGAAGTAACCGACAAAGGCTTGCTGGTAACCGAAATTCATCCCGAATTTACCAAAGAAGACATCATTGCCGCAACGGATGCGAACTTAATTTTCGCCGATAACATCCAACCGATGCGTAATTAATACAAAATAATCACATTCAATAATCTGAGAAAATGAAAAAAATATTTATCGTTTCAGCAAAACGTACACCCATAGGAAAATTTATGGGAAGTTTATCATCGTTCAGCGCAGCCGAAATGGGCGCGAAAGTAATTAAATCCATTATCGATGAAACCAAAATCAACCCCGAAAATATCGACACCGTAATCGTTGGAAACGTGCTTTCGGGCGGTCTCAAACAAGGCGTTGGACGCCAATGCGCTATCGGCGCGGGCATTCCTGCCGAAAAAACCGCTTACTCCATCAATATGGTTTGCGGCAGCGGAATGAAAGCCGTGATGAACGCCTATACCGACATTGCCGCTGGAATGGCATCGGTGGTTATCGCAGGAGGAACAGAATCGATGACCAACGCCGGATTTATCTTGCCCGGAAGCGTACGCGCCGGATACAAAATGGGCAATATGCAAGCCGTTGACCATATGGTAAACGACGGACTGACAGATGCTTTCAACGATTATCATATGGGAATTACCGCCGAAAACGTAGCGGAAAAATTCTCCATCATGCGCGAAGAGCAAGACGATTTTTCGTTCAAATCGCAACAAAAAGCCATCGCGGCGGTGGACGGCGACAAATTCAAGGAGGAGATTGTTCCCGTGGAAATCGTTACGCGCAAAGAAACCATTGTTTTCGATAAAGACGAATTCCCCAACCGCACCAGCACGCCCGAAAGATTGGCAAAACTGCGTCCCGCGTTCAAAAAGGAGGGAACGGTAACTGCCGGAAACGCTTCGGGAATCAACGACGGCGCATCGTTCGTAATGCTTGCCGACGAAGAAGCGGTAAAAAAATACGGATTAACTCCGATGGCAGAAATCGTAGCCTTTGGCGAAAGCGGCGTTGACCCGTCGGTAATGGGATTGGGTCCCGTTCCCGCCATTCGCAAAGCGTTACAGCGCGCCGATATGAAACTGTCGGATATGGAAATCATCGAGCTCAACGAAGCCTTTGCCGCTCAATCGCTTGGCGTAATCAAAAGCTTGTGCGACGAGCACGGCGTCTCGCGCGAATGGATTGACGAACATACCAACATTCACGGCGGCGCCATCGCGTTGGGACACCCCATCGGCGCGTCGGGCAACCGCATTTTGGTTTCGCTGGTTCACGAACTGAAAATGTACAACAAAAACCTCGGTCTGGCGTCGCTCTGCATCGGCGGAGGTATGGGAACTGCGATAATAGTTAAGAAGTTATAAGTTATGAATTGGTAGAGACGCGATGCTTCGCGTCTCCACCAGTATTGAATAACGCGCAGTGCGGCTTGAAACCGCATTGCGCACTTTTCCTCCATATCTTTATGCCCGATTCACATAAAACGATAAAACACCGATAAAACTTCTCAACTTGTGAAGTTTTATATTATCTTTGCACTAGAGTATGAAAATCCAAAATAAGAAATTATTGGATGATTTTGTGAGAAGACACGGCGATACACGCAAGTCTGTGCAGCGGTGGCTCGATATTTCAGAATATGCCGATATAAAAGACCACAACCAATTGAAAGAAATTTTTCCGGACGCCGATTATGTTGGCAATGGAAGATATGTTTTCAATATCAAAGGAAACAGATATCGATTTGTGGTTCTTGTGGTTTTTGTGATGGGTGTCATGTATATCCGCTTTTGTGGAACACACGCGGAGTACGATAAAATACAAAACATTGAAAATATTTAGAATATGGAATTTAGATTTAAAGAGATGGTGGAAATCGCTGACAAAAAAACTTTTGACCGAGTGAAAGCGTACAGCGAAAAACTGTTGAAGTATGCTACTGTCAATGGTTATCTTGCAAATCCCGAATCCGACAACGAATTTACGAGGGAATTAGGGCGCATAGGAATAATGTTAGCCGATTACGAAAGTATTTATACGGATTTCGAGTTATTGAAAGTTAAAAATCCGTTGTTGGTTACCATTGAAAAAGAAATGCGAAAAAAAGGACTAAACCAACGCAAAACCGCGGAAATATTGGATATAAAGGAAAATACATTTTCGCAGGTAATATCCGGCAAGCGTAACATTTCTATGAAACTCGCAAAGAAGTTACACTCGGTTTTAGGTATTGATGCAGGATTGATAATTGAGAATGCTTAAATAGAGATTTAACGGAAAAAATGAGTCTAAAAATAAAAAGACCTACTTATTTACGAATCAGCTGAAAAATATGGAAGAAAAAAAAGTAATCATACAAAAAGAAAATCACATCGCGACAGTAACCATCAACGAACCCAAAACGTTGAATGCGCTGAACAGTGCGTTGTTGCAAGAGTTGGGCGATGTTTTTGAAACGTTGTCGGGCGATAAAGATGTTCGCGTAATCATCCTCACCGGAGCCGACCGCGCGTTTGTTGCCGGAGCCAACATTCAGGAAATGTCCGCCCTCAATTACGACGGCGGAAAGACTTTTGGGGCGAAAGGCTCGGCGGTTTTCAGAAAAATAGAAACCTGTCCACAACCCGTAATCGCTGCCGTAAACGGTTTCGCGCTGGGCGGCGGAAGCGAATTGGCGCTGGCGTGCGATATCCGCATTGCATCGGCAAAAGCCAAGTTTGGGCAACCCGAAGTGGGGTTGGGCATCACACCCGGATTTTCGGGAACGCAGCGTCTGGCTCGCCTTGTCGGGTTTGCCAAAGCAAAAGAACTGATTTTCACCGGAAAAGTAATTTCGGCAGACGAAGCGTTGGCTATCGGGTTGGTAAATCAGGTTACCGCTCCCGAATCGCTGATGGACGAAGCAAAAGCTATGGCGCAAGCTATCGCGAAACAGGCGCCCATAGCGGTTCAAAAATCGAAAGAAGCCATCAACAACGGCTGGGATTTGCCCATCGACAAAGGAATTGAACTGGAGGTGGAACTTTTTGCCCAATGTTTCGAAACGGAAGACCAAAAAAGCGGAATGAACGCCTTTTTGAAGAAAGAGAAGGTGGAGTATAAAGGGAAATAAAAAGCCGGCAGCTACTCTATCGTACGGAAATTATCCGTATATTTGCAGAAAAGAATCGAAAAATGACTACAAAATCCATAAAAAAAGAGACGCTTTCGCGCTTTGATACCCGTTTACCAAAAGCGCAAAAGCAATTTTTCGAAAAAGCGGCTTCATTGGGAGGATTTCGAAACCTGACGGATTTTATTCTTTCGGCAGCACAAGAAAAAGCCAAAGAAATTGTGGCGGAGAACGAACAAATCACACTCTCTCGTCGCGATGCGGAAATTTTCTATCAGGCTGTTACCCGGCAACTTTCTCAAAGCTCTGTTCTGATGGAGGCTGCCGAAGAATACAAAAAAGAAGTATCTAAATGAACTATCTGACCGAACTTCTTCGCAAGGAACATCAGAAATCTTCGTTTTCTTCCGGTAAACCTTTGCTTGACGAGTACTTACGAAAACAAGCCGGGCAAGATATGAAACGAAAACTATCGGCTTGTTTTGTTCTTGCAGATGGTGAGAACATGACGGTAAAAGGATATTATACCCTTTCAAACAGCGGCATTTCATTGGAAAATCTTCCGGAAGAGATGAAGAAGAAACTTCCCGCTTCTTATCAAACCCTTCCGGCAACACTTTTGGGCAGATTGGCGGTGGACAAGCGCTTTCAAGGACAGCGAATAGGTGTGAAGCTGCTGTTGGACGCTCTTCGAAGAAGCTACGAAGCTTCCAAAAGTATTGGTTCGTTTGCGATTCTCGTGGATCCTCTCGATGATGAGGCAAGAACGTTTTATCGGAAATACGATTTCTTGGAATTTCACGATAACAAAAAAATGTTTTTGCCAATGAATAAGATTAAACAACTTTTTGAACAATAATAAACATAAACATGAAAATAGGAATTATAGGAACCGGAACAATGGGTAACGGCATTGCACAAGCGTTCGCGCAAAGCGGTTACGATGTGGTTATGAAAGACCTGTCGGACGAGTTTCTTCAAAACGCGGTAAAAAATATCGACAAAAGCTTGTCGAGACTGGTGGCGAAAGAGAAGTTGAGCGAAGACGAGAAATCGCAGATTCTCGGTCGTATCTCAACCACATTGTCGTACGACGACATCAAAGATTGCGGATTGGTGGTTGAAGCCATCGCCGAAAATATGGAGTTGAAAAAACGCGTTTTCCGCGAGTTGGACGAAGCGTGTAACGCCGATTGTATTTTGGCTTCCAACACATCGTCGCTCTCCATTACCGAAATCGCGGCGTGTACCAAACGTCCCGAAAAGGTAATCGGTATGCACTTTTTCAATCCCGTACCCGTGCTCAAATTGGTGGAAGTAATCAAAGGACAACTCACCGCCGACAGCGTTTTCGACTGCGTGCAGGGCATCGCCAAAAAAATCGGCAAAGTACCCGTAACGGTAAACGAAGCGCCCGGTTTTTTGGTCAACCGCCTGCTTATCCCAATGATTAACGAAGGTATCGGCGCATTGGCCGACGGCGTGGCATCGAAAGAAGAGATTGACGAGGCGATGAAACTGGGTGCCGGACACCCCATCGGACCACTCGCGCTGGCAGATTTGGTGGGCTTAGACGTCTGCCTCGCCATTATGGAGGTGCTGCACCACGAATTTGGCGACGATAAATACCGCGCGCATCCGTTGCTTCGCAAAATGGTTCGCGCCAATTTATTGGGAAGAAAGACCGGAGTCGGATTTTACGATTACCGGAAATAAAAGTAGAGTTTTATTTTGGAAAGAGAGTGAGAAGATATTTTTTCACTCTCTTTTCTCATTCAAAGCGCGTTCAATATTCAGTGAAGTAAGCTGTCTTTCGTACTCACACACTATTTTTCAATAACCGGTCGTACAGTACGACCGATGCCGCCACCGACACGTTGAGTGAAAATTTGCCCGGAATCTGTATCACATGGTGGCACGCTTGCAACGCCTCGGGAGATAGACCCCGATCTTCCGAACCCAACAGATAGACAGCCTGTTGCGGATGTTTGTAACTCATCAACGGTTGACTGCGTTCGTCCAATTCAACACCAACAAGGGTGGCTCCTTTGGGTGCGGATTGCAGAAAATGCGATAAATCGGGATATTCAAACAGCGGAATATGTCGCCATGATTTCATAGTGTCCGTTTTCATGGTTTCATAGCGCTTGCCGATAATAAACATAAAGTCTGCGCCCAGCACTTGGGCGGAACGCCAAATGGTACCGATATTTCGTGAAGAAGCAGCACACTCGATGCCGATGCCTAAAAATCCCCGGCTTTTTTGGGGAATAATGGTGTTGGGATAGTTTTTCATTTTTTTGTCCGTTAAATTTGTATTGTTTTTTCGGAGGACAAAGTTAGGCGATGGGTGTGCTAAAACTGTTAAAATATAATTACTGTGTTATTTTGCCCGTTGTAGCGTCTTTAAAATTATTTTCCTTGAAAGCTTTTTCCATTTCCTCGATTTGTTGTTTGCTCGATTTAGATATACAGATGGTTTGTTTTGCAATTTTCTCCAATATATCTATTGTCAATTCCTGTTCGTTACTTAAAAAACACTCCTCCAAGGCTTCATTAACTACGGATTCTATATCTGCGCCGTTAAATCCGTTGGTAGCTTGTTTTAATGAGGAAAAATCACCTTTGTTCAATAGGTTGTTTTGTTTTTTATTTTTTAGATGTACTTCGAAAATAGCATGTCGTTCTTCATCGTTGGGTAGATTTACACAAAATATTTCGTCGAATCGTCCTTTGCGTTTTAATTCGGGAGGCAGTTTGTTGGCATTGTTGGCTGTGGCTATTACATATACGCTGCTTTTTTTGTCTTGAAGCCACGATAAGAAATAACCAAACATACGTGTCATAATATCATTGTTGCCACCAATTCCCGAAAGGCCTTTTTCTATTTCATCTATCCACAACACACAAGGGGCTGCTGCTTCGGCTATTTTTATTGCTTTGCGGAGATTTCCTTCGCTTTCACCCACATATTTCCCCATCATGCTGCCCATGTCTAATTTTAGAAGCGGAGCATTAAATAGAGATGCTGAAGCTTTGGCGCAGAGAGATTTTCCGCATCCCGGCATACCGACAATAAAAACGCCTTTGGGCACAGAAACTCCGAACTTTTCGGCTTTTGAGAGATTTGCCATAATCTTAGACTTCTTGGTTAAATACTCTTTTAAGGCATTTAATCCTCCTATGCTATCTAAGCTTTCGGGCGTATCTATCAGTTCCAGTAAACCGGATTTTTTCACCATCGATTTTTTCTGCCGAAGTATCATGCCGGTATCTTCAGCGCTTAACGAACCATTGCTGCTCATTGCCATATCAAGCATGCGATCTATTTCATACGGAGTCATGCCTTTTAACGTGGGCATTAGCTTTTCTCTGTCTTTTTCGTCAAAATTGGTGTAATAATTGATTTCTACGTGTTCGGTAATTAGCCTATTTATTTCATCATCTTTTGGGAGAGGTATTTCTAAATACGAAACGTACTTTTCAACTTCCTGTGGTACTCTCAACACCGATGATGTGATAATGACGGTAGTATTATAATCGAGATCATACAATCGACGCTGTGACATTAGTTGTAACAGTGTTTTCACTTTTGCATTCTCAATAAAATCTTGTATTTCACGCAATACCAAATACTTATCTTTACGTACAACTTCTTCGTTATATTTTTCGCTGAGAAAACTATCCAGTGTCTGTTGCTCCCCCGCTCCCATAGATACTTTAGTGCGGAAATTCGTAGTACCGGTTGCTGGATTCCATTCGAAAACAGTATTGTCACCGATTACTGAAGAAATCAATTCATCTACACGAACAAAATCATGGTCGTGAATATAGACAATAGGTGTATTTACATCTATCATCCGTTGTAAATCAGATAATACGGAGTTTTTTTTCATAGTTTATCTAATTAGAGTGCCTATTACAGTTTTTAATTGTTCTCCAAGATCTAACTTGTTAAAACTTGGAGTCAGCGAAAAAAACAGAGGATTGCTTTTATTTATTCTGAAAGATTCATAGCCATTATCTATAAGCAACTTAAATATATTATGCGCAACTTTATTTTCTCCTTTTTTGATATGAATAAGCGCAAAAATAAAAGCGATTTCATGAGAAAAGGGGATCATCCTATCAGTTAAAAGTCCTTCTGCTATTCTTAAGGCCATAGGCAAATCACTATCAACAACATTGTAAATTTCTCCTGCTCTAATTAAAAACACCAAGAGCCCTCTTTCGCTATAAGACTTAATGCTAGATAGGTCATATGAACTGAATGGCATATGTTGCCATGCTAAAATATAGGATCTAATTTTTGATTCTTTTAGCCCATTAAAACGAGACTTAGTAGCATCTCTCGCCAATATGATTTGTTTTTCTAAAGCTTCATATAATTCAACCTCCTTTATTTCTCTGTATCTTTCTTGTTGCTTGCTTGTTCTTTGCTCTTTCTCTCTTTGCTCTTTCTCTCTTTGCTCTTTCTCTTGCAACTCTTCTGTAATTTGACCTATTTTTTCTATGGCTGGCTTGTAACCTTTTTTTGTGGAATTACGAAAAAACTCAACTCCTTTGGATTTATTCATAACCACATGTTTTCCATTGTAATAGAAATCACCTAAAATATACATAATTTCGGCATCTTGCAAACTATCTTCAAAGCTCGAAAATATCTCAAACCAATTTTTTTCTTCAAAATAATTGTTATAGTACAGATATTTGGCGGCTTCTAAATCTTTGTGTAGTAAATATTCGTAGAGACGTAGCCCGTTTTTCTTGTAGGGATGTGTTTCTGTCCAATGTTTTGCCAAGTCAATTAGCGAAGAAAGTCCGTTTACTCTTATTTCATCTTCAAAAAATATTTCAATAAAATTAAACCAACCGGTAGAATTATCTAAGCTCTCTTTATCGAACTCGTCGATTTTCTGTGCCAAATCTTCCTTTCTTTGTTGTTTTAGCCAACGAGACAGTCGGTTATCGAGTAAGGGTTTGATGTCATCGATACAGAAGTTGCTTTTCAATTGATCGAGCGAGAAATGTTCCTCCCCGCCCGATTGAATGCGAATTTTTACAGGCTTCGCCTTTGCTTGTAATTGCATTTCTTTGTTTTTTAAATTATACGGTCAACCAATCCAATACTTTTTGCGCAACCTTTTTCGTATTTTCCGCAAGATTACGAACTGCGCTCTTTGCGCTTTTCGCAATTTGTTCTATTCCCTTTTTGGCAAGTTGTTTAGCTTTTTCCGTTACAAACTTCTCTGCTTTTTTTATCAAGGGTACTATTGCTATTGCAGGCGGGTAAGCTTCGATTAACATTTTACAGAGTCCATCCACTGCAAGGGGCACTCCCTTTTCAATAACTTTTTCCACCACAGAAATTGTTCTGACAGCTACTCTGTCAATTAATGCTTCGGCTGCCTCGATAGGATCTAAAATGCCTTCTCCGGTTTGGTAAGATATTTTTAGGCGAGTTAAACTTTCGTCCACCAAAGAGGCAATTGCCATTGGCGATTTATCCGAAAGTTCCAGCTCTGATAGCAATCCGTTTTCTTCGGCTTTAATCAATGCGGCAGCAAATAGTTTTTTCAAATCGGCTTCTCGCGGATCATTAAGCGGAAGCTCCAAGAAGTCTTTAACCTCTTTGAAATCTTTGATAAAAGAAATTTCTTCTTTTACCAATTCTTCCCCCGTCAATAGTGAGTTTAGCGCAGAGATATGGGTTATTTGATTTTCAAATTCGTTGTGAAATTCATTCACGCCCGATTCTTCGTTGTATGTTTCGTATTTCATGGCTTTTATTCTTTAGTATTGTCATTTAACCCAAATTCAATAGCTTGTTCTGTGGCGTTTGAGATGGCGGTTACTACTGTTGCCTTCTCTTCTTCGGTGCAGTTTTCGGTAATTACATCTATTTGATCCATCATCCAGCGTTTGCGCGTTTTTCCTTCGCATTTAGCCTCCTCCAACGAGGTAGCTTTTTGGGTAAACAAATCGATAATTTCATTTGTTTCTCTTAGTTTTTCTTTGCCCTCAGGCGACAGTTCCAATTCATCTAAAATTGAATTAATGTCTTTATTATCAGAGCTTTCTCGTTTTTCTAACAAGGTTGTCAGAATGCTTTCAAAATTTTCTTTCATTATTGTTATGTTTTAATTTAATGAGTTTTTATATGAATCATAGTTGGTGTTGATATTATTCCATAGAAAACCTACTTGCTCTCTTTTGGACTATCCTGTTCTTTGCTATTTATTCTTGAAAGATATTCGTAATCTTCCCAAACGATATTATATATTTTGTGCTGAATAAACCTCATTGATAATAACATCAATATAAGAACTATTAAAAAGCCAATTACATAGATTACAACGAGTATATTTTCGTAATCCTCTGTTAATCCTAAAACATATTGAAGTTTTTCTTTCGTTGCACAAGAGACGAGAAGTGTAAAGTAAATAATTACAATTGGCAGCATACTTCTTAGAAAAGCAAATTGACTCTCTAAAACCTCAATTACATTTCGGTAAGTATTTTTTGAAACAAAGGCATAAGCTTCATTATAAAAATCGAGAATAATTCTATTTTCTTTACTTTCTTCTTTTTGAGGTAAATAATTAATGTTATGTATTTTTGAAGCAACATCATCCAAAGAACTCACAATGTCATTTTCATTATTTCTGAATGGCAAAAGGTTCCATATAAATTCAATAAACCTGCAATATACGATTCCTACTATATAACTTCCTGAAACGTACAATATGCTGTCTGTCCAATTATTAGCTTGGCATTCGTCACCAAAAAAGCACTTTCCAATAACAATATTTATCCAAATTAAGATAAGTGCGCCAGGTACAAGCATTGCAAGTATATCATATAGTGTCAATTTTGAAGATAAAGTACTATCCATATTTATTGGTTTAAATTATTATATTTAAGAATCTCATTCTACAACGCCGGCGAATGCCTTCCCTTATTACTCCCTTTGGGGTGATAAGTACACGTTCCACCGGTCATTACTAAAATGGAGGGGAATTGTCTTCCACAAAAGCGACAAGTGTATTTGCTTTTTTCGGTGCCTTCGTAAAGTTTGTGTTTTCCTTTATTGCTTCCGTCGGGATGGCGCGGGCAAGGCGCGCTAACCAATAGGCGTGCAGTGGGGAAGTTATGTCCGCAATACTCACAATAGAAATTTTGTTTTTCCATACGTTTATTCTTTTTTTGAGGGTTAATACTCGCCGGCAGGAGGAAGACGAGTAAGGCTATGATTAAGGGTTTCATTGTTCTTTGTTCTTAAAGGCGTTGGATAAATGAGTGAATGGCTTTGTGCCAAAATTCCGGCGTAAATGCTGCCGAAGGGTGCATGATGCGTAAAACCTGTACAACATGACCGTCAGAAAGTGGATATTTCCAAGTTTCATTGATCGTTCCATCGGGCAACTTAAAGTCATCTGACCGGTATCCTTTGTTAGGCAGATTATCATACATGCGCTTACCCCAAACCAATAGGCAATGTGGACGGTATTGTTCTAAAACTTCAAAAAAAGCTTTTTCCGAATCAGCAAATTGCTCTCTTGTTGGCGGTACACGTGGAGATGAAATCGGAAATTGTACAAAGTTGTAGAATACAAGTGAATTCCATACTTCTGCTTTCTCATTAAAAGAAAGGGGTTTTCCCGCAATGGCCCTTTCAAATTTGGTATAGGTGTTTTTGTAGTGTTCGTGCTCACTATTTGGGTTTAGTAAATCCAAAATCACATCGTTGGTTATGCTTGATACAGCTTCACTTTCGTTTTTACAATAATGGCTTTCGCCCAACACCATCACTCTTTTTCCGTTAATGCCCGCATTGTAGTTTTTTCCTACCCAAGGCTGAAATTTTACGTTTTTCATATTTTTTGCTTTTTACATGTTAATTACCCTGCAAAGATACAAGGAAGGTATGCCTAAATATGGTACAACATGTGTCAATTTAATTATTTTTGCAAAACTTGAGGTGTAGCACTGACGACACGAATAGTATTGAAGCATAAATATTAATTATTTCTTATTTCTTTTCAACACCTTTTTACCGAGTGGTATAACGGTTATCTTGAAACTCATAGCAAGACGGTTTTAAAATATTACTCTACAAACTCCGCAATCACAAAAATAAACAAAATATCTTAAGAATCAAAAATAAGCTTAAAATAATCACTAAAATCACTCCCGATAAATTCGGAGCATTTCTTCAATAGTCTCTTTCATGGTTTTTCTATACCAATCGGGCGAAAGAACTTCAATTTCGCTGCCGTGTGAGAGCAGTTCCTGAGAAAAATCATACGACGGACGAAGATAGTAACTGAATACCGAATAAGAGTCCGTTCTCTCTATCTCCTCCTGCGTATGATGCAGCGGTAACGCTTCAATATACTTGCGCTTGCTGCCTATGGCTTTAATTTTTATTACCTCAACATCGTAATCTTCATCTACCATAATGCCGAAACTATGTTCAAAATATGCCTTGGGAGCAAACTCTTTTGGAAAAACAAATTTGGAGTCGGTAATGCGCAGCGCATGTACACGATCCAACGCGTAAATTTTTATTCCGTTGCTCTTTTCGTCATCCGCCACCACATACCACCGCTGTCTGAACACTTTCAGGCAATAAGGTTTGATGCAAAATGTCGAAGGGTTGTTCTTGCCGAAACCTTGATAGGTGATTTCAACCAAAAAATCGTCGCGCATAGCTTCGATAACAGGAGTAAGGAAACGCTGTCCCGAAGGGATTTCTTCGAAGAGAATGCGATGTTTGAGGTGGTGGCTTTCGTTGATGAGGTTATTTACCGCGAAGGTGTTGAGCAGCCAATTTCTGATGCCTCCTTTCTCGATATCCTCCACATTTTTTATGTAGTAAACATATCCGTTGCGTTTGTTACACTCGATTTCTATACCGAATATTTCTTGAACGGCTTTGCGGTGATTGTGAAAAGTGCGGAGCGGCAACTCTTCGCCCTCGCTCATTAAACTGCGCATCCACTTTTCGTTAATCTCTTCATAACTAATCTCTTTTGAGCGGTATATGGTGTCAACCAACCAAATATACCTGTTAAATAAATCTTTTGCCATGTTTGTATTATGCTTTAAATCCAATTGTTTTAGTAGTTCCTCGTTTCGAAATGCTTTCCTGCTCGCAATACTCTCTCAGCAGCGACAAATCTATAGAAGAGCGGTCCCAAACCACTTTGTCGATAATGTGCTTGCGGGCGACATTTTCAATCTGTCCGCCGCTCAAATTGTAACGCGAAGCCAGTTCCCGTGCTTGCTCGTCGGTAAGGTTATTAATCATCTGCTTCCAGATAGCGCATTTAGCCTCAATACAGGGCAGTCCGAATTCAATCTTAAACAAAAACCTGCGTTCGAAGGCATCATCTAAATTCTGTGTGAAATTGGTAGTCGCGATTAAAACACCGTCAAGTGTTTCCATTTCCTGCAGAATAATGTTCTGAATGCTGTTTTCCATCTTGTCTACGGCGTGCAGTGCACCTTCCACACGTTTTCCGAGAATGGCGTCCGCCTCGTTGAAAAGCAGGATGGGGGCAATTTCCGATGCCTCGACACAAGCCCGGTATTTATCGAAAACCGATTTTATGTTTTTCTCGCTCTCTCCCACCCACATGCTCTTTATTTCGGGAATATTTACTTGCATAATATTCCGTTTGGTCTGCTTTGCCAATTGGTATACGGTTTCGGTTTTCCCGGTACCCGGAGCGCCGTAAAACAGACACGCGAAGTTATATTTAAAGTTGTTTTCTGAGAAGTTTTGCTTGATTTGTTCATAACGTTCCTGTTGCATAAAACACGAAAGTTGCTCGATTTGAGATTGTTCTTGTTTGTTGTAAAACAGTTGGCGATGCTTGATGTTTTCGTGTAGAATCAACTCTCTGTCGGGTTTAGTCGCTTGCAACATCGATATGTCTAACTCCGAAAATAAGGCTGATTTTGCCGCTTCGGTGAGTTTATAACTGTCTAAACTGGCAAATCCTTCTTCGTTGACGCTTTCAACCAGCTTATATTCGATTAACTGATTGTATCCACTTGTCAACGATTTTTTTTGAGTTCTGTACACAGATTTTGTGTCGTAAAAATCATTAAAATCGCAAACAGAGGGTGATTCTTCATCTTGATTTACATACAAATGACAAAAAAAGAGAAGCAGCGTCATATTTATACTCGCAAGATTATACTGCCTGATTTTTTGCGTAAAAGCTAAGTGCGAACTCATCTCGATAAGAGCGGTTAATTCTTGTTCAAGAACAGCATAGGATATCTCATACTCGCTTCGCATTTCAAATAATTCGTTTAACTCTTCGAACAACTCTATACATTCTATATTATGGCTGATCTTCGGAGCATACGCCTCGTTTCGTTTTAAGGCATCGATAACTTTATGCGAAACCGAATAGCTTGTGGATGAATGTTTGCTTTTTCGGCAACGGATAAGCCTGCGGCTTTGCAAATCATCGAGGGCATTTGAATAGCTGAGAATCTTTATTTTTCTGCACTTAAAATGTGCCGCCAACTCTTCTATTCCTAAACTTCTGCTCTCGTAATTGTCGACACAAATAGCAAAAAGTACGGCTTGTATGGGGGTAATTGACATTCTTTTGCAAATATAAGAAATTTGCTCTTCGGCATTTGCAAAAAAGTCGTCACTTAAATTACTTTTATCTGAAAGGTTAACAACTTGCTCTATGGCGTTCAACAGAGTAACATCCTCTTTAACAGATATTTGCCCTCTTGACTTCTCTTTTCGTTTCACATCCGTTTTCATTACCGTTGTAGTTTTTATAATGTTTACGGATACAAAGATAGGGGCAGGTTATGCAACTTTGCAGCATAGGATGTGATTTTGTTTAAAAAAAATTGAAAATATTTTTTGTTTCAGGGTGAGTGCAGTAATATTACTTCGGATTTTCATTCATTGTCAACACCTTATAAATACCCGCCGCCACCAACGCGCCAAACACGTAATACCCGACGGTTATCATCTTCTTTTTGTCTGTCCCCGCAATAGGTCTGTTGTCCAAACCCAATTGCTTGGGTAGCGCGATAGCTCCCAATCCGCCTAAGGCGCCCACGAGCGAACTCATTTTAAAAGGAGTCAGCGAGTAATAAATTCCGTTGGTAATTATATCTCCCGCAACGGTGGCGTTATAAAGTTTGTCGTGGTCTTTCACCTGTAAATTAACAGCATCCAACGATTTATCGATAACCTGTTCTCCCATTTCACTGAATTCGGGAACCTCATCGAAATGTTTTCTCACATATTTGTGAAGGGCGTTAAGAGCAACTGCTCCGCCAAATCCGGCAACTAATCTTTTCCACATACAGCTCTGATTTTAATTGTAACTGCAATTAAAACTATATATTACGCGTTTTTGTTCACAAAGTAGAGAAAAGATGAATAAGTAGATTGTTTATTTCCAAAACACCCGATACTCCCACGGTTTCAACTCCATTTCCTTCGCCGAAGTTGCTGCCTCTGCTTTCGGGAAAGTGGCAAAACCTGCTCCCGGAATCTCTTCGTTGAACTGCACTTTTACCGTTTCGGCAGTTAAGTTGAATATGGCGACAACTTCGTTTTTGTTCTTTACGCGCTTAAACGAAAACACTTTCTCGGGCAAATTATTACCAATTTCCACCATTTCACCGCCTTTTTCCTGCGAAAATAGCGCGGGATTCTCTTTTTTCAACGTGTTGAGCGATTTATACAAATCGGTAAAACCACCGTTGTCCGTCCAGTTTATGCTGTCTTTTTCAAAAAACTGCAACCTGCGATTTAAACCTGCTTCCTGGCCACTATAAATCAACGGCGTACCGGGAAGCAGATAAGTGAGCGCTGCAAATGTTTTGGCGGCATCGCCCATGCGTTCGAACTCGGTTCCGTTCCACGAATTTTCGTCGTGGTTGGAGGTAAAAAACATCGGAATGGCATGGGACGAAAAGCGTTCATTCATCCGCTTCAACGACAATCGGAGCGAATCGGCATTTTCTTTCCCCTGCGCTATCGCGTTCATTTTGTGGTGGAAATCCCACGCGTAAAACGCGTCGAAAACCGATTCGTTCAGTTCCGGCTTCTCGGCTTCGGCAAGCATAAAGATATCCGATTTCACCGCTTTCAGCGAATCTTTTGCCGCTACCCAAAAATCGGTGGGAACTTCATACGCCACATCGCATCGGAAACCGTCGATATCGGCTTCGCGCAGCCAAAAGCGCATGGATTCAATCATCGCGGCGCGCATCTCGGAGTTTTCGTAGTTCAAGGGCGCAATATCGGTCCAATCGTACATAATTATCGGGTTTCCTAAGCTGTCTAATCTGTACCAATCGGCGTGCTCGGCAATCCACGTATGGTCGCGCGAAGTGTGGTTGGGAACCCAATCCAAGATAACCTTCATTCCGTTATCGTGCGCCAGTTTTACCACATTTTTGAAATCTTCCATCGAGCCAAACTCGCTGTTCACTTCCGTGTAGTTTCTGATGGAGTAATAACTTCCGAGCGTTCCTTTTCGCTCTTTTTCGCCGATGGTCTGAATGGGCATAAACCACAAAATATCTACGCCGAGTTCTTTCAGCCGCGGCAGATGAGCGGCGAAAGCGTCAAACGTGCCTTCCGGCGTGAATTGGCGTACGTTCACCTCGTAAATGGTGGCATCGTAAACCCACTCGGGATGGGCATTTGTTTCAAGCTGCGCTTCGGTTTTCTTATTATTTCCGCACGAAACTAAAAGCGTAGCGGCAACAAGCAGTAAAAAAAGTTTTTTCATTATCGGGTTATGATTTTTTAAGTTTATACACATCGTCTTTATCTTCCACAAACGTAACCGAAACGGCTGCCAGAATCATAAGTATGCCGGCGATTACCAGCGCGTAAATGGCTTGCGAGTTGAACAATCGTTTCACGATAGGCCCGCCGAAAACGCCGTTGATAATTTGCGGAAAAGTGATGAAAAAGTTGAACAATCCCATATAAACGCCCATTTTTCGGGCGGGAAGTGAGCCGGCAAGAATGGCATAAGGCATTGCCAAAATACTTCCCCAAGCGATGCCGATTCCCACCATGGGCGCCAACAGCATCATAGGGCTTTTGATGAAAAATATTGACAGAAAGCTGATTCCGCCAATGAAAAGCGAAATGGCGTGCGTGGTTTTTCTACCGAAATAGGCTGCCAGTTTAGGCAAAAAGAAAAACGCGTAAATAGCCGAAACCACGTTGTAAACGCCGAAAATTATTCCCACCCAGTTTCCCGCGTCTTGATAAAGTTGCGACGAAGTGTCGTGAATATCGGCTCCGTAAATGTGAACGGCAATGGCGGGCGTGGTAAACACCCACATCGAAAACAGCGCGAACCACGAAAAGAACTGCACCAAACCCAACTGCTTCATCGTTTTGGGCATCTGGCGCAAATCTTCGCTCAAAGAAACGAAAAACGATTTTTTTTCCTCCGCTTCCGTCAATTCTTCTTCGCCCATTAACTCTTCGGGAGGATATTCTTTCGTGCGAAAAACCGTCCACAAGATGCTTGCCAGCAATACTGCCGCACCCACGTAAAACGACCAGATTACGTTTTGAGGAACTTGCCCTTCGGCGGCGTTTTTCTCCACGCCCAGCCACTCGGCAAGCACATACGGCAGCCACGAACCCAAAAACGCGCCTATTCCAATAAGCGTTGTCTGTATCGAAAAACCAAGCGTGCGCTGTTCCGACGGCAACAAATCGGCAACCAAAGCGCGAAACGGCTCCATGGTGATGTTAATGGACGCGTCCATAATCATAAGCATACCCGCGCCGATAAACATGGCGGGCGCGATGGCGGTAAACATTCCGGCATTGGGCATCAGTACAAGCGCGATGGAAGTGAGAATAGCTCCCACAAGAAAATAGGGGCGGCGGCGACCGAGACGTGTCCACGTTTTGTCGCTGTAATGCCCGACAATGGGCTGAATTATCATTCCGGTGAGCGGCGCGGCGAGCCAAAACCAAGACAGGTGCTCCACATCGGCGCCGAAAGTTTGCAGAATACGGCTCGCGTTGGCGTTTTGCAGCGCAAATCCGAATTGGATGCCTAAAAATCCGAAACTCATGTTCCAGACATCCCAAAAGGTCATTCGTTTTTTATTCATGTGAATGTTTTTCTATGATTTATTGTGCTTATACCGCAAATATACAATCAATTATGGTTTTTCGGGAGTCTTTCGGATAGAGAAATCTGATTTTTTTATGCAATCGAGTGCATTGGGCATTGGGCGTGGGGCATTGAGAGCTTAACGCGTGGAGTTTCTCACAACCAGCTTTGTTTTGATTACTTTGCTCACGATTCCTTTTTTCGTCTCTTTCCCCTCAATCCTGTTGATTAATAAGCGGGCGGCTACTTGTCCCATTTCGAAACCGTGCTGGTCAACGCTGGTTAATGTGGGATCGGTAACTTCGGTGATATACGAATTGGTGAATCCGCAAACCGAAATGTCTTGCGGAACCTTAAACCCTGCCGATTTGCAAATTTGAAGACAATACGCCGCCACCTCGTCGTTGATGCAGAAAAAGGCGTCGGGAACGGGATCGCTTTTCAACATGGCGGGCACAATTTCGCGCGCAAGTTCAATGGTATCGCACACCTGCATCCATGTTTTTTCTATGGAGATGTTGTGTTTTCGCAAGGCATCCTCGT
Organism: uncultured Petrimonas sp.; assembly: GCA_964557135.1. Taxonomy (GTDB): domain Bacteria; phylum Bacteroidota; class Bacteroidia; order Bacteroidales; family Dysgonomonadaceae; genus Petrimonas. Next base: position 94,158 of record CAZKZB010000003.1, on the reverse strand, counting down.
ATCCCATCCGCCGATTGTTGGCAATGGGCAGGTGTGATGTAGAACCCAGAAAAGCAATGCTGCGGCAGCCGGTTTTTATGAGATGTTCAACGGCGTGAAACGCACCTGCATAATCGTCGATGACCACTTTATCGGTATTCAGTCCGGTGCAAATGCGGTCGAAAAAGACCAAATGCGTTCCGTTATCCACAATGTCCTGAAAATGGTTGAACTTTTTCGTGGTTTTCGCCTGCGATGCCAAAATACCGCAAACGCGCGCGTTTAAAAGGGTTTCCACACTTTTTACTTCCCGGCTGTAATCTTCGTTGGAGTGGCAGATAATCAGGTTGTAATTCTCTTTTTCCGCCTCGTCCTGAATTCCGGAGAGGACGGTAGAAAAGAAATAGTGAACAATTTCCGGTACGATAACGCCGATGGTATTGTTTCGGTTGGTGCGAAGCCGAAGCGCCAATGTATTAGGCTTATAGCGATGCCGCTCGGCGTATTCCTGCACCCGATTTTTCGTTTCTTTGCTGATTGCCGGATGATTTCGGAGTGCGCGGGAAACCGTCGACGGCGATAAATCGAGTTCTTTGGCGATATCTTTTAGGGTGATTTGGCGCTTGTCCATAACGAGTGAGATTTAAAAATCTCTCAAATATATGAAAAAAGAGAATATCAACCCGTGAAATAATTGCTTATCTTTGGAAAAAATAATTTTTAAAGATTTTCCATGAACAAATTTGTTTTTTTCTTTTGCTTAATTGGTTTTATGTGTGGATGCGCATCTAAATCATCCGATAAATTAGTCGATTATCCCTCGGTTACAAAAATTTTCACCGAACAGGAAGTGTCTGACTTGCAAGCCTTACTGGATTTGTTTGAGCAAGAAATCGGCATTCAACCCGACGCGTCCTTTGAAGCCAAGGTTGCGGGATACGCGGTGTTCAACAAGCAAGTTCTCACATCAATGGAAGAGGGTAATTTACTTAACTATCCGCTATCGAATGAACAAAAGAATAAATTACTCAATGTGCTACACATCAGCACTTTTCGCGCCATTTTGAGCATTGGATCGGGAAGATATTTAAACAAAGATGGCGAAGAAATACGTATGATTATTATTGAACCGAATACCATTGGTAAATTTTCAGATTTAATAACTGAATTGGCGAAAGAATATCCGCAATTTCACGGTTTGACTGAAGATTTACAAAGGTCAGGCGGTTTGACTCCTCCTTTAGTTGCCGCACTATTTTTACAGAACGATAAGCTCAATATGGGCGATGCCCGGGTTCGACTTGTTTATATGATTAGTTGCCTGAATGCAATAGACTGGATAAACAGATAAAACAACAGCCGAAAAATTCAATAAAAATTTTCGGCTGTTTGGTTAAGAAAGTACCTTTTTATCAAATACGGTTAACCAATTCCTCCACTGCCATTTTCAATCCGTCGGCATTTTTGCCTCCGGCAGTGGCGAAGTGCGGTTGTCCGCCGCCGCCGCCCTGTATATGCTTGGCAGCTTCGCGAACCATTGTGCCGGCATGAAGTCCGCGGGCAACCAAATCGTCGCTCAACATAACCGTGAGGTTGGGTTTTCCGTTGAGTTCGGTTCCGGCAACGAAAAACATATTTTCGGGAAACTGGTTTTTCAGCTGAAAAGCAATGTCTTTTATGGCATCGGGCATCGCCATGCGCAACAATACTTTAAATACGGTTACACCGTTGATTTCCTGTCTCTTGGCGATGATATTCTGTTTCAGCTGTTCGGTTTTTTCTTTCACAAACTCCTGAATTTGCTTCTTCATTTCGTCGTTTTCCGAAACCAATTTTTGCAAACCGACCATAATTTCGGGCGCGTGTCCCGAAACGAGTTCTCTTGCATCGCGCAACATATCTTCCATTTTATAAAGATAATCCTCGCATCTTTTGGCAGTTACGGCTTCAATACGGCGAACGCCGGCAGCGATGGCACTCTCGCTTACGATGCGGAACGTACCGATGCGTCCGGTGCTGGAAATGTGCGTGCCGCCGCAAAGTTCGATGGAGGTGCCGAAACGAACCGTGCGAACTTCATCGCCATATTTCTCGCCGAAAAGCGCCATGGCGCCTTGCTCTTTGGCTTCGGCAAGGGTTGAGCGGCGGTTTTCTTCGATGCGGAAATCGCTGCGGATTTTTTCGGTCACTTTTCGTTCCACGGCGCGGATTTCTTCGGGTGTCATTTTCTGGAAATGCGAGAAGTCGAACCGCAGCACTTCGGGCGAAACGTACGAACCTTTTTGCTCCACGTGCGTGCCCAATACTTCGCGCAGGGCTTCGTGCATCAGGTGCGTTCCGGTGTGGTTGCACTCGGTGGCGGTGCGCTTTTCGGCATCTATTTTTGCCACAAAAACGGCTTCAATTTCTTGCGGAAGTTTGGCAACGAGATGCACCGGCAGGTTGTTTTCGCGTTTGGTGTCGAAAATTTCGGTTTTCGCGCCGTTTTCGTCAATCAGCCAGCCGCTGTCGCCCACTTGTCCGCCCATTTCGGCGTAAAAAGGCGATTTCGACAACACCAATTGATAATATTCTTTGTTTTTTTGTTTTACTTTTCGGTAACGAACGATTTGCGTTTCCGATTCTGTTTCATCGTATCCCACAAACACGGTATCTCCTTCGCGAACCTTTACCCAGTCGCCGGTTTCGATGGCGGCGGCGTTGCGGGCGCGCTCTTTTTGCTTCTGCATTTCGGCGTCGAAAGCCTTGTGGTCGACGCTCATATTATTCTCGCGCAGAATAAGTTCCGTTAAATCCAACGGAAAACCGAAGGTGTCGTAAAGCTGAAAAGCGATTTCGCCTTCCAGCACATCGCGTCCCGATTTTTTGTGCTCCACGATTTCTCTGTCTAACAATCGGATTCCGGTTTCGAGCGTGCGCAGGAACGATTCTTCTTCCTCTTTTATCACTTTTTCGATAAGCGTTTTTTGCGCCTCCAGTTCGGGATAGGCGTCGCCCATTGTTTCGATGAGCGTGGGCAACAGTCGGTACATAAACGATTCGTGCATTCCCAAGAACGTGTATCCGTAACGAACGGCGCGGCGCAAAATGCGGCGAATCACATAACCCGCTTTGGCGTTCGAGGGCAGTTGTCCGTCAGTAATGGAAAAGGCGATGGTGCGCACGTGGTCGGCAATTACACGCATCGCGATATCTTTTTTCTCGTCTTTGCCATAAACGCAATCGGTTATTTCTGCAATTTTTCGGATAAGCGGTTGAAAAACATCGGTGTCGTAGTTCGACAGCTTGCCTTGAATGGCCATACAGAGGCGTTCAAATCCCATTCCGGTATCGATAACCTTGGCGGGCAGGCTTTCGAGCGAGCCGTCCGCTTTGCGGTTGTATTGCATAAACACGAGGTTCCAGATTTCCACCACCTGCGGATGGTCTTGATTTACGAGCGACAGTCCGTTCACTTTTTCGCGTTCCGCGTCGGGGCGAAGGTCGATATGAATTTCGGAACAGGGGCCGCACGGACCGGTATCGCCCATTTCCCAAAAGTTGTCTTTTTTGCTTCCGTTGATAATGCGTTCTTTGGGCAGGTATTTTTCCCAATAGCCGGCGGCTTCGTCATCGCGCTCCAGATTTTCGGCAGGGCTTCCTTCGAAAACCGTGGCGTACAGTCGGTTTTTATCTAATTTCGCCACCTCGGTGAGGTATTCCCACGCCCACTCGATGGCTTCTTTTTTGAAATAATCGCCAAACGACCAGTTTCCCAACATCTCGAACATTGTGTGGTGGTAGGTATCGTGTCCTACCTCTTCCAAGTCGTTGTGCTTTCCGCTCACGCGCAGACACTTCTGCGAGTCCGCCACGCGCGGATATTTGATGGGGGCGTTCCCCAGAATGATATCTTTAAACTGATTCATACCGGCGTTGGTAAACATCAGCGTAGGGTCGTCTTTTATCACCATCGGCGCCGAAGGCACAATTTGGTGTTCTTTTGAAGCGAAATAATCTTTAAACGATTGTCTAATTTCTTTTGAAGTCATAATGCGGGTTACGAGTTACGGGTTTCGAGTTACGAGTTACGAGTTACGAGTTTGAGAAACCCTTCTATTTTATTTTTAAGGTGCAAAGATACTATTTTATTGCATTTTATGGAATAGAATATCGGATTAAGATTTGAGAGGATTATTATCTTTTTATCCGGAAAATGAGTATTTTTGTAGCTAATGAATATTTTAACTCGATTTTATAATGAACGTAATAGCTCATATCAACGCGGATAGCCCTACCGGAAGAAAACTGATTCGTCAACTGCAACAACACAAAAAAGTTGTTCGTCTGGAGTATTCGCAACCCGTTGACGAAGAAGGAAATCCTATAAAAACAATCTCGGCCAAAGAATCGGCAAAACGGGCTTTCGAAGAGTTGGGAAAGAGATACGAGACAACGTTTGACAACGAATATACGAAATGAAAACTTTTTGTGTTGAAGTTTCGGAAGATGCACAAAACGATATTATCAGCCTTATCGATTATATCGAAAACACCTACAAAGCTCCTCTTACCGCGGAAAAGTATTTAAAGGGATTGTATCGCATCATTTTTTCACTGGAAAACTATGCGGAATCCATACAAATATCCAGTCAAAAAAGCGTATTAAAATACGGAATGAACGCAAGAAGTGTCGTTTATAAAAATGTTGTTGTCATTTACACCGTTCACGGAAACAAAGCCATTATAAGAGCTGTAACAGCCGGAAAACTTATTAAATAATCTATATGGGCAAACGAAGAAAACCAATTCAATTCAACGACAAGCGACTCTATTATTCCATTCAGGAAGTTGCCGACCATTTTGCCGTAAACGTATCGCTGTTGCGATTTTGGGAAAAGGAATTTGAGAATATCAACCCGAAAAAAACCGCCGGCGGAACACGCCAGTACACCAAAAACGATATTCAGCAGGTGGAAATTGTGTTTCATTTGGTCAAGGAAAGAGGTATGACGCTCGACGGTGCGCGGCAATCGCTCAAAACATCCAAAGACGACCAGGAACGCCGTGTAGCCGTATTGGACAAATTGAAAAACATTAAAAAAGAGTTGCTCTCGCTCGAAAATGAGTTCGACAACCTGCACGAACAACAAAAGTACAGCAAAACTGAAATTGAATAAGTATATCGTTATAATCGGGTTATACTTTTTGCTTTGCAAAATTTGAATAAAAAGCCACAAATCGCACGGATAAACACGAATTAATTCGTGTCAATTAGTGACATTTGCGGCAAAATAATAATTAGAACAGAGTTAACAGTAAACTCAATATATCTCTGATTATCAACATAAAGTAAATTATGAAAAAAAATATTGCATTACTGTTTTTAGCATTTTCACTATCGGCATTTTCGCAAAACAACGTGAAAATGGGAGCCGAACAACCCGATAAATACCTGCCGCTGTTAAAAAACAAACGCGTGGCGGTTATGGCTAATCAGACCAGTATGTTGGGCGATAAACATTTGGTGGATTTTCTATACGCCCAAAAACAAAACGTAGTGGGCATTTTCTCGCCCGAACACGGATTCCGCGGCACTGCCGACGCGGGCGAACACGTGTCGAGTTCGGTGGACAAAAAAACGGGAATTCCCATCTGGTCGCTCTACGGAAGCGGTAGTGGAAAACCAGCCGCCGAGCAGATGAAGAAATTCGATATCCTCGTGTTCGATTTGCAAGACGTGGGACTTCGTTTCTACACCTACTACGCCAGTATGGCGCGATTGATGGACGCCTGCGCCGAACACGGCAAAAAAATGATAATCCTCGACCGCCCCAACCCCAACGGATTTTACGTGGACGGCCCCATTTTGAATATGAAACACAAATCGGGTGTAGGCTGGCTGCCCATTCCCGTGGTTCACGGCATGACGCTGGGCGAACTGGCGTTGATGATTAACGGCGAAAAGTGGCTTTCGCAAGGCAGAACATGCGATATCAAGGTAATTCCGTGCGAAAACTACACGCACCAAACACGCTACGAATTGCCCATCGCCCCATCGCCCAACCTGCCCAACATTCACTCCATTTATTTGTATCCGTCAACCTGTTTATTTGAGGGAACAGTTGTGAGTCTCGGTCGCGGCACATCGTTTCCGTTTCAGGCATACGGACACCCGAAGTTTAAAGGTTCCGATTTTTCGTTCACCCCCCGAAGCGTTCCCGGCGCGAAAAATCCTCCGCTGCTCAATCAAAAATGTTACGGCGTGGATTTGCGCAACCTCACAAACGAATATATTTGGGAAAACGGATTCGATCTTTCGTACGTTATCGATGCCTACAAAAACCTGAAAATGGGCGACAAATTTTTCACCTCTTTCTTCGAAAAACTTGTCGGCGTGGATTATATCCGTCAAGACATCATGGCCGGTAAATCGGCAAAAGAGATAAAAGAGAAATGGTTTTGCGATGTATTGAAGTTTAAGCAGCAACGACGCGCGTATTTGTTGTACGAAGAGTAGAGAGTGGAAAATTGACAGGAGACAGGAGACAGGAGAGAAAGCGAAGTAGAAACAATTTTAACTCACATAAAAACACATAGGTTATTATGGCAAAAATTATTCGTCACTCCGATTTGAGAGTTTATCAGTTGGCATTTCAATCTGCAATGGGTGTTTTTCATCTGTCTAAATCATTTCCTGCAGAGGAAAAATATTCACTAACAGACCAAATTCGTCGTTCATCACGTTCTGTGGCAGCCAATATTGCGGAAGCGTGGAGGAAAAGACGATACGAGAAATCGTTTATCGCAAAACTATCAGACTCGGAAGCCGAAGCGGCTGAAACGCAAGTGTGGCTCGATTTCGCAAAAGAGTGCGAGTACATTACCGAAAAACAATGGACAGAACTTACCGAAAAATATGAATATCTGATCAGCATGCTTGTAAAAATCTCCAATATGCCCGGAAATTGGGTGAAAAACGTATAACTTGCATTCGCTTGTCGCCTTTTCGCTTGTCGCATGTCGATTATCACTTTTATTATTTGTATTTTTGTAAATAAAACTCAGACTTATGGTTGACAAACTCTCAGACCCCATCGGCAGATTGATGGGCTTACGCTACAAATCGCATCCCTGGCACGGAATTTCCATCGGCGACGACGCCCCCGAAGAAGTAACAGCTTTTATCGAGGTAGTGCCGACAGATACGGTAAAATATGAAATAGATAAAATAAGCGGCTACCTGCGGGTTGACCGTCCGCAGAAATTCTCGAACGTAGTGCCGGCGCTGTACGGATTTATCCCGCAAACCTTCTGTGGGAAACGTGTGGGCGACTACTGCAACGAAAAAACCGGACGAACCGATATCGTAGGCGACGGCGACCCCATGGATATTTGCGTGCTGACCGAAAAAGATCTCTCGCACGGCGATTTGCTGGTAAACGCCATTCCCATAGGCGGTTTCAGGATGATTGACGGAAATCAGGCGGACGATAAAATCATTGCCGTGTTGAAAAACGATACGGTTTACGGGCACTTCAAAAACATTGAAGACTTGCCAAAAATAGTTATTCAACGTCTCGAACACTATTTCCTCACCTACAAAGACATGCCGGGCGAAGATAGAAACACCGAAATATCGCATGTGTATGGTCACGATGAAGCCATCGAAGTTATCCGTTATGCCGTGCAGGACTATAACGAACGATTCGAAAATATTGGTTTGATTCTCTCGTAGTCAATTTGCTTATTATTAACGACTCTTCATCTCCCTTCTAAAAACTGAAAAGGGAGATTTTTTCTGTAAAATCGGAGTTGAGTTTCTATCAATTTAGCTCTACCTCCTGTTTAAACGAGACTATCCGTCAAGAATCGGGCGTAGTCGCCGAAAATCTATTTATGTGAGCTTTGCCGATTACGGAATAAAATCGGCAACGATTATCGATTTTATATCAAAATCGGGTTTTACCAAGTCGCGTTCTTTCAGCCATTTTTCAACCTTCAGCAAATCGGTTTCTTGAGGAACTTTTGCCGGAGAGTAATCGGGAAGCTGAATTTCTGAAACCAAATTGGGCGGAAATCCCACCTCTTCGGTCAGCACGGCGTGAAAATCCTGAATCGGTTTTGTTTTTAGGTCGTTAATCGCTTTGTTGTAAGCCAAGTAAAACTTTTTCAACGCTTCCGGTTTTTCATCGATTGTTTTTTGCAGAAAGGCAATTCCTGTTACCCGAACATCGAGTTCTGCCATACTGATAACGCTTTTGTTCCCTTCGCTTCGCGCGATGGTGGCAAACGGATCGGGCAGCATAGAAGCGTCTATTTTGGCGTTGCGAAGCATTTCCAACCGAAGCGGAATCTTGCTTATTTCGGGTTTTTCGATCTCTTGAAGCGAAAGTTCGGCTCTTTCAATCGCCAAATCCGTGCAGAAATCGATAACCGTGTTGCGCGAGACGGCAATTTTTTTCCCTTTTAAATCCGACAGCGAATTAATTCCGCTCTCTTTTCCCACAATCAGTTCAAAAGTGCCGTCGCATTGCGAAGCAAACCGCAGCGGTATTCCGCCCGAATTTTGGATGGCTCCGCCGGTGTAGTCGAGAATGGTTCCGTCGAGGTTGTTGCTTTGTAAGGCCGCGTCGCGGTCGGTGGGCGAATAGAATTTTTGAATGGTAACTTCCACTCCGTTTTCGGAGAAATATCCGTTGCTTTGAGCCACTGCCAGCGGCAGGTAATCCATCGACGACATTACTCCAATGGTGAGTTTTTGCACCTCGGATTCGCTCTTTTTGGCATTATAACAAGTTGTCAGAAATAAAGCAACGAATAGTAGAAAAACGATTGGTTTATATTTAGTCATAAAGTTGATTGTTTAAAGAATTAAAAAAAACTCTCCATTTTTTGATAATGGATAAAAAAACAGAAAGAGACCGTAACAAAACAGTCTCTTTCCATTGCATAACAATTTTTTGTTATTTATGTTTAAACAGAAACTTCTTTTTAAGGGGATTTGTAAAAATATTTTACAATAAAACTAAAGACATTCTGTAATTTTGTACATCAATCTTTCGTAATCATAATCGTTGTCATCACCTAAGCGAACAATGATTATCTTTTTGGCAGGGTCTATGTATAGTAACTGTTTGAATATTCCCAAAGCGTAGAATTGTCCGGTATAGACGTTCATTGTCCATCGATACTCATTTTCATCAGGCCACAGGTATTTCTCTACATACCATTTATGATAGCCTTTTGGAGAAATTTTGGAAAGAGAGAAGTGAGGATATATTTTCTGATATTTTTCTTTCCAAATATCGATTACTTCCATGCTGTCTTTAAAATATCGGTTTCCCGCTTCATCTTTAACTGTCCCGAAATCGCTATACCACTGATTCTGATAACTGTTATTGGAAGTGTTTGGCGTTAATGACTCGACAATCCACGATTCTGAAACAATTTGCTTATTCTCAAACTTTCCTTTATTGACATAAATTTTTCCAATTTTAGCCAAATCAATGGCGCTTATATTTAATCCGCTAAACGCTTTTGCAGAACCATTTGGGGAGTCTAAACTCCAACTTCCGCTGTTCTCCATTTCTGTTGGAACCCAAACTTTTTCTTCAAAATATTGAGCAAGATTTTTTCCGACAGCTCTTTCAACTACAATGCCTAAAATTGCTGTCGATATGCTTTGGTATTCGTGTTTTGTTCCCGGTTCAGTCTCAAATTTTAACTTTTTAATTACATTAAATTGATTTTTTCCATAATACAATGAAGCAACCGGGCTGAATATGTTGCGGCTATCTTCATCAAACTTTATCCCCGACCGCATATCCAACAAATGTTTGATGGTTAATTTGTTAAAAGTTGGATTTACGCTTTTGAGTTCTTTTATGTAATTGGTTACGGGATCGTTGACGCTTTTTATGTATCCTTCATCTAACGCGATTCCTACAAGCAGAGAGGTTACTGATTTTGATACAGAAAACGTAGATGAAATATCGTCACTTTTGTACTCCTTGAAGTATTTCTCAAAAACTATTGAATCGTTTTTTATAACGAGGAAAGCTCTGGTTGATGTTTTTTCTAATAATGTTTTTAAGGAATCAAACCGATTATTATTGTTTTTCTCAAAAGTGAATTTTCGAGAGTTTTCTTTAAACTCATATTTCGGGAAAATTCGGTAATCGTCGATATCCTCACTCCCGTGTTTTATGTAATGCGTTAGTACACTGCAAGACACAAAAAATGAAAGTAAAACGAGTGAAAAAAATATTTTTATCGAGACTTTCATTGAAAATTGAAATAGAAAAAGTCCGACTTTATCACAAATCGGACTTTCAAGTTCAAATATTATTTTATTCCAAAATCGTTACCCAACCGTGCGTATCCGGTTCATCGCCATACTGGATTGCGCGAAGTTTTTTGTACAATTTTTCAGAAATAGTACCGGCTTTGCCGTCTTTGCTGAAAACGTACGTTTTATTTTCGGCTAAATCATCAATTTTCAGAATGGGGCTGATAACGGCAGCAGTTCCGCAAGCGCCGGCTTCTTCAAATGTAGCCAACTCTTCTACGGGAACGGGGCGACGCTCCACTTTCATACCGATATCTTCTGCCAATTGCATCAAGCTTTTGTTGGTGATGGAGGGCAAAATAGATTCCGATTTGGGAGTGATGTATGTATTGTCTTTGATTCCGAAGAAATTGGCCGGACCGCACTCGTCTAAGTATTTTTTCTCTTTGGCGTCCAGGTAAAGAACTGCCGAATAACCCATTGAATGAGCTTTTACTCCCGATTGCAAGCTGGCAGCGTAGTTCCCGCCCACTTTGTAGGTTCCGGTACCGAGCGGCGCGGCGCGGTCGTATTCACGCATAATTACCATGGGTGTGGGTTTGAAACCTTCTTTAAAGTAAGGTCCAACCGGAGTTACGAAAACTAAGAAAGTATATTCCGACGCCGGTTTTACTCCCACCTGAGCGCTGGTGCCTAAAAGCAGCGGGCGAATGTAAAGCGATGCGCCGCTTTCGTAAGGCGGAACAAAGCGTTCGTTCTTTCTGATGGCTAACGTTACTACTTCTTCAAATAATTCCACAGGCAGCTCCTGCATCATTATTCCGCGGCACGATGATTGCAGACGAAGCGCATTTTCGCGCATACGAAAAATACGAATTTTGCCGTCTTTTCCGCGAAAAGCTTTCATCCCTTCAAACGCCTCTTGGCCATAGTGCAAGCAGGTTGCCGCCATGTGAATGTTGAGAAATTCCGAATCGGTAACTTCGGGTTTGCTCCATTTTCCATCGCTAAAATGAGTGCGAACGTTGTAATCTGTTTTCATGTAGCCAAACGATAGGTCTGACCAGTTAATAGTATTCATAATAATTTCTTTTTGATTAGGTTATTTATTTCTATAAGGATTATTTATTTTTATCGGATTTTGCCTTGTATCAAACACATCGGTGATTAAAATTTTATTTTCGATTTGCGTATAAATAATTTTGTAATTCCCACTGATCAAATACCGATATTCTTTGTTAAGCGTCTTTAAAGTTTCTTCTACCTGTCCTGAGTTTGGATGATTAACCAACTGTTTTACAGATGAAAATATGTCATCCCTTATTCTACGTGCAATATTAATACTTGCTTCATTCTTGTGATAAATATAGATATCTTTAAGCATTTCTTTAGCAAAATCGGACCAAAATATCTTCATAGTTATGTCGATTTTACCAGTTTTCTGCCTCTGCTTCCAACTCTGCTTGTGTAGTTATCCTACCATTCAAGTAATCATTTTTCGACTTTTCAGCCCTTGCTTTAAGCTCCTGTTTGGTAAATACATGAATAGGGTTCTTGTTTTTTTTGCTTCTGTAAATAGCTGCTTCAATTTTATTGAATGCCGTTTCATCGTCTAACCCGATAAGAAATTCAATAACATTTAGTTTTCGAGTTTGTAAATCCATAGCCATTATACGTATTTCTTACAAAAATACAATTTTATTTCTTAAATAGTCTATTTTCATCATAGAAATCACTATTTTCGTACTCCGAAAAATGATAGATTCACAAACCATAGCTCGTATTCAGGATACTGCCCAGATTGTAGAGGTGGTGTCCGATTTTGTTACGCTTCGGCGCCGAGGCGTTAACTTTGTAGGATTGTGCCCGTTCCACGACGACCGGACGCCTTCGTTTTACGTGTCGCCCGCCAAGAATATCTGCAAGTGTTTCTCTTGCGGAGAAGGCGGTTCTGCGGTTCATTTTATCATGAAACACGAACAGCTGTCGTATTACGAAGCGTTGAAGTTTTTGGCTAAAAAGTACAACATCGAAGTTGTAGAAAAGGAACTCACCAACGAGGAAAAACAAGCGCAAAGCGATCGCGACAGCATGTTTATCTTGAACGAATTCGCACGCGATTATTTCGTGAAAACCCTTCACGAAACTCCTGAAGGAAAAGCCATTGGGTTGAGTTATTTTAGAGAACGCGGTTTTCGGGATGATATCATCAAGAAATTTCAGTTGGGCTATAGCCTTGAGCAGCGTGATGCCTTTTCTTCGGAAGCGCAGCGGGCGGGTTATAAACGCGAATATTTAGTTAAAACCGGACTTTCGTTCGGCGATGATAACAAGCCGCTTTTCGACCGTTTTCGCGAGCGGGTAATCTTTCCCGTACATACGCTCTCGGGAAAAGTAGTAGCCTTCGGCGGACGAATCCTGAAAAAAGCCGAAAAATTAGCCAAATACGTCAATTCGCCCGAAAGCGACATCTACTCCAAAAGCAAAGAACTTTACGGCATATATTTCTCAAAAAGCGCCATTGTTAAAGCCGATAAATGCTTCTTGGTAGAAGGTTACACCGATGTGCTCTCGATGCATCAGGCGGGAATCGAAAACGTGGTGGCTTCATCGGGAACCGCGCTTACTCACGGACAAATCCGCATGATTCATCGGTTTTCCGAAAACATAACGGTGTTGTACGACGGAGACGCGGCCGGAATTAAAGCCGCTTTGCGAGGAATCGACTTGCTGCTCGAAGACGGAATGAACGTACGCGTGGTGCTTTTGCCCGATGGCGAAGACCCCGATTCGTTTGCCCGTAAACAGAATGCCGAGCAATTTAATAAATTTATCGATGAGAACGAGCAGGATTTTATCCGCTTTAAAACCAATCTGTTGCTCGAAGAGGCCGGCGATGATCCCATAAAACGTGCCGGGTTGATATCGAATATCGTTCAAAGTATCGCGCTTATTCCCGACAACATCAAACGTTCGGTTTACATCCAAGATACTGCCATTTTGCTCAATTCGCGCGAAGATGTGTTGATAGCGGCGGTAAATAAGCTCAGAATAAAGAACTACGAGCGCAGAAAAGAGGAGCGTGAAAGAGAGAAGTCGGGAGAAACCGCCTCCAAGCCTTCTGCTGAAGAAGAAACGAACGTATCGGTAAGCGATAAAGATGTTGCCGCTAAAAATCCTTTCGAGAAAACCGAGAGAGAACTCATTCGCTACATTATTCGCTACGGCACGCTACCAATTTTCATCAATTACGAAACCCAAAAACGAAAAGAGGGAGACAAGGAGATTGAGGTGGAAATAGCCGTAGAAGACGGCCCCACCGTGATCGAGGCTATTCTTGCCGATTTGGAACAAGATATATTTATTTTTTCCGATAAAACGTTCTTTTACAACAGTTCGTACCGCAAAATCTTTGAAGAGGCGTGCGAAAGGGTGGGGGATGAGTCGTTTATTTGCGACAAATATTTCCTCACGCACCGCGACCCGAAAATCGGGAAATTAGCTACCGATTTGGTGAGCGACAAATATCAGTTGAGTAAAATTCATGCCAAGCTAATCGGAGAGAGCGAAGACGAGAAAAGTTCCCGCCTGCGCGAGCGAAATTCGTTAGACCGATTGGTCTTTCGGGCTACTACCGAGTTAAAAAACGCTCATGTGATGCAGTTAATTAAAGAAGTAAGAAATTCCATCAAAGTGGCCGAACCGGGAGAAGTGATGGAACTGATGGATAAACTTCGCGAATTGCAGGATTTGAAAAAAATATTGGCTAAGAATTTGGGTGAAAGAATAATACTTAGATATTAATGGTGTAATTTAATAACGTGTGAAAAAAAGTTGGTAAAAATAATACAGTATGTTTAAGTAAATTAGCCCGTGACTCTCCCCTTACACCTCACCCTTAACCCCTCTCCCACAAGAGAGGGGAGCACGGGCAGCGGTAAATGATTCTTAGCCGCTATCCTTCCCCTTTGTGGGGGAAGTTAGAAGGGGGTGGGAGTACCCCGCTTGGCGGGGGGAGGGGTTATGAGTGAATGCTTTGATTTTAAGATCATAACCCCTCCGCTCTCCCGATAGCTATCGGGATCGCTCGTCCCCTGGCCTCTCCCTAAATCCCTCTCCGCAAGAGAGGGACTTGCGGGCAGCGGCCAATTACCCTTAGCCCGCAGTCCTTCCCCTTGTAGGGGGAAGTTAGAAGGGGGTGGGACAATTGCGCAAGTCATATTTTCACTATTTATCATAAAAATACCAACTTATTTCTCACCCGTATCTAAATAGAAATACGCGCCAGACCGGCAATCCGCCAATAGTCGGACAAGTCGGTCAGACGCTTTCTGACTAACTATCGAACTTTATGTATTTAGAAACAAAAAACGTAGTAAAACAATATTCCAATCACTTGGCGCTCAATAAAGTGAGCATAAAAGTGCCCAAAGGCACCGTTTTTGGCCTGTTGGGCCCAAACGGTGCGGGGAAAACCACGCTCATTCGCATCATCACGCGCATTACCGCGCCCGATAGTGGTGAAGTGTTTATCGGTGGGCGGCCGTCGCGAAACGAAGATGTGTTAAACATCGGTTACCTGCCCGAAGAGCGAGGTTTGTACCGTAAAATGAAAGTGGGCGAGCAGGCGATGTATCTGGCGCAACTGCGCGGATTATCGAAAGCCGACGCGCACCGCGAATTGATGATTTGGTTCAAACGCTTTGATATTTCGGGCTGGTACAACCGCAAAGTGGAAGAACTCTCGAAAGGAATGCAGCAGAAAGTGCAGTTTATCTCCACCGTTATCCACAACCCCGATTTATTGATTTTCGATGAGCCGTTCAGCGGATTCGACCCCGTAAACGCCGAACTCGTGAAAAACGAAATGCTGCGCCTGAAAGCCGAAGGCAAAACCATTATCCTGTCCACCCACAATATGGAATCGGTGGAGGAGTTGTGCGACAACATCGCGCTCATCAACAAATCGCAGGTAGTGCTGCAAGGCAATGTCTTTGATATTCGCAAAGAACATCGGCCGAATATATTCCGGTTTAGAATTTTGGGCAACAATTTCGATTTCGAACATCCCGCTTTCGAGCTGATTTCCCAAACTCCTTATCACGAATTTATCGATATCCGCATCAAAAAAGCGGGAGATATTGCCAATAATGAACTGGCAAAACTTATTTTCGACCGTTTCGATGTGGTCACTTTCGACGAAGAACTGCCCACAATGAACGATGTTTTCATTAAAACCGTGAAGCAATAGAAATTTAATGGAAATTCGCCGCGCGTTATTCGATAGTAATTCGTAGGCGCATGAAAAAGTTCAACTCAACAACCGAATATCCATTGACTAACAATCGACTAACAACTGAATATATATATGAATACCCTATCTTTAGTAATTCAACGAGAATATTTGACGCGCGTACGCAAAAAATCGTTTATCATAATGACGCTGCTTATGCCGTTGTTGATGGCCGCTTTCGCCTTTGCCCCGATGTGGCTGGCATCGCTCAACGACAGCGGCGAAAAAAATATCGTGGTTATCGATAACACCAATCTCTATGCGCCCTTGCTGCAATCTACCGAAACGTACAAATTTAACATCGTGGGTGAAGCGCAGCAGAGCGAATATCAATCGCAAATAGGGAAAGATGTGTACGCCATTTTGCAAATTACCGATGATTTAAGCCGTGACCGAAACGCCGTGTCGCTGCTGTCGGAAAAGCAGTCACCGCAAGATTTACGCGCCATTATCGAAAAAACGCTTAACGAAAAAGTAATGCAGCAGCGGCTCGACGAACTTTCGCATCAAAGCAACGTGAATGCCGAAGCCATTGTGCAGGTTCGCAGCATTGTGGAGGGCAGTTCCGGCGTATCGCTTAAAACGATGAAATGGGGTGGTGACGAAGAGAGTGTCGTGGAGTCGTCGGGTGAAGTTGCCACCATTATCGGAATGATATTTACCGTTCTCATTTATATGTTCATTCTCACGTATGGAAATATGGTAATGCAGGCGGTACTCGAAGAAAAGAAAAGCCGTGTGGTGGAAGTGATGGTTTCGTCGGTAAAACCGGTGAAACTGCTTATCGGTAAAATTGTGGGCATTGGCTTGGTGGGCGTTACGCAACTGCTAATTTGGGGCGTGTTAACAAGCGTAATTGTTGGCGGATTGTCGGCGTTCTTTGCTTCGCCCGAGCAAGCTGCGGCGGTTTCTGCCGGCGGTGAGTTAAGCAATATCGATATGCAGAAAGTATTAACAAAACTGTTGAGTATCAACTGGATTGAGGTAATTCTCTTTTTCCTTATTTTCTTTGTCGGCGGATATATTTTGTACGCGTCCATTTTCGCGATGTTCGCCTCGGCAGTGGATAGCGATGAAGATACCACTCAATTTATGATGCCGGTAACCCTAATTATTATGTTCGCTTTTTTTGCCGGCTTTTACAGCGTGAACAATCCCGACGGGCCGCTCGCGTTTTGGGCGTCGCTCATCCCGTTTAGTTCGCCCATTGTGATGATGGTGCGTATTCCGTTCGGTATTCCGTTGTGGGAGAAGCTGTTGTCGGTTGTATTGCTTTACGGAACGTTTATTCTGATTTCTATTTTTGCGGCAAAAATTTATCGCGTGGGAATTCTGATGTACGGCAAAAAACCGTCGATTAAAGAGATGATAAAGTGGGTGAGGTATAAGTGATGGGTGAATGTTGGATGCCTGATGCTGGGTGTCCGATGTCGGTGTCATGCTGAACGAAGTGAAGCATCTTTGTAAACAAGTCAACGAGTGAGAAAGTCTATTTCTTCAAAATCCCTTTTTCCACACTCTCGTCGATAAGATTTTCGGCGAAGTTCCACAACGCTTTTGAGCCGTTTTTTATCGCTCTTTTCTTGTCGTACACCGCTTGGTATTTCACGCCGAATTCCTGCCACGTGCCACCGTTGTTGGAGGTGTTTTGCAGCAGCGGTTCCAGCTTGTCGAGCGAGCGGGCAAATTTTGCTTCGGGAGAATCGCCCATTTCAAACTCTTTCCAAATTTCAATAAACTCGGCGGCTTGTTTTTCGGGCAGTATGCCAAAAATCCGTTCGGCAGATTTCAGTTCTGCCTCGGTATTGTCGTGGTTTTTGTTTTGATCGTAGAGGAACGTGTCGCCGGCGTCTATTTCCACAATATCGTGTATCAGCACCATTTTTATCACTTTCAGTAAATCGATTTCCGCGTCTGAATAATCGCTCAAAACCAGCGCCATCATTGCTAAATGCCAGCTGTGTTCCGCGTCGTTTTCGCGACGGTCGCTGTTAAACAGTTTTGTTCGCCGCTCAATGTATTTTACTTTGTCAATCTCTTTGATAAAGGCGATTTGTTGGGAGAGGGTGGAGTTGGACATAGGGAAAATGTTTTTTTATTTGCGCGATAAAGGTACAATATTTCCTTCAACATTCAAATCCCAAAACTTGCACCATTCCCCACAAATTCCTATTTTTGTTATCCCTAAACAGAAAGCAATGAAACACAAACTCAGCCTTATTTTTCTATCAATTTTATTCCCTTTTTTGGTTTCGGCACAACAAAAACCGACACAAAAGTGGCTCGACCAAAAGTTTTCGATGTTTATTCATTTCGGACTCTATTCCGTGTATGGCGGCGTGTACGACGACAAACCCGTGGAGCGTGGTTACAGCGAACAAATTCAATCGTTTGCGGGAATTTTCAGCGATTGGTACGGAGCGACGGCAAAGCGGTTTAATCCTCAAAAATGGAATCCCGATGAGATTGTTTCGCTGGCAAAATCGGCGGGAATGCGTTCCATTGTTTTCACGTCGAAGCACCACGACGGATTTTGTATGTACGGCTCGCAGTACACCGATTTCAATATCGTGGAAGCCACGCCCTACAAGCGCGATTTGATGAAAGAACTTGCCGATGCCTGCCGGCGCGGAGGAGTAGATTTCGCGGTCTATTTCTCGCTTATCGACTGGCATTTTCCGCAGGCATATCCCATTTCGAGCCACAACGCCGACCCGCTCACGCCCGAACATTACCAATTCAACCTGAAACAGGTGGAGGAAATTATGACCCGTTACGGCGATATTTCCGAAATTTGGTTCGATATGGGTTCGCTCACGCCCGTGCAGAGCAAGGGTTTGTATGAGTTGGTAAACCGTTTGCAGCCCGCCTGTATGATTAGCGGTCGTCTGGGAAACGATTACGTTGATTTTGCCGTGATGGCGGACAACGAGTATCCCGATTACAAACTGGGCGTGCCGTGGCAAACCGCCGCGTCTGTTTTCGACGAAACGTGGGGCTATCGTTCGTGGCAAAAACGGGGCGAAGTGCAGCCGAAAGTGAACGAAAAAATTGCCAGTCTGGTGAAAGTTATCAGCCGTGGCGGAAATTATTTACTGAATATCGGTCCGCGGGGCGATGGCTCGGTGGTGGAGTTTGAGCGCGATGTTCTTGAAGAAATAGGCAAATGGACAAAAGCCAACGCCGAAGCCATTTACGGCACACATTCCAATCCGTTTCCGCACACGTTTGATTGGGGCGATGTAACTACAAAAAACGGCAGTTTGTATCTTTTCGTCAAAAATGAATTTGCGGGAAAAGCTATTTCTTTGTATGGATTTCAAGGACAGATTTCGAATGTCAACGTGTTGATTACCGGCGAAAAGTGCACGGTTTATCCGCCCAAAATGTATGGACGTGGCAGTTATATTTCTGTTCCGAAAACGTCTTCCGAAGCGCCTTTTACCGTGCTTAAAGTTACTTTCAACGACGGATTTTCGGTTTCGCCCACGCTTGTTTCGGGAAAAACATTGACGCCGCAAAACGCCGTTCCTCAATTCGGGCATTCCAGCCTCAACTATTACGGCGGTTACAAATCGCTCTTGGCTTACGAATGGACAATTGCGACGTCGCGAAAAAACATTTCGCCCGAAATTGTCTATACCGATAATGAAAAAGACAAATCGGTTCTATTAAATATCGATGGCGAAAACCACGAAATCAAGCTGAACAACGGCAAGCCCACCGTTCAAAAAACGGCGAAAAACTCGGTGAAATGGGGCGATTTGTTCAGAAAACGAGGCAAAGGCGTTTTCGGATTTGTGGAAGAAGAAAATCGGCCGTTTGCCGATACCCCCAATTCCGATTGGCAAAAAGTTTCTGCTTTTGAGTACGGGAAAAAACAATCGGAACCGATGGAACCTCGCCGAAGCGTAATGTTTTTGCAAGAAATTGAATCGACAAAAGAGCAGTGGGCGGCGGTGGAGATCGGCAGCGGAAACGCGGTCTACATCTTGCTCAACGGCAAATACCTGACGGCGCACTTTTCGCCCAATCGCGTGAACTATGAAACCGAAACGGTGTTGTTACCTTTGCGGAAAGGCAAAAACCAATTGGTAATCAAATATTACAACGGCTACGAATCGGAACTCAATTTCAGCATCGCGCCGCAGGAGCAGTGGACGGTTTACGCCCAAAAACTACCCGCGGTGAAGTTGAAAACCCAAAAAACGCACACCGTTTCGCTTCGCTCGGTTAATCCCGAATCGGCTGTTGCTCCGCTGAGAATGAATAATATACAGGTAACATATTAATAAAACTATTGTTGAGAAAATATTATTTGATTATTCACAACTTTACTCTGGCTTGAAAAGCCTAATTTTCATAACCGTATGCAAGCGCAGCGTGGCTTACGGTATGTGAAAGCCCCAAAAACTTGACCCGAAGTGGTCAAACTTTTATGGTTCTATAAGTTTTAGTGTGAATTAACATTACGAAGAATGCTTCAATTATCATAAAAACTACAATGTCATGCTAAAATTTGGGAAGATAAGTCCGAATGGACTTCAATATGAATAACCGTGTGTGAAACGCACGGAAGCAAGTCAACACAGAAAGTCAACCCCAAAGGGGTTGAAGTTCAGCCCGCTTCGGGGCTGGATAGAAGATTGGCCTATCTGCCTCCGCACTTCGTACGGGGTTATTCACATTTAGTCCCTTCGGGGCAAAAACACAAATCACTTTTTTAATTCATACTAAAACGCGAAGAACCACTTTTATAAAGTGCTGCCTTTCAGGCAGGTTTTTAGAGGATTTGTTTGCCGTAAGCCGCTCCGCCTATCGGCGTTTCGCATACGGTTATGAAAATGTCGCCCATTCGGGCGAACAAAGAATGGATTATGCTTATTATTAACTTTATTTTATGACAAAAACATCAAAAGAATCGCTTCACGCCTCGTTTACCGAAATGGATAAACGCTTAAGCACGGCGCACAAAGATTTATCGGAAATAAAATCGTTTATCAAACGGCTGTCCGAAATTCGGGAAAATATGCAGATACTTGAAGATTTCGCACGTACCGACGAGTGGATGGAAGGTTACAACGAATTGCACAAACTCTTTCCCGATAAGGTTTTCGAATCTGCCGGAGAAGATGGCATTTGGGACGCTTCGCAGGAATTTCACTTCCTGAAAATCAAGTTAATGAAAATCCTCGCGGACGATTTGTACAACACCATTCCCGATTTCTATCACGAGATTTTGGAAAAATAAAAGAGAGACTGTACTTTTGTAGCAGGCTCTCTTTGAGAAACATAAATAAAAGAAATTCTTATTTTAGCGCCTCTTTGATAATCGAAGTCATTTTGGCGTCAATATCTTCTGTCCGCTTTTTGGTTTCCGTCAGGTTGTAGCTTTTGCCAATGGACGCAATTTGTTGGTAAATGACCATTGTTTCGCCTTTTTCGTTATCGAACACCAATATTTTTAGAGGCAGCTCAATGGCAACTGACTGGTTCTCTTGCATCAAAGCTGTACCCGCTTTGGGATTCCCGACAATTAAAACCAGCGTGGGGCGAAGTTCCAATCCCACTTTTTGGGCTGCCGCCGCGTGATCCACTACGGCAAAAACTGCGATATTTTCTTTCGTTAGCGCTTCGCGCAGTTTGGCAAGCGTCTCTTGAAACGAATACTTGCCGGCGAAAATGGTGGTTCCGGGTTCGCGATTTCCCAAAACCGAAGTGTTATCGGATTTTACTTTTGGGTTATTGCAAAAAGTAAAGAGAAACGGGCTCGCGAGTAGCACGAGTCCTGTAAAAAAGAGTTTGAGTTTCATTCTGTTGTGTTTTTAAGTTAATCCCGCGAGCGGGATTTCTCTTTCGCTTCAACAAGTTACGTATCGTCAACTCGTCAACTTATTTGCTGATTCACTTTTTCATACCGAGCAAAACCCGCTTAGCCGCTTCCGACGCGGCAACCAATCCGCCCGCCATCATAATTACGTCTTTTATAACCAATCGTCCTACGCCTGAAAGATACGGAAATCCGTGTTGCGGAGTGGGAAAATCGCCTCCCAAATTGGGAACCCACGCTTCGGGGGTGGTGACCAAAAACGACAGCGTAACAATTGACATTCCAAAAGTGAGCAATCCGCCCAAAAGACCGAGTTTTGAGTACCAAATGCCCAGCAGCGTCAGCGTTCCGATAAGTACGATTGCCGTACCTAAGCCGTAAGCAAACGGATACGTGCCGTTCTCTTTGTGCCACTCAATGTTTTTCGCTACCATCTTCCCCTCGGGGTTTTTGTACAATGTGTACTCCTTTACAGTTTCTCCTTTTTCGTTTACTGCCGTTTTGTTCGAATTTTTATAGAAAAAACTCATAAACGGGCTGTTGGAAACAAAGTGAACAATGCCGTCCGCTTCGTACTGAAACGCTTTCAAACCGCCAATCCATACCATTACAATAAAAATGGCGATACGTACGAAATTGATAAAATACTTTTGACTGTCTACTAAAAATTGAAGTCCTTTCTCGATAAGTTGATTCATTTTTTGCATCTGTTTTTAAGTTTTGAGATTTTAATTTTTGATTTTACAAAGATACAAGCCTTAAAAACAGTGCGGAATGGACAAAAAAGGATAAATCATAGACTATTTTGCCACAATGGAAATACCGACCTCTTCCCGATAGAGCGACGGTGACAGCCCTACGGTTTTCTTGAAATAGCGGCTGAAATAAAACTCATCGTCGAAATTGAGCGATGCGGCAATTTCTTTTACCGATTTTCGGGTGAGGTGTAACAGTTTTTTGGCTTCCAGCACCACGCGGTCTTGAATAAGTTGCGTGGGGGTTTTGCCAAACAGTTGTTTTGTTTTTTTAGAAAATGCGCTTGGCGAGAGGTTCAGCGCCGAGGCGTAAAATGACGCGCCGCGTTCGGTAATAAAGTTTTTATCTATCAGATGTTGAATATCGGTAGTTTCTCGGTTGAGCGCAATTTCGGTTTCCGCGCGCAGCAATTGCTGCTTCTTCTCGCGACTGCAAAGCGCCAACGTAAGTTGCAGATACGCCTTTAAGATGGCTTCCGAAAAAGCGGTCTCAGTATCAGCCTCTTTCTCTATTTTTTCGAAAATTTGAAGCAGCTCCTTATACTCGTTGTCGGAAATTTCGATGTGCGGATAAAGGTATATATTGTTGAAAAGCAATCCGTTGCAGGCAACCTCTTTTTTGTGATACTCGATGCAGTAAAAATCTCCGTGGAAAGTGAGTATTTCTAACGTTGCATCGGTATCGCCCAACCACGCGAAGGTTTGATAAGGCGTGAAAAAGAGCACGGTATTTCCCGAAAAAACGTATTCAGTAAAATCGACTGAAAAGCTACCCTCGCCGCTGAAAAGAACAATATGATACTGTGCCGATGTGTACGGCGCAATAAAGTCGGCACCTGTTTTTCGCGTAAGTTGAAATTGAGTTTCGTCCATCCGTGAAATGTTTAGAAACTCAAATTTACGATTTTTATGGCGAAATATACGCACTTTTCGTTAATTTTGTGGACAATAAACCTATACAACAGCAAAATATGAAACCTCTATTTATACAATACCCAAAATGCGGAACCTGTCGCAGAGCAGCCAAATGGCTGAAAGATAACAATATTGATGTAATATCGCGGCATATTGTGGAAGAAAACCCGTCGGCAAAAGAGCTTTCTGCGTGGATTGACCGAAGCGGACTGCCCGTACAGAAATTTTTCAATACATCGGGACAGGTGTATAAACAAAACAATTTGAAAGATGTGGTGAGGACCGCCCGGCGCGAAGAACTTATCGGTCTGCTGGCCGAAAACGGAATGCTGGTAAAACGCCCCATTCTGGTTGCCGACGATTTCGTGCTGGTGGGTTTTAACGAAGAGGAGTGGAAAGAAAAACTAATATAGAAGTATCTCTTAGGAGATGTGCGGGTTCATGAAAATAGGCAATATAGAATTTCCGAAATATCCCGTTTTCCTCGCACCGATGGAAGACGTTACCGATATCGGTTTCCGCTTGCTGTGCAGGCAATTCGGAGCGGATATGGTTTATACCGAATTTGTATCGAGCGACGCGCTTATCCGTCACGTGCGTAAAACCAAGGAAAAACTCACTATTTGTGAGGAAGAGCGCCCCGTTGCCATACAAATTTACGGAAACGACCCCGATTCGATGGTTGAAGCTGCCAAAATCTGCGAAGATGCTAACCCCGATGCCATTGATATAAACTTTGGTTGTCCGGCCAAAAAGGTAGCCGGAAGAGGTGCCGGTTCGGGGATGATGAAGACACCCGATTTGATGCTCGAAATTACCGAAAAAGTAGTGAAAGCGGTAAGACTTCCTGTTACGGTAAAAACCCGATTGGGTTGGGATGAGGACTCAAAAATTATTGTTCCGTTGGCCGAGCAGTTACAAGATTGTGGTATCGCGGCACTTACCATTCACGGGCGAACACGATCGCAAAAATATACGGGAGAAGCCGACTGGACGCTTATCGGTGAAGTAAAAAACAACCCGCGGATGCACATTCCCATTATTGGAAATGGCGATTTAATAACGCCGCAAGATTGCAAACGTCGTTTCGATGAAACCGGCGTGGATGCCGTGATGATCGGGCGCGCAAGTTACGGCCAGCCTTGGATTTTCAGCGATGTGAGGCATTTTCTTGAAACGGGTGAAGAACCTCCGCGCGAATCGTTCTCGTGGTATCTCGACGTGCTGAAACAGCAGGTACTCCAAAGTGTGCAACGATTAGATGAGCGACGTGGCATACTGCACATCCGTCGCCATTTGGCCGGATCGCCCATATTTAAAGGCATTCCCGATTTTAAACCCACACGTATCGCGATGTTGAGGGCCAACACAATGGCGGTGTTGTTCGAGATTATGGATGGGATAGCAGAAAAATATGGATTAGAATAGGTACACCCTTTCGTAGAAATTATTAAACGAAATCCTTTTTAACAAGTCAGATAAACAAACACCCAAAAAACTGAAAACAATGAAAAAAATTACATTACTGCTCACAGCGTTTGTAGCGTTTGTTGCCGTTGCATCGGCACAGAAATCGGGTATAATTGCCGAAGTGCTGCGCCAAAGCGCCGAAAATAAAGTTGTGCAAATGCAAGAGTTAATCAAGTTTGACGACACGCAAGCCGAGAAACTTAAAAAGCTGGAATTCAATTTTTTATTGGATGTACAAAAAGCCGAAAATTGCTGCTTGTGCAACAAGAAAAAACGCGTTGAAAAACTACAAAAAAAGCGCGATGCGGAATTGCAGCAAATCCTAACACGTGAACAGTACATAAAGTACGACGCGGTGGAAGGTGAAAGGATAAAAGATATTCCGGTTCAGCTATAGCACGATACACATTTCGCAAACAAAAAAACAGGGCAATGAAAATTGCCCTGTTTTTTTGTTTCATTTTGGTTAGACTATCAGT
The DNA here is from genome assembly GCA_964557135.1 of uncultured Petrimonas sp. Taxonomy (GTDB): domain Bacteria; phylum Bacteroidota; class Bacteroidia; order Bacteroidales; family Dysgonomonadaceae; genus Petrimonas. The sequence continues at coordinate 69,168 of CAZKZB010000003.1, read as the reverse complement.
CTTGTAAATTTCTGATTCGCATCAAAATTTCTTGCAATTCCTCCGGTTTTATATTCATATTATCCTGAATTACCGATCTTTTCAATATATTTTCGGTTGGAGAGTAAAGCTCCGCATCAACCATTTTCTTATCCGATGCACTTCGCGATACGGCTGCAGTATATGGTTTTCCGGTAATCAAAGAAATAGCTTTGGCAAACAGGTAGTCATTAACATCTCCGATAGGTTTCCAAGTTTCGGTATTGTATTCTTGTGTTTCTATCGGATAATTGGGAATTAGGGCGCCGTCGTTGATAAAATCTTTTCCGTCTTTGTCGGTATATCTACCTACGATAGGCTGCATAGCCCAGTTTTTCAGTGCATTCTTTTGTTCGGTTGATAATTTGGAAGCGTCATAAACAGGTTGTGCTCTCGGATATCCGTTTTTCTCAAAAGCTTCGTAACCGTGCAAGGTCCAAGATGCTGTGTATTTACCCGATGTTTTTTCTCCGATATGCACCACATCCATATAAGGACGCAGACAGAAAGTTGTCAGTTCCGATGCCGAAGCTGAACTTTCGGTAGCTATGATATAAACTTTGTTTAAGTTCAGATTAGCCCCAATCGGATTTTGTTCACGATCTTTATCGTACTCGCCCAAATAATCTGTAACATCCCAATTGTTTTTCTTAGCAACATCGTTGACGAATTCATTGTAACTCATTTTGGTGAAGGGCGATTTTTCTTTCACCGCAGTTTCAGGCGCAATAAGTGAAGCCAGATAGGTTGCAGCAGTAACACTACCTCCGGGATTATAACGTAAGTCTAACACCAAATCGGTAACGCCGGCTTGTTTAAACTTGCTGAACTCTTTATATAGACTTCCGTTGTAATTGCTTTTATATCCGGTGTAAAACAGATATGCAATTTTTTTTCCGTCTATTTCATATACATTAGAGAATAACACGGGGTCTGTGGAAAAACTTTTGGGTGTGATTTTTATATCTTTCGGGTTTTCGAAATTCTGATCTAAAACCGTAAATATTGTTTCTTTGTTCGCTCCGAAAAGAGCCGTATAGTTAGAACGCGTTATGTTTTCACCATTAATTTTAATGATTACGTTTCCCCTCACAATTCCCGCTTCCGCTGCCGGTGTGTTCGGATATACATATCTTACAAATCCCAATAGTTGTGTCCTTTCTTTATTAGCCCAAAGTGGTAGCGGCTGAAACCCGAAAGCATCGGTAGCTTCGCCTTCAAACTCTTTCAGTAGTTCATCCACGTTATCGGTAATCCATGACCACCCGTGCTCCGTATCTGTTTTGTAAAGAAGACTTTCGAAATATTTTTTGGAATCCGTATCGTCTTTTGTGGGCTTTTTGTTAATCATTTCTTTGTTCCAAAGATAGAAAAGAGACATCCCGTCGTACACAAATTGCGAAACGATAGGAACTTCATCTTTTTTTGACGGTGGTGTTGGAGTAATTGGTTCATCTTTCTTACAAGACACTCCGAGTAACAACAGGGATAGAGTAAATGCCGTTACCGATAAAATAGATAATAGTTTTTTCATTTAAACTGGTTTTTTTAAAATAAATCAAATATTAGACTACGAAAGTAGCAAAGATTTTAATCGGAAGGATGAAAAATCAAAAATTTAACACTCCTTTTCCCTGGCGAATAATTTCGGGTTCGTCTCCGGTGCAGTCCACAACGGTAGAAGGTTCAATTCCGCCAAAGCCGCCATCGATTACAATATCTGCCACGTCTCCCCACTTTTCGTGGATAAGTTCGGGGTCGGTGGTGTATTCCATCTCTTCGTCTTCGTCTTTTACCGTAGTGTTCAACACCGGATTACCAAGCATTTCTACGATTTCGCGAATAATCGAATTATCGGGAATACGAATTCCCACCGTTTTTTTGTTTTTATAAATTTTGGGAAGCGATGAAGTTGTGGGAAGAATAAAAGTGAACGGTCCCGGCAGGTTTTTGCGCATCAGCTTAAAAGTAGGCGTATTCACTTTAGCGTATTCGCTGATGTTGCTTAAGTCGTTGCAAATAATGGATAGGTTGCTTTTTTGCGGGTTTATTCCTTTCAGAGCGCAAATGGCTTCTACTGCCCTCACATTCAGCGCGTCGCACCCCATACCGTAAAGCGTATCTGTGGGGTAAATCACAATACCGCCGTCTTTTAGAACCGATACTACTTTCTCGAGTTCTCGCGGGTTAGGATTTTCATTATAGATTTTAATAAGCATAATAGACGCAAATGTATAAAAAAATAGCTTCGGTTTGCCTTCCAAAGCTATTAAAATGATAAATACAGGGCAATTTGCCTTAAATTTTAGCTTTCTGCTCCAGAAACAACTTCGTCTAATCCGTTACTGTATTGTTTCATTGCGCGAAGGCTCATTCCCATACTGGAGAAACCGCCGTCGTTATACAGATTCTGCATCGTTACCTTGCGGGTAAGATCGGAGAACATAACAACGCAGTAATCGGCACAATCGTCGGCATCGGCATTTCCGATGGGTGCCATTCTTTCCGAGAAGTCCATCAAATCCAGCATTCCTTTCACGCCGCTTCCGGCTGTAGTCATGGTAGGCGATTGCGAAATGGTGTTCACCCTGACGCCCTTATCGCGTCCGTAAATATAACCGAAACTGCGAGTTATCGACTCCAGCAATGCTTTGGCATCGGCCATGTCGTTGTATCCGTAAAATACGCGCTGCGCGGCAACATACGTAAGCGCCAGAATGGATCCGCCACGCTCAATCGCATCCAATTTGCGGGCAACCTGCAACATTTTGTGGAACGAGATGGCCGAAATGTCAAGCGTTTTATTTAACAAATCGTAATCGAGATCGTCGTACGTACGTTTTTTGCGCACGTTTGGCGACATTCCTATTGAGTGCAGCACAAAATCGATTTTTCCGCCCAATATCTCTACCGATTTGGCAAAAACCATCTCAAGGTCTTCTACATTGGTGGCGTCGGCCGGCAGAATTTCCGCGTTGAGTTTTTCACCCAATTTGTTGGTATCGCCCATTCGAACCGCAACAGGAGTATTGGACAGGGTGATAATCGCACCTTCTTCTACGGCACGTTCGGCTACCTTCCAGGCGATGGACTGGTCGTTCAACGCTCCGAAAATAATGCCTCTTTTGCCTTTTAATAAATTGTGTTTCATTTTTGACTTTTTGTTTAGTTGAGTAAAACTGCACAAAAGTATAAATAATGTGCAACTTTCTAAACAAATAACCATCAAATATGTTCTTTTATCGCTTTATTTTTGTGTTTTTAATCCAAAAAAGGAGAGAAAACATGCATTTTCTCCCCCTTTCCAAAAAAGATTCGTAAAACAGTATCAGGCTTTATTACGCTTTTTGCACTTCGTTCTCCACGGTAATTCCTTTCCAAACAATGGCTGAAATGGCCGCACCAAGAAAAGGAGCCACTATGAAAAGCCACAGATTAGTCAATGCCGTTCCTTGTTCGAAGAGTGCCGGGCCGATGCTTCGAGCCGGATTCACTGAAGTTCCGGTAATCGGAATACAAACAATGTGAACCAACACCAGGGCCAGACCAATTGCTAGGCCGGCAAATTTGTTCAATCCGTTTTTAGCGGTAACGCCAAGAACTACCAGTACAAAAATAAATGTAAACACCATTTCGGCAACAAAAGCTTGGGCCAAATGTCCGTCAGCAAAATTATTAGCGCCGGTTAATGTGGTGGTTGAACCCGAATCTTTGGCCAAGAACCAAAGGATGGACGAGCCTATGATGGCACCGATAACTTGAAAAACCATGTACATTCCGGCATCTTTTCCGCTCATTCTTCCCGATAAGAAAACGCCTAATGTAATAGCCGGATTAATGTGACATCCCGAAATGCTGCCGATGGCATAAGCCATGGCAACCACCGAAAGTCCGAAGGCAAACGCAACACCCAACGTCCCAACCGAAGCAAAAGGCTGTCCTGCTCCTGCAAACACGGCTGCACCACAGCCCATTAACACCAGTACCATTGTACCAATCATTTCTGCTAAATACTTCTTCATAACTTTTTAATTTAATTTTTTAAATTGAACCGAATAGTTGTAGAAACAAATTTATATATTGAATAGCAACCTACATGACATCTGAAGCTATAAAAATTACGAGTTGATGATATTTTCCCCAAAATTTATCAATGGCTAACAAGATACAAAGATAAGTTTTACTCGCTTTTTATCAAATTTTAAAGCAAAAAAATGAACAAAATCCCATAAAATTGTTATATCATTTGTATAGTGAATGATAAAACTTATTGCAGCGTTTTACGAAGTCACGATAACCATCGTGTGCTTTCGTAGTTCTATCACTCATTCACGCGGGACAGTCGTCGCCGATTTACCTAACTGAAACGTTACGATAAGGTATTCAACGAACTCAATTGCACAATATGATAGTTACATATATTTTTCACAGTTGTTATTTACTGGAATTTGATGGATTTTCTATAATTTTCGATTTTTACAAAGATGCGAAAAGAGACGATGGACGTTATTGGATAACTGATTATCTGCTTGAAAAAGAGGGCGATTTGTACGTCTTTTGCACACATTCGCATCCAGACCATTTTAATCCCGAAATTTTAACATGGGAGTTACGAAAACCGAATGTGAAGTACATTTTTTCGCAAGAGGTTATGGATAGCGCAGAGTTATCAACTCATAAACAGATTGTTTTCTTAGATAAACTTCAGGTTTACGAGGATGACCGAATAAAGGTGAAAGCTTTTGGCTCAACCGATATCGGTGGGTCGTTTTTGATAAATGTTTCGGGACAGCGTTTTTTTCATGCCGGCGATCTTAATAACTGGCATTGGAACGAAGAAGTTTCGAAATTAGAATCTGCGGGCTACGAAAACAGTTATCTTTGTCAGTTGGAACTGTTGGCTGAAAGTGTCGAACAACTTTATCTGGCGATGTTCCCCGTCGATCCCCGATTAGGCAAAGACTATATGCGCGGAGCGGAACAATTTGTAAATCGGATATGCACCGATTACTTCTTACCCATGCACTTTGGGGAAAATTACGAAAAAGCAAACGCTTTTTGCCGATACGCGAGGTTGCAAAATTGTACCTACCTGAATGTGCATCGAAAAGGAGAATCGTTTGAACTATAAATTTATTAATGTGCCAATATGCCAAGACAATATCACTTAATTTGAAATTTTGTGTCCTCATATCTGATGTCTTGGTTCTTGGCCCTAATACTCTATAATAATATGGAAATAAAAAGCAGATTTGATCATTACAACATCAATGTATTTGATCTTCAAAAAAGTATAGAATTTTACGACAAAGCGCTGGGGCTGAAAGAAGTGAGAAGAAAAGAAGCTTCCGACGGGTCGTTTGTTTTGGTATATTTAGGCGATGGTGAAACCGGTTTCACGCTCGAACTAACCTGGCTTCGCGACTGGGATCGACCGTATAATATGGGCGATAATGAGCAGCATTTGTGCATGCGTGTTACTAACGATTACGACCAAACGCGCGCTTTTCACAAGGAAATGGGCTGTGTTTGTTACGAAAACAAAGATATGGGGCTCTATTTCATTATCGATCCCGATGGGTATTGGATTGAGATATTGCCGCTTAAAAAATGACTAATCGAATGGAAGACAGGTAGATTTGGCGAGAATACGAGAGTCAAAGAACGCTAAATCTTAAATTTTGAACAATAAACTTATATAATGACATTTGAAGATATTGTACAGTACCGTCGTTCTGTACGTCTTTACGACCCTGACAAAGATATTGATACCGAAAAGGTAAAACGATGTATTGAATTAGCCACACTTGCTCCCGCCAGCAGCAATATGCAGCTGTGGGAGTTTTATCATATCACGTCGCCCGAAGTTTTGAAGCACCTATCTCATGCCTGTTTGGGACAAAGCGCGGCGCGAACTGCCAAGCAAATGGTAGTGTTTGTTACACGACAAGATTTGCATCGAAAACGAGCACAAGCCGTATTGGATTTCGAACGCGGAAACATTAAGCGAAACAGTCCGCCGGAATCGCACGCACGCCGTATTCGACAACGAGAACAATATTACGGAAAGCTGATGCCGTTTGCCTACTCTCGCTTTTTTGGAATTTTAGGCGGGTTGCGGAAATTGTTGTCGTTTTTTATCGGGCTTTGGCGACCTATCGTGCGGTCGGTTTCGGAAAGCGATTTTCGCGTAGTAATACACAAAACCTGCGGATTAGCTGCTCAGACTTTTATGCTTGCCATGGCTGCAGAAGGGTACGATACCTGTCCCATGGAAGGATTCGACAGCCGCCGAGTAAAAAAAATCTTGAAACTGCCACGCGGAGCCGAAGTGAATATGATTGTCTCGTGCGGTATTCGTTTACCCGCGGGCGTTTGGGGAGAGCGTTTCCGAGTGCCTTTTGACGAAGTGTATCGTGAGATATAACGGCGAGCAAAACAATTATCTCTTTTCGTTGTTTTATTTAGACAAAATATAATGGTTATGGATTTTTTCAACTATCACCGCCGTCCGACTATCGATGTACATGTGGGAAACATCACCATGGGCGGCAATCACCCCGTTGTTGTGCAAACAATGACCAATACCAATACGCTCGATACTGAGGGCAGTGTAGCCCAATGCGAGAGAATTATCGCGGCGGGAGGCGATCTGATTCGGTTAACCACGCAGGGCGTTCGCGAAGCGAATAATTTACGTGAAATTCATCAGCAATTAAGAGACAAAGGATACACCACTCCGTTGTCGGCAGACATTCATTTTAATCCGAGGGCAGCGCAAGTGGCTGCCACGGTAGCTGAAAAAGTACGTATCAATCCCGGAAATTTTGCCGACGGACAAAAAAGCTTTGCGGGAGTAGAGTATAACGATGAGGAATATGCACTGGAATTGGATAAAAACCGATCGAAAGTGGTGCCTTTCCTCAACATTTGCAAAGAACACGGCACGGCAGTGCGCATTGGCGTGAATCATGGTTCGCTGTCCGACAGGATTATGACGCGTTACGGCGATACTCCGGAAGGAATGGTGGAATCGTGTATGGAATACCTGCGAATAGCTATGGCAGAGGGTTTCACCGATATTGTTATATCGATGAAAGCGTCCAACACGCTGCTGATGACCAAAGCTGTTCGTCTCTTGGTGGATACTATGGATAAAGAGGACCTTCATTTCCCTCTGCACGTAGGCGTTACCGAAGCCGGCGACGGCGAGGACGGGCGAATGAAATCGGCTGTGGGCATTGGTGCGTTGTTATCGGATGGTATTGGGGATACCATTCGTGTATCGTTGAGCGAAGACCCCGAAGCGGAAGTTCCGGTGGCCAGAAAATTAGTGGATTACGTAGCCCAAAGAGAAGGACATACACCTATCGAAGGTGAATTGTATTCCGGGTTTTCGGCTTTTTCTACCGATAAAAGAGAAACGTTTGCCGTGCGAAACATCGGTGGAGACTTTGTTCCGGTGGTAATATCAGACAGAAGCGCCATAAGCGATATGTCTATCAATCCGCACTTTATTCCCGATTTTATTTACGTGGGCAAAAAAGTTCCGGATAACTTTCCGAAAGGAATGAAATCGATTGTGAATTTTGAGAACTGGGAAGATAGAATAGATAATTTTCCGCTGTTCACGGCAGAGAATATCTCGAAAATTAAAGATTGTACGGCGGAAGTGAAATTCCTTCAACTTTCTTATCCGCAATTGACATCCGATGTTTTAGAAATTATTAAAAGTGCTGATAAGGTGGTTGTTATCCTCAAGACCGACCATGTGAACGGAGTAGGTGAGCAACGTGCATTTTTCCATAAACTGCTGATAGAAGGTTGTGCGATACCTGTAATTCTGCAGCGCAATTATTCCGAAGATTTGGCCGAAGATATTCAAATCAAAGGTGGAGTAGATTTCGGTACGGTGCTGCTCGACGGTTTCGGAAACGGAATAATGATAAGCAATTCGGGAAAAATCGATATAACCGAACTTGACTCGTATGCCTTCGGAATTCTTCAGGCAGCTCGTGTACGCACGAGTAAGACCGAGTTTATTTCCTGCCCCAGTTGCGGACGCACGCTTTTCGATTTGCGAACAACCGTAGCCATGATAAAAAAGCATTTCTCGCACCTGAAACACCTGAAAATCGGTATTATGGGCTGCATTGTAAACGGTCCGGGCGAAATGGCCGATGCCGATTACGGTTATGTGGGCGCCGAGCACGGAAAGATATCGCTTTACAAAAAGAAAGAATTGATAGAGAAAAATATTCCGCAAGAGGAAGCCGTGGAACATCTTATCCAACTGATAAAAGATAACGGGGACTGGATTGAGCCGGAAGAGAGTTGAGAAAGAAAAATTATTTTGCAAAATTGGACTTCAGATTTTTGGAAATTTGCAAAAAAAGTAGTAATATTGCACCCGCTTTCATCGGAACAGTGTTAAAACCACGGTTTATATTGTTCTATTGATTAAAATTCATGACTCTCTCGATAGGTTTCGGGACAGAAAATTGAAACAAAAATAATTTATTAGAAATAAAGGTTCTTTATTTTCAGGTCCTATAGCTCAGCTGGTTAGAGCACATGACTCATAATCATGGGGTCCTTGGTTCAAGCCCAAGTGGGACCACTACCGGAAAATAAATCTGTAAAGGGATTTCCTGTAAAAAAGGAAATCCCTTTCGTTGTATTATATATATCTTTCATCCGTTTTGGGCAATAAGACTTGTCTAAAATTTATCCCAAATTCGAAATGTTAGATTCATTGTCAAGTGATTTCACTTCCTGATTTTTCTGAAAAATGTAAAATCAATTGTTCCGTGTATGTGCACAAAATTAATATTAATACCTTTACAGCTCTTTCCAAAAATTGTAAATTTATATTAGAGTTTATCTTGATTAGTTTGTTATGTATTTAATTTACAAGAATATTACACCTGAAAGATGTTGCTTTCATAACCTTCCCGCCTTACGGGACGGTAGGAGCGTCTTCACCCAACCCGACCCGAAGTGGTCGAACTTTTAATGTGCCGCCTTTGGCTCCGCCGATTTTCAATTCAGGCGGATGATTCAGAGGGCATTTCCTCCGTAAGCTGCTCCGCCTGCCGGCGGATTGCATACGGTTATGAAAATATTACCCTTCGGGTAAAACTCTAAATATTAATTCCATATCATTTTATTCTGAATAAACTCTATTAATCATCTTTTTTTTCTTCTAAAGTTAAAAAGGTGGTTGTGTATTTACACAAATGAAGAATCTTTTCTATATTTGTACTTTGATAAAATCGTATTACAATCACTCCTATGAAAAAAAGAATCAGAATCAAAGATATAGCAGCACAGGCCGGAGTTTCGGCAGGAACCGTGGACAGAATTTTGCACAATCGCGGAAATGTTTCCGAAAAAGCGAGAATTGCTGTTGAGAAAGTCTTAAAGCAAGTGGATTATAAACCCAATATTCATTTATCGGGGCTTTCGTTAAAGAAAACGTATGAAATTTTTATCACTACTCCGCACGCATCACACGGGGAATATTGGGAGAGCATACACAACGGCATTCAGGAAGCCATTAATCAACACGAAAGTTTAAATATTAAGACTACGTATTTAACTTATGATCAATACAATATTTATTCTTGTCAGAATGTTTTTACTCAAATTCTGATTCTATCACCCGACGCGGTAATTATCGGCCCAACTTTTAAAGAAGAAACCATCGATTTGGCCAATAAACTGACTGAAAAAAACATTCCGTTTGCTTTTGTCGATTCTATGGTAGAAGGTACATCTCCACTGGCATTTTATTCTGCCAACCACTATATTTTAGGTTATTTGATGTGTAAGTTGTTAAAATCACTTATCCCTGAATCGAGTGATATAGGTGTGTTGCAAGCCATCAGAATTGGAGATCAGAGCGCGAACACGAGTATCTTGAGAAGGAAAGGGGTGCACGATTATCTCACCGAAATCAATTTTAAAAATGGAGTACACAATATCCAGTTCTCGGTTTACGAAGCACAGAAAAATGAGGATAAGATGCGAGATTTTTTCGCTTCTCATCGTAACGTGAAAGGCATAATCGTGCTTAACTCGAGGGGAAACGTCGTGGCCAACTTCTTGAAAAAAAATCAGATAAACGATGTAGAACTGGTTTGCGTAGATTTAACAAAGCCCAATATCGAAGCGTTAAAAGAGGGAGAAATTAGCTTTTTAATTGACCAAAATCCGGACTATCAGGGGTATGTGGCGATGAAAACGTTGTTAGAATACCTGATTCTGCAAACCCGACCCAAGGTTGAAAATTATATGCCGCTGAATATTGTGACCAAAGAGACAATTGATTTGCAGCTTGAGTTTAATTTTTTGAAAAAGCTTTAGTAAACTTTTCTGTCGATTCAACGTTAAAAGAATTGATGAAAAGAGAAAAAATAACATTCAAAAACTCAAAAGGGATAACGCTTTCCGGTGTTATCGAATTTCCGGAGAATGCTTCCCCAAAGGCTTTCGCCATTTTCTCGCACTGCTTCACGTGCAACAAAAACCTGATTAACGTAAAATACGTATCGGAGGCGTTGAGCGAGAAAAGAATTGCCACGCTTCGATTCGACTTCACCGGCCTGGGCGATAGTGGTGGAAGTTTTGCAAACACCAATTTCGCGTCGAATATCGGCGATATACTGCATGCCTCCGATTTTTTGAGCACAAATTACGAAGCTCCGAAGCTGCTCGTCGGGCATTCGCTGGGCGGTGCGGCATCCATTATCGCGGCAAAAAAAATAGATTCGGTAAAAGCGCTTTCCGTGTTGGGTACTCCATCGACATTAGACCATATTAAGCGACTGTTTGTCAATAAAATGGATGAAATTATCTTTAACGGCAGCGCGATGATTGACGTTGCCGGAAGAGATGTTGAAATTGGTAAAGATTTTGTTCTTGATTTAGATAATTACAGCATTAAAAAGGCGCTCAACAATTTAGATAAACCGCTTTTGGTTCTGCATTCTCCACAAGATGAAATGGTTAACATTGAGCACGCCACAGCTATATTTATGGCAGCACGTCATCCGAAAAGTTTTATCGCGTTAGACGGTATTGACCATCTAATCAAAAACATAAAAGATGCCCGATACGTGGGGAGCCTGATTGGCGAGTGGGCGATGAGGTATTTGTAAAAAGACTGTTGGAGAATAGACTTTAGACAAGTCGATAAACACTTCACCTCTTCTCAAAATGATGATCGTCGTAGTATTTCGAAAAAGTGTGTCCCCAGCGAAAACCTAATCTCCGAAACTCTTTCACTATCGCATGGTCGGGATGCAATGTTCCGTTCACAGTTGTATCCAAAACCGCTCCTTCCGGTTGATTGGGACGGCTCACTTTTTTCCAGCGCAGCGGATTGAAACGAGGATTGATATCGATGGCCATCCCGCGAGCGTGTTTCGAATAAGAAACGTTGCGGTAGCAAAAGCTGTACGTGTTGTTATCGTCCATCGATAGGCTGTCGTTCCAGTTGTAATGAACAATGGGAATGGCTTTTTCGATAACGAAATTGTTTTCGAGCATAAATTCGAAAATACGACGGATATCGTTTTCGATTTTTCGGTTGGTCAAAATTTGGCCCTGATGCAATTTCCCATCAGTAGAGGTATAAAGGACATCGAAAAGTACCAACTCATCCACGACCGACTTGGGCGCCTTTGTTCCCGCAACCGCCTCTTCGAAAGTGAGCTTGGAATCGATTACGATGGTGTCCTCCTCTTGAACGATATCGGGTAACAGAACCGGATCCGGCTCCGCATTCCGCGCTTTGCTCTCCGCACAGGAAAAAGAAAAAACAGCCCAAAATAAAACAAAAGTGCAAAGAATACTCCTCATTTCCAAAACCTTATACCTCTAACTCAGTTCCAAATCAAATTCATCGGACAACTTTTGAAGCGAAGGGTTTTTTTGTACCAATTCATCAAAAATTTCACGCGATGTCAACGGCTTTTTTATGGTAATCTCATCCGAAATTTTAATTTCCATGGTGATATCGCCGTTCAGCAAGTTCTTTCGCAAATGCGATAAAATGGCGCTTCGGTTATCGTCTAAGAAATTTTTGTTAATCTCTGTGTTTACCTCTACTTCAAAAACCGTGTTACTGAGCATCTTGGGCTTGTAAAGAGTCATCGTGTTTTTCAATAGTTTCTCCTCAATCAGGGTATCGGCAAAAGATAACCAAGCTGCCTGTAATTGCGCTTCGGTAAACAAATTATTGTTTTGCTGAGCTTCAGCCTCAATGGGTTTTTCTTCTGTCGGTTTCGGTTGATTTTCTTTGGCGAAAGAGGACAACGAAACGCCCAATCCCGAGATGGATTTCGCTACCGGTTTTTTTTCTTTCTCGGGCTGCGATTTCACCACAGGTTCCGGCTCTGAAACGATATTTTTGGGCTGAACGGATTCGGGCTTCGACTTTTCCTTTAAAGGTTCTTTTTCCGGAGCAGCTATCGGTTTAATCTCGTTTTTTTTTTCAGTTGCGGCTTCTGCGCCTGCGGGTTTTTCCGATAACTGACAAAGTTTTATCAACGTGAGTTCTAACAACAGGCGTTTGTTTTTACTCAATCGGTAATTTAAATCGCAATCGTTGGCAATCTCAATAGCATGATACAGAAAACTGTTGCTGCACTGTTTCGCCGTTGCAATGTATCTTTCGCGAATCGATGCACCCACTTCAAACAGTTTCGCCGTTACCGGGTCTTTGCAAACCAGCAAATCGCGAAAATGCGACGTAATACCGCTGATAATGTACTGTCCTTCAAATCCTCTTCTCAAAATATCGTTCAATGTCAGCAGGCAGTCCACCACGTTTCCGGCGAGAATGGCATCGGTAAGTTTGAAATAGTATTCAAAATCGAGAACGTTTAGGTTCTCTATAACCGATTGATACGTAACATTTCCGGATGAATAACTCACCGTTTGGTCGAAAATGGAAAGTGCGTCGCGCATACCGCCGTCGGCTTTTTGAGCGATAACATTTAGCGCTTCGAGCTCGGCCGTCACGTTTTCCTCCTGAGCCACGTATTTCAAATGATTTACAATGTCGGCGATGCTAATTCGGTTAAAATCATACACTTGGCATCGAGACAAAATGGTCGGAATTATTTTGTGCTTTTCCGTAGTCGCTAAAATAAAGATAGCGTGCGCGGGCGGTTCTTCCAGTGTTTTCAGGAACGAGTTGAAAGCCTGTGTAGAGAGCATGTGAACCTCATCGATGATATACACTTTGTATTTCCCGATTTGCGGTGGAATGCGCACCTGGTCTATTAGTACGCGCATATCGTCAACGGAGTTGTTGGACGCGGCGTCTAATTCCTGAATGTTATACGAGCGCTGTTCGTTAAACGCCACGCACGACTCGCACTGATTGCACGCTTCGTGCTCGCTTGTGGGATTGAGGCAATTTATCGTTTTAGCGAAAATTCGGGCACACGTAGTTTTCCCCACGCCTCGCGGGCCGCAAAACAGATAAGCGTGCGCTAACTTATTGCTCGAAATGGCGTTCTTCAGCGTAGTGGTCAATGCTTCCTGCCCTACAACGGAGCGAAAAGTATCCGGTCTGTATTTTCGTGCCGAAACGATATAATTGTCCATTTTTTTGAAAAGATTATGAAAGACAAATGTACAAAAAAAACTCAATTTTCCCATTCATTTCTTGAATCGCTTGAAATCTTCGGCAGAATTTTTGTAATTTTACACCAAAAGAAAAATTATGAATCGATATTTTCTGAGAATATTTTTAGTACTCATCGCTATTATCACTGTTTTTTCGTGCTCTTCAAGTAAAAACGCGCAAAGCGATACTGCAGCCGAAGATTCTCTAAAACAAGTATATACTATTGTTCCCGACACGTTTGTTTTGCCCGATATTCCGGTCGAAATGACCAATCCTGACGCACGTGCGGTTTATTTGGTGATGCATTATTGGGACAGGTTTGACTTTTCGAACGAAAAACTGACGCATCGTCCCGAAATCACCGAACAAGCATTTGTCGATTACATCAATATTCTCACCTATGTGCCGTTCGACAAAACGAAAGAATCACTCGCTAACATGCTGCAAAAGGCTGAAGCAAACGACACCGTATATCAGTATTTCGGCACACTTTTCGATAAATATTTCTACAACCCGAACTCACCTTTCCGCAACGAAGAGTTCTATATTCCCGTCTTACAGGAATTAACAAAATCGAATTTACTATCCGATACGGAAAAATCGAAATACCGCTTTCAACTGGATATGGCGATGAAGAACCGCGTGGGACAAACCGCCGCCGATTTCTCCTATACACTCGCCTCGGGACAAACTCAAAAAATGTCTTCCATCCGAAGTGAATATTTGGTTCTGATGTTCTCGAATCCCGACTGCCCAACCTGCATGGCGGTTATAGATGCGCTTACAAAATCTCCCGCGCTAAATAACGCTTTTTCCATGAATTCTCCTACTCGTACCATGATTACTGTTTTAACCGTTTATCCCGATGCAGATATCGACGAATGGAAATCGCACTTGCCTCAATTGCCTGCTAATTGGCTCCACGCTTACGATAAAGGCATGACAATTACCAAACAAAAGTTGTACGACGTGAAAGCAATTCCTACATTATATTTGTTGGATAAAGACAAAAAAGTGATTCTTAAAGATACGTCTATAGAAGCTATCGAAGCGTTTTTCTCGAAACCGATTTAATAATTCTTAAAATGAAATCTGCCTTCACTTTGCTTGCTTCCATTTTGGTGTCAATCAGCATGTTTAGTCAATCCTCGACCTATTTCGAAAACCCGGTAATGACTGCCGACGCGGCCGATCCAACGATTATCAGAATAGGAGCTACTTTTTTCTCCACAGCAACTTCATCGGAATGGGCACCGTTTTACCCCCTGTTCTCTTCAACGGATTTGGTTAATTGGACACAAATCGGGCACGTTTTCAATAAAAAACCCGATTGGACTTCGCACTCCTTCTGGGCGCCCGAGCTGTTTTATCACAACAACAAAATTTTCTGTTATTACACGGCGCGCCGAAAAACCGATAATGTTTCATACGTAGGTGTGGCTTCGTCCGACTCGCCCTACAAAGAATTTACCGATCACGGCCCGATAGTTGAATACGGCACCGAATCCATCGATGCGTTTGTGTTCGACGACGATGGGCAATTGTACATAAGTTGGAAAGCCTACGGCTTGGACAACCGCCCGATTGAGTTAATAGCAAGCAAACTCTCCTCAGACGGATTGAGACTTGAAGGTGAACCGTTTTCTCTATTAAAAGACGACGAAAGAATTGGAATGGAAGGTCAGCAGCACTTAAAATACGGCGATTATTATTACCTCATTTACTCGGGCGGCTCGTGTTGCGGCCTGGGCAGCGATTACGATGTACGGGTGGCACGCTCCAAGAACTTTGCCGGCCCGTACGAAAAATACGATAAAAACCCGATTCTTTCCGGTGGGGACGGCGATTTTCAATCCGGAGGACACGGCACAATCGTTCATACGAAAGACGATAGGATGTTCTACCTATTTCACGCGTATAAAAAAGGCGCCGGATTTTACTTGGGGCGACAACATGTTTTACAGGAAATAGAAATAACCGACGATAATTGGATTCGATTTACAACCGGCACGCAGATTCAAACTCGGCAATCCGCGCCGTTTAAAAACACAATCCAAGAAAAATGGAACGGTTTTTATGACGACTTTAACGGCAAATCGCTGAAATTGGAATGGACATGGAATTATCCGTTTTCGAACGTAGATGTCCGTTTAAAAAAGGGTAAACTACTCTTAACCGGAAACCCGATTGGCGGTAATAAATTCGGAAGCGCTTTGTGTCTTCGCCCGCGCACTACAGCTTATTCATACGAAACAAAAATCGCCGATAAAAACGAAAGTTTAAAGGGACTAACCATGTATGGAGACGACAAGAACCTGCTGATTTTTGGTATTGAAAGAGACAAATTAGTGCTGAAAAAGGTGAAAGACAATGAAGCGGAGATTTTGTGGGAAAAGTCTGTATCATCGGCAAGAAATACACATCTTAAAATTGAAGTTTGCGACGGCTGTTTCCTGACTTTTTACACCAGCCCAAACGGGAAAAACTGGGAACAATTGCTGCCAGACACTCCGTTAGACGCCGGTTATTTAGTTCGTTGGGACAGGGTCGCTCGCCCGGGATTGATTCATATCGGGAAAGCTGAATTTCCGGCTGAGTTTTCTTATTTTAGGATGCAGAAAATGCGAGAAGCCTTATAATTTGGCAAAACCTCTCATTTTATCACTTTTCGTCCCAAAATGGATAGAAACAACCCTACTCCAAAAATAGTGACCGTTCCGAGGACAATGGTCAGGTAATTGTGGAAAACAGTTTGTTTGCTTAACGAAATCCATGCAATTAACAACACGCCTAAGACCACACCAACGAGAGCATAGGAGCCTTTTACTTTACGTGATACATATCCAAGCAAGAATAATCCGAGCATCTCGCCGCTGAAAATTGCCGCCATGCTCCACCACGCATCCAGAGCACTTTTTACAGACATCATCGCCAATCCCACTCCAATACCCAGTATACCCAGAGCAACCGAAGTTACATGTAAGATACGCATTTTTTTCTTTTCGTCTCCCATACCTTTAGAAGCCAAATTAAAAAAATCGGTAAGTATTACTGTTGCCGAACTGTTTATACTGGTGGACACCGTGCTCATTCCGGCGGCAAATATAGCAGCTATCAATAAACCCGTAAATCCTTCGGGAAGTCCGTTCACAATAAAATAGGGAAATACCTGATCACCCGCGACACCCTGAGGCAACAGTCCCGAATGAAGTTGATAATACACAAATAACGCCGTTCCGATAAGAAAGAACAACAAACTCACCGGAAGGTATAGAAGCCCGCCAAAAAGTGCCGAAAATCGGGCGCTTTGGTCGCTTTTGGCAGTTTTGTAGCGTTGTACGTAATTCTGATCGATTCCGTAATTCTGAAGATTTATGAATAATCCATACACGAGTGTTACCCAAAACGTAGGCTCGTTTAATGCTGTTCCGAAACTTCCGAGAGAAAATTTATCGTGTTCCATCCCAACATGAACGAAGTCGCCAACACCGCCGGGTAACGAAACGAGTAATATTACCAGACACGCTAATGCACCGACAATTAAAATCAATCCTTGTATGGCATCCGTGTAAACTATCGCTTTTATGCCTCCCAGGGCTGAATATAACACAACACAAGCTCCCGTTATAATGATTATCAAAGGAATACTCCAACCCAGCATTGCGTTGAGAACAAGTGCCAAAAGAAACAAAACTGACCCAATACGGGCAACTTGTGTTAACAGATAGCAACTTGAGGCATACAGGCGCGCCCATCTTCCAAAACGTTCCTCTAAAAAACTGTAGGCAGAAGGACTGTCGATGCTTCTATAGAACGGTACGAAATATTTTGCCGCGAAAAATATAGCAATAGGAATCGAAATGCTGAATACAAATGAATTCCAGTTTCCGGAGTAAGCGCTGCCGGGCAAAGCGAGAAAACTAATACTGCTTACATAGGTGGCAAAAATGGACATCCCAACTACAAATCCCGACATCCCTTTTCCGGCAGTCATGAAATCGCCGGCAGTTTTATTCTTCCGCACGAATGAACTGCCAAAGATTACTGTACCTACGGCGAAAACAAGAAAAATTATTATATCAAAAACGCTTAATTCCATGCTGTGTATTTAAATGGAAGTTTTTTTAAAAGAATAAAAAACGACAATTGTTTACTTCCATTGGTTTGGATCAAAAATTGTGGATGCTATGTAGCGATACGGTTTCGAATTTTTGTCGTTGGCATTATTCCAATAGTAAATCAACACTAATTTCCCGTCGGGTCTTTGCACCATTCGCGGATAACCGGCGTCGCGGTTAGCGCCGTCACCGCTTCGGAGAGTAATTTCATCGCTCCAGTTCACACCGTTGTCCGGACTAAACCGAATGCACACGCGGGAACCGTAAACGCTACGATAAATGTAGGCTAACGCTAATCGTCCGTCTTCCAGTTTGAGCAATGCGGGTGGAGATCCACCGTTTCCGGTGTCGTTTACCGGATTCTTGAGCTTCATCCACGATTTGCCGTTATCCGTGGAGCGGTAAGAAGTCAGCAAATCCTGTCTTTCGGCTGTTCTTGTGCGAATAACGGTTATTAACTCAGTTTCCGATAATCGCAACGATGAAGGCATGATATCGAACCCTCCCTGTTCATCCGTAATCCACGAAACGAACTCCCAATTGAGGCCGCCATCGGTTGTTTTCGCGAACGCGACGCGTCCTTCTTTTTTGTTCGATTTAGCCGTGGTGAGAAAAACACTGAGTTCTTGCTCGCTTTCCACAACATAATCGGTACGATTAGCTATTCCCGCCGTTTCTAAATTGGGGAAAGTAAATGGCCCTATCCACTCATCTCCCTTATTATCAGAGTAATAAAAATGCGTAGGCCCATCATCGTTATTGTGACGAACAAACGTTAATATGAAACCGGGATTGGTGAAGTTTTCAATGCTCTTTTCCATCTTTACAGGTTCCACCGCTTTTTCTTTCTCAAGATTGTGATCGTTTCCGCGGGCGGTTTGTCCTAATGCATAGGCATCTTCATACGCCCACGTTTTTCCTCCGTCTTTGCTTCTGGCATATTTGTGTCTTGCCGAGGCCACATCGTAAGCGTGTAGCCCATCGGTGGATTTATAATCTGCCTCTACAAAACCCACCAAAATTTCGTTATCCCAAATCCAAATACCATTATTGGCAGGCCAGCCTCCGTATTTTCCGTCTTGATGAAATACGACGCCATGCTCTATGTTCACAAATTCAGTCGTCTCGCTATCGGAACTCGAGGGGTTTGTACAAGAAAGTACGCTGAACATCAGCAAAATTGTTGTAGAAAATATTTTCATGTTTTTCTTTAAATGTTTGTTTTAGTGATTCAATCTCGTTTAATTAGCCAAATATCGCAAATTTTTGAATGTTGCCGCCAATTTAGGTGTGACTCTTCCGGTTCATCAAACGTGACGCTTATTTTTCCATCTCGTGTATGTCGCGGGTCAATCATAAATTCCTTGAATGTTTCTAATTCTTTGTTGTACACTACCGGCGAAATTCTTTCGCCATCTACTCTAAGTAAAGCATCTCCGTACCCCGCAATACGAATTAGATAGCGTGCATCCGGGTTTAAATCGGTATATTCCAATTGAGGAAAGTTTTGAAACAATTGTGTTGACAAGCGCTTACGCGACATACCGTTATCCCACCACGCAAAATCTGTCGCATCATATACTGTAGTTAAAACATGTGGACTTTCCGCAATGTTTGAAATGTTGTCGTAATAACTTCCGTTACCCGGATTTTCCCACTCGCAGATTGTTTTAATTCGTAGTAATTTCTCGTCATCGGTAGCCATTTGCTCAATTTTTTTGAATTCATCGGCCAGCCACCACCGATTGTTGAGCGGATAATCCAGAAAATCTAACATACACCCTCTTTCAGCGCCACTCGCCCGGTATTTTTTCATGCTTGTTTGCAAGGAAACGGATAAAAATAAAGAGTCGGCATAATCGTAGATTCTTTGTTTTATCTCAGGAGCGATATTGAAGTTGTTGGCTTCACTCACCTTGTCCAGCGCACGTTGCATTGCATTGTTTATCCCGTTTGTTTTTGCATGACGAAGTATATCGTTTGCTTCTTTCTCCAAGATTTTTTCGTATAAGTTTCGCCTGCGCGTATAGGCATCGTAATTAGCCCGGAAAATACACATTTGCCATCGCCAGTTGCTTTTAAGTTGCGGGTATTCTTGTTCTAATCCATTCCACGCTTGCAGTGTCATTTCAATTCCGGCGTTCTCGTTTATAGGGCCATTCCAATTCTTTTCTAAAGCGACAATGGCATGGGAGATTCTTTCGGGGTTGTTGACTCCGAAAAAGAAACGAACGTATTGATTCATAATATTCGTAACCCCTTCGTCAGGGTTCCAGCCCCTGCGTGTCCAGATAAATTTATTCACGTCATCGTTTATACCGTCAGAATAGGTAATGAATCCATCGGTGAAAGGGGCATATTTATTGTGTATATTGGCATAATAAAACGGCTGCGGATTGATGGGTTCACGTCCTAATGTCAGTGCGAAAGCCTGATCCCAATTTAGTGTAGGATATTGACATCGGATAGTGTGGGTAATATCGGGATAATGACGATGCATGTATTTATCCGGCAGGCGGTATCTGGTTGATGATAAGGAAGGACTGCTTGGTCCGCTCACAACACCTCTCAACCAATCGGGTGATTTCTCGCTTAGGAAATTATAAAAGTAATCGACCTGTTCATCGCTGAATCCTTGCAAAGACAGCCAAATACCGGCATGGGGATGATATCTTTTCAATTCATTTGAAATGGTTTCCAAAAAAGGCAGCAGTTCCTTCGGGTGATTGTCGCCCGGATCACCGCCCGGAATGAAAATGTTATCGAGTTTTGGACTGTTTTTGTACAAATCGATATGTTTCTGACGTTCTTCGCGAAAAGCAACTTCATCTGTCAATTTCTTTACCGGAACCCACACCCAGTAATCCAAGTTGTATTTTTTACAGATATTGCTTATGTGAATATTCATTTCCTGAGGCGATACCTCCATGTGAGGGTTGTTCGAAGTGTCCAACGGAATATTTTCGATACTGTTTGCTCCGAAAAGAGCCAATTCACGAATGTATTGATCGTATTGCTCGGGGCTCCAGCCGTCGTAAGAGTTTGCTGTATTGCGATAACCCAGTTGATGACCGCGAATGGGATATTGTGGTGCGGAAAGTATGGCATCCGTTGAATCGAAAAATATTGCTTTCGGCTCAAAGGAAAATGTTCTCAGCAGATGCCCAACGCCAAATAATATGCCGCGCTCATCGTATCCGATTATCCAGAGAGTTTGCTGACCGTTACTCGCATCAAGCGCGACTGCAAACGATTCTTTTTCCGAAGGAAGTGCAATTTCTGTGGGAAAAGGATGTTTGAAAAGAGACTTATCTCCGGCCAGGGAAACCGCGATATTGATATCCGCCCATCGTTCGCTTTGGGGTATGCTGACTTGAGAACGCTTGTATATTTCTTCTTGAAGCACATCAACTACCGTTTTTCTAAAAGCTGGGGTTATATTTTCAGAAACAAGTATTGATGCTTTCGAAAAATCGTAATTTTCGACAAAAGTAAATGCCGATAAAAGATTATAGAAGATGAAAACAGTTACCAAAACACTTTTCCTCAATATCATATCACACGTATTTATCGGTGCAGGAAGTATCCAATGCGCATTCAATCAGACACTTCTCTCACTCTGTTTGCTGTTTAATTATGGTGTATATTTGCTAATTCGAAACTCATCAATAATACCACCGCTTAAATCTTTGGATACAAAATATATCTGGTTGTTATCTATCTCAATAATCTGATAAAGAGCGCCTGTATTTACATGCAGTTTGTTAAACTTCACAGACGATTCTTCCATTTCGCGTGAACCAACAGCCACAGAAGTAACGTAGATAGTCCCTTTTTCATCGGATTTGCGAGGTTCGTCTTCAAAAATCGGATACGACCGGAAATACTGGTGCACGTGACCCGTAAGAACTAAACTTACGCCGTATTTACCGAATAACGACGACCACTTCTCCCGTATCTTGGGATAAGAGTCGTCTTTCCAGTAAGGCGGAAAGTGGGTGATGGCAATTCTCCATGGTTCAGTTGTTTTCTCGAGTTCTTGCTCGAGCCATTGTGCAATGCTATCGGTGTCGCCGGTAGAGTCGAGGACGAAAAATCGGGCATTGCTGTATGCAAAAGTGTAATTACGTTCGTCTCCCGGCAACATGAAGAGCTGTTTAAAGAGATCGGGTGGCAGGCCGTCTTGACTGTCGTGATTGCCCAAGGCGGGAACAAACGAAACGTAGGGCAACACGTTTCTCATGTAATAAAAATACTCATCCCACTGATTCCGAAACAATCCGGTGTTGACATGATCGCCCGAGTGTACGACAAACGCTGCATCGGGACAATCGTCGTAAGCTTTTTCCATTACCTGCTCCACTATAGCGCTGTTATGCGTGTCGCCGATAAAGATGAATTTGAAAGGAACTGCTTTATCGGGGGCTGTTTTGAAAGTATAAACCGCGCTTTTTTCGTTGCCGCATATTATTTGGTAATTGTATTTTGTTTGAGGAGTTAATTCGCTAATGTTTACTTCCCAATGATTTACCACCGGTTCGTTGTAAATGTATGAATCTCGAATAGGAATAGAAGATGCGGAAGCGGTTCGGGAATCCGACTCGTCGCTATCCGTTTCCCAGTAGTTTACGTGCGCCTCCGTGAGTGAGGTATCGGTGCGCCATTGAATCGATTGCGATGTTGCCGGATTGTCACTCCAAGTTAGCACCACCTGATCGGGTTGATTGGACGATGGATATTCAGTTGTTCTGAAACTGTTTATTATTGCCGCTTCGCGTGCCCTGCCACGTATGGTGGTAAAAAGCGTGTGTCCTTCAATCTCTTCGGGAAATTCTTCGATGGTTAACTCCGTCCAATCGTTGTAAGTAAAAGCTCTTTTTTCCATTTTTTTTCTTCTCCACCTGTCGGGATAAATGTTTGTTATATCCGGCATATCACCATTTTCAATTGGCCCGATTGTTACGAAATACACCGGACGATGTAAATCGAAACCATTAATACCGAGGCGTATTTCTCCAGCCGGAACTTGCTTTTGCCACACCTCGTATTCATAATTCCGGTTTTTAACCGTTTGTTTGGTATTAACAAAATCTGATTCGGGAAGCCAAAAAGGCGTTGTTTGTTGATTTTTGTCCCGCATAACGGATACAATAGCCGGCCGATCTACCGTAAAGCGCCAGTGGTTTTCGGCAAATGCTTTTCGCTCGTCGGGAGTGATAAAGTTTTGAATGAAAGTATCGTCTAAATCGGCTATAGTTTCGGGTGTTGCTTGTATGATAATTCGGTTTATAACTCTGTCTCTCACCTCTTCGATTGAAGTAAAATTATCGGCCGATTTGGAGCTGCCACACGACGAAAAGCACAAAAAAAGAATAAGTATGCCCGGGACATGTTTTATTAATGTCATATTTTTAGAAAGATTATGAAGTGGATTATTTAACCGTAAAACTGTATTTCAATCTTTTTTCGGGTGTTATGTAAAAATTCTCAACCGTAAAATCGGGCGTCACATGCCCATCGGAATGGACGGTATGCAAGTGAAAGTCGCATTTCAACGTCCTATAACCCGGAATGTCCGCAATATCGATGATGGTATATCTGATTTGAGCAATGGTAGGAATGCACAAAACCGATATCAGCAACGCCAATGACTTCTTTAGTTTCATGCTATTCGTTTTTTCTTTGCAATTCAAATAAAGGACGATAACTGATAACTATAATTCCCTCTTGTTCAATTAGATTCTTTAATTCATCGCTTGTAAAAAATTCGAATTCTTTAACGCGCTTTGCTGCCGAGTTGGTTATTGCTCGAATTTCGTCTCCGTCAGAAGCAGCATGAACGTAGATTTCTGTGACTCCGGGTTTCAGGTTTTTGATGTATTCTGCCCAAAATTCAGCTACATTTTCTGTTTTATAGTTTTCAAACTCTTCGTGAATAAAGTAGTCGGGGTGTAAAATACCTTCTCTGCGACAAATTTCCCTGTAATTGGGAGCGCCCAAATTTTCAATGGTCGTTAGCGAAGGCATGCGTAAGGGCAAATTAAATTCTTTTGCCAATTTAATGTATATTTCCATGTAGTAAGGAGAATACTGGTAAGTTCCCATGTGCGAATCTATATGGGTAACAGGTATCCCGCTGTCCAACGCTTTTTGAATCTGAGCGCGTCCTTCTATCAGCGCCTCCTGCGTATCGGAAAACTTATATACTTCCATTACGCCTCGCCACATATAGCCCTGTTCATCGTACAGTTTCGGAACTTTGTCGCGCGGAGCTACTGTTCCCCATCTATAATTTTTCCATTCAGCAGTGAGTGTCAAATGCACTCCAAAACCTTTATCGGGATTAGCTGCGGCGTAGGTCGCAATTTCGTTGTACCACGGACAAGGCGTCATTATGGTTGCCGAACTTATCATTCCTTTTTCCATTCCCTCAATCGTGGCTGTATTGGCTGCATGACACATACCGGCATCATCGTTGTTGATGATTAAAATCCTGTCGTTTCTGCTGTATCCCAACCTTTCGGCTAAGGTTTGCGCATGAAGATGTGCACAAACCTGAACAATCAGAAAGAGAAAAAATATTGTTTTTTTCATATTATTCTATCCATAAAATAGTTGATACGTTACTTCACGAACACTTGTTTCTTGTCAGCCACAAAAGTGCGGGTACTCACCGAATATTCTCCTCCCATAGGGTCGGGATAAATTAAATCTACATAGAAAGCACTGTAGTTGGCTTTCGGATATTTCAAACGAACTTTTACGGTGGATAAATCTTTTGGGTTTAGCTTTATTTCTTCACTCGTCCAGTCGGATTTGCGAAAATCACGACTATCCGAAACCGATGACCATAATTTGGCGCGTATCAATTTATCAGGACTCGCTTTTACCTCCAAATCGATGTTTCGCCCCTTTTCTTTTAATGTCCACGAACAAACCGGAATGGGCGTATTGGTTATGTTCAGGGCGAAAAAGGCACTTAATGCGGAAAGAGCTTGTTTCTTATCTCCCAAGTTATGGCCGGCATTGGCGACATAATGCAGCAGATTTTGTCCCGGAATTTCATAGATGTAATGTTTTACTGCATCAACAGTCCAGTATGGGTCATTGGTACCCAGAATAATTATTTTCGGTAATACGAGTTTACCTCTGTACGAGTAGGGATCTATCATCTGTACAACGGCATCCCCGAAGTTGCTATTGATTGACTGCGGTATCTCGAGATTTACATAATCCTGAATCTCCTCACTGTATTCACCATACATCTCTTTTTGATATTCCAGCGTAGCGGGCATATTCAGCATATCTATTACCATTGGCGCTATTGCTACAATTCGTTTATCTTCACTCGCGGCTGACATCCATGTGGTCCATCCCCTTTTTGAAGCTCCCGATACCACAAAACGATTCAGTTTTCGCCCTAATTGCTCAGATGAGAACTCCTGTATTACATCCATAGCCTTGATTGCACTCTTTGCCATAGGGAAAAGCAATGGCCAGGAATAATCGTCATCTTTTTTAAATTCGTTTAATGTGTGCGATATCAATGCATCTTCTGTTAGTCCGTTGTACAAAGGTTGATTAGGCACTTGACGAAGCAAAACGGTTACAGCCTTGTTTTTATGCGCTAAGTCAGCCATAAAAGCGGAAGTTTCATCGTTTTTCCCGGATATGTTGGGAAAACCCTTTCCAATGGAACCACCGGTTATAAATAAAAGTGCACCATCATGTTCAATGGCTTGAGGCACAAAAACAATCATTTCGTGTTTCCACAGCATTTGTCGCCATTTTTGCGAGATAAATAGAACCGAGTAAGCCTGAGCTTTATTTATTTGATAAGTTTCGCGTACCTCCCATGCAGTGGTGTTATCACCGTTGTTTATGTAATGCGTAAGTGCTGTCTCCGGCGTAATCCTAAGCTGGGCAAAACCAACGGAGGATACAAACAAAATTAGGATTGCAGATAATATCTTTTTCATTTTTCGTTGTGATTTATTTAAGATTTAATTCCGTTATTCCAAAACTCTTAAGTAGCGTGCCATCCAATAGGGCAAAAGATACTCGTCACCTGTTAAAATTCGATCACTCCCCCGATGACTGTCCAATCGAAATTCGTTGATGTTGTGTCGATTCATCGGACGTTCTCCTTTTGGGAGTAGTTCTTTGGTGGTTTGGTCTCTAAAATTAGTTTCTAAATCTTCGGGCAGAAAATCCAAATCTTTCCGATGTGAATTTTGTACGGCATATCTTCGGGTAGCCTTGGGGAATTCGCGTAAATACCAAATCGTAGATTCCAAATCAATTTCACCTGTGGTGCCGTATGTCAACAAGTTCCATAAGGCGTTTCGTTCAGGTTTTTCAATTTCCCAATGGTCGTTTATCATTTTCACGTACTCTTGTTTGAGGGTATCATCAAACGCGTAATGATACAATACCCAATATGTCAGAAAAGCCATTTCATCATCGGAATGGTTCCAGTCTTGCCCCATAGTTATTCCTTGATGCTGAAATCCGGGTGTGAATTGAATATTTTTCATCGGAATTTTCATATTCTCCAAATAACCGTGCTCCTCCATCATACGGAACGCTTCTGTCTTATAAATTTCCTTGTTTGTCAATTTATACGCTAATTGAAGTCCCGTAATGGTAAGCGTACTGTTTAACCTTCTGTCAAATTGTGTTTTAGCAAAAGAGTTTACGTATTCGGGATTCCATCTTCCCCACAATGTGGGTTTGCCGTCGTAATCAATGAAATAGTAATCGTTGGAAATTATATGCGTCATTATTGCATCGATATAATCTGCGACTCTCTTCTTTTCTTCCGGAGTTTCCGCAATAAACTGGTCGATTACCGAAGCCACAAAAATGTATCCTACAAACTCATCGGTACTGGTTGTTCCTTTCCACCACCAATTCGGGTCAATAGCAGGACGCCACGGAATGGTATCGCCGGCAATGTAACCGGTTCGTTCAAAAGTTCTTCCCGAGAATCCCGTTATGGGATGAATGACTATAAGACGTTCGTAAGGCTCAAACGATTCCCAGACGTATTGTTTGGCTGCTTGTTCTTTCGTGACAGCATACCGAAAAGCCTGACTTCCGAGATAGAAAGATGTCCAAAGACCGTCGTTATCGTCATCTTCTAAGCGAATAGTAGTAGGATCTTTGGGGTCTAAAAGACGGGCTTCGGCGGAAAAACCGAATCGCAAATGATACTTTCGCAAGTTGTCTTGCAAAAAGGTTGCTTTTTCTGCCAATGTTTCATTTCTGAACTCGATTTTATTTAATCCGGTAGGAGTGAGTAAATAGATATTACCGGATTTATCTGAGGTTATATCAATCACATTGTTTTGATCTAACCAACGTTCGGCAGAAAAATAACGAATACCCTCTTTGTCTTTATAGTAAGCGCCTCCTTCTGTTGTAAACCAATACCTGTCGTTCTCAGACAGTACTCCTTTGATGGCAGGTACCGGCAATCGGTTATTTTTTTCGGACACAACCGTGCCTTTTTTATCTATTTCGTAGTATCCGTCAGCGGTTCCTAACACAATTCTATCTCCCGCGAGCGCCATGCCGGTTAACCCGTTGCTTTGATAAATTTTGCTCCATTCGTTGTTATCTAATCGATAAACAGTTGTTGGAGATAACATATAAAACCTACCGTCTTCAACCTGTAAGTCAATTAAGTTATCATCGGGAACTTTAATATCCGACACTTTGTCATTGCCACGATATAAAGCGCCCGACTTATTACCTGTAAGAAGTATTTCTCCCAGTTTATTGACCGCGAAACGCGAGTATTGATTTTCAGGAAAAATCCCGCAAATATTTCCCGCATGCCTATTTGTAAGAAATCGATCCGAATAGAGATAGTATAGATAGCCTGTCTCTTCCTGCACACAGATATCAATCGGCATTTTATCGGCCAGCGAACTATACATTTCATCCTTGGAAATAATCTCTCCCGGAAAATCCCGAAACAAGCCCTTATCGGTCAGTACAAATACGTTGTTGTCACCGTCAACCACAACTTTCTTTAGCTCGGTACCTTCCCACTTAGCTGATGTTGAATATTTTATTGAAATTGGTGTAATATAAGGCTCGTCTTTTACCAAAGCCTTAAACTTGCTGCTTTCGTTGGAACCGCACGCAGCTAAAATTATTAACGATACGGTTAAAATGGCATATACTTTCATCTGTTGTTGTTTTTGTGAGCATCAGGGTTCCTTGTTTTTAGCTTGAAACCCTGATGGCCTTACTGGTTTTATTTAATTTTAAAATTTGAAGAATAATCGTGACTTGAATAACTAATACGGTTTTCCTGTTCCTTGTAAAACCCACATTTTCGACCAAGCACTGTTCTTTGTCTGGTCAGTACCTTGATACGGCGTTGCCTCTAATCTTTCAATGGCTTTCTCAACATTGTCTCTGTTTTTTTCAATTTCGTCGTTCGTATGGTAATACCATCTTAAAGGTAACACCGGTCTGATAGCCGACGGACCAGTTTTCAATGCCGGATGTCCGGTTCTTCTCCAATCGAACCAAGACTCATGAGCCGTTGTCCAAGCAGCTATCCATTTTTGTTCAATTATACTTTCCAATCCATTGTATGGGGCTTTTTTGATATAATCGTCAAAGTCGCTTCCTACTCCCCACGCGTTGAGAGACTCTTTTATGCCATCTGCATAATATTCGGAAGCATCACCTGCGATCCATCCCCGATATGCTGCTTCGGCAAGTATTAGGTTGGTTTCGCTGGCTGAAAAAAGTCTCATAAGCACCAGCGGGTCAGTTGTTTTTTTGTATCTGTCGTTTAAATGAGAGGCGTGTGGGTTAACTGTTCCCTGGGCGGAGTTAGCGTTATTCATATTAAAAATTTGAACCCTGGAATGAGAGATTGGCACACCGGCATATTCCGGGTCAAAATCTACTTCCATAAAATTAGTCTCTTCGAAAGTGCTTACTAAATCCTGCGATACTTCACGCTTGCCATCGACAATACGGTCTACGTCTGTGCCCTGTACCAACACTAACGGAATCTCAATTTTGTTGGCCCAAATTCCCAAACGCGGGTCGTCATACTCTCTGAGTACATCTACCAGCGTTTTTGCCAACTTCACCCTCATATATGAGCCGGCGGGGTCGGTGTCGTAAACTGTATTCAACGGATTAGAAACACTTTCCGACGTTCCGGGAAAACTTATGTCGGCATCGTCATTGGCTGTCAATATCAACGGATATTGTGTAGAATTTCCGGCGATTTTTTTAATTCCTTCCTCTGCAAATGAGGGCTCTTTGGCTTGTAAACGCATATAATATCGCAGCGCGAGCGAGTTGGCAAATTTCCGCCATTTTGAGGCATCACCTTTGTAAACTACATCTTGCTTAGGAACGATATTTTTATATTCGGCGGGACTTTTAGAGAGCAATGTGTTAGCAGTATCCAAATCGGCAAGGATACCATGATAGATTTCTTGTTGCGCGTCAAAAGCCGGCCTGAAATAATCAGAACCAAGCTCTGCTTTTAGCGCATCTTTATAGGGCGCATCACCCCAAATATCGGTTATTAACCCAAAAACATATGATCTCATGACACGCGCTACGCCTTCGTGAAAATCGTTGTCATTTTCCACAGCTTTTTTAAAGTATTCGTTGTTATTCATCAAAATACGGTAATAATTGTTCCAACTGTGCGACAAGGTATTCCAATCGAAGTTGTTGTGTCCGCCTGCCCATCCCGTGTGCTGCGTATGTTGCATGACACCTGAAAAGGTGCCGAATCCAATGTTATAAACGGTTTGGCCAGTGTTGGTCTGAATCGTAGGCAACAAAAAGTTAACATCTGCTATGACAGGGTCAACTCCGTTGGGATTGATATTCAGTCCATCAAGATCCTTGCATGAAGCGACGAGGCCGACTATCCATGTTAACGTTATGATAAAACGGTTTTTTAATTTATACATGATATTATTCAATTAAAAAGAAAAACTTAATTTGAACCCAACCGGAACTACCCAAGGCTCAGCGTTGAAACGCTCTACACCTTGCTTGAAAGTTCCATTACCGGCAGATTGATATGCTTTTTCCGGGTCTATTCCCATACCCGGATTTTTCGTCCAAATCATGATGTTCCTGCTATACACGGAAACATTCAAGTCGTTTAAGCCAAGTTTTTTTGATGCTTTTTGCGGAACCCTATAGTTCAATGCGATCTCTCTCAATTTTAGATAATCTGCATCAAACAGATTCGCTTCTCCAATATCCCACGGATAACTCATGACGTATGGCCTAAACTCTGTTCCTTCATTTCCCAGATTCTCCTTTATGAGAATAAAATTGCCGTTATCATCGTGACGCCCGTAAACGCCCGGGGCAAAAGTACCATCGTAAGCTCCGATTCCTGTGAAAAAATCGTTGTAAAATCCGCCGAAGTCAGGAGTTGGTCCACCAACAGGCCTTGGGTTGTTTGTATAAATTAATGCATCGGCATTGGCCACTACCCAGTCACGAAGCACATTGCTTGGATAACCACCCAATCCGTCAGGCGGTATAACAAGTTGGTTGAGCCATGTATTCGAAACAACACCTTCTGTCAGGTAACGCCATGTTTGTGAGACATATTGCCCTCCCGATCTCCAATCGAAGGTCATACTCAAACTAAAATTTTTATACGAGAGCGTGGTTTGAAATCCCATAATAAAGTTCGGGTTATAATTGCCTACTTTGGAATATTCATCTGCGGATTGCCATTCGGCATCTTCATCGTTTTCGGGTAATAGGGGATAATTGTAATATGGTGAATTTTTATCGGTAACCCTTAATATTTTTCTGGTATAAAGATTACCAACCAGTCCATCTCTACCCAATTCATCATTCTTCGCGTAAGCTATATTTTTCACTCTCGCTTCGCTCCAAAACTCTACAAAATCTGTCCCCTCCGACAGTTCAAGTAAGTACGTTTTGTTTTTTGTGAAATTTACGTTGACGTCCCATGTCCAGTTAGTGTTGCGTATGGGTATAAAACCGAGCATAAGCTCAACTCCTTTACTTTGTAGTAGTCCTGCATTGATTTTTATGCTGTTAAAACCTGTTGAGCCTGCTAACGGTACACTTAAAATCTGATTTCGATTGTCTACCTTATAATAAGTACCTTCAAACCGCAACCTGTTGTTAAACATTCTAAAATCTGCTCCTATCTCATACGATGTTGCTTCTTCCGGGAGGAGAATTGGATTTAATAAATCTCCCGGCTTACCCAATCTTATTGCTTCACCCCATTGTCCTGCATCAAAATAAGTGGCATAAAGGCTGTAGGGCGAAGTGTCGTTTCCAACTTGAGCAATACCTCCTCTAATTTTGAAAAAGTTTACATTGTTTCCCAAATCGAGTATATTGTTCACCATAAAACTGAGGGATGCAGATGGATAGAAATACGACCTGTTTTCGGCAGGAAGCGTACTTGCCCAATCGTTTCTTGCTGTCAAATCGAGATAAATCATATCTTTCCACCCTAAATTTCCCATCGCGTAAATGCTATTAATAGCTCTTTCATAGCGGGCATTAGAGTAGTTCAATGAAGTGTTTTCAATATTCTGAACGGTGTACAAATACGGAATAATTAAGCCTGAACCGGGCTTAGATGAGTTGCTTATATGAGACCAATGAGAATAGAGAGTATTTCCACCTAAAGACGCAGTCAAAGAAAAGCTGTTCCAATTGTTTTTATAGGTAGCCAACACATCGGCATTTGTTTCACTACTTTCATTAGTTACTATACCGTAGGCACCATTGTTAGGCTCTCCTGAGAACCCCGGGTCCATCTTCGTTTCTCTAACTTCATCTGACTTATTCAGTGCGTATCGTCCCATTAAACTGAGTTGTTCAGATAGCTGCCACGTGGCTGAAACATTTCCGATCAGCCTGTTTCTTTTAAATCGATTGTTTACACCGTACGCGAGGAAGTAAGGATTTTCCCATCCATCTCCAATGGTGAGAATTTCGTTTCCTCCAAGCTTGTAGTCTTTCATTTTACGTATATCCACGTTCGGCGGCGTCCACGCAGCCCACTGTAGCGGGTTAGCGCCTCGCTCTTGAGTTGCAGGCCTATTATTCGCCCAATTTTGCGTGTAATTGATATCCGTGCTCACAATAAGTCCATTACGCACTTCAGAGGTCGCCGAGAGAGTTAGGTTGTTTCTGTTAAGATCGGAATTTGGGATCAATCCCTTATTCGTCATGTTTGATACTCCAAGCCTGTAGTTTAAAAGATCGGTACCACTGGATATGGATATGCTGTTGGTGCTGGTAATTGTACTCTTATTGATAAAGTTCTTGTAGTTATCGGGATAAGAAATCAGTTCCGTAGGCACTGCAACACCGTTGGCATCTTTTGGCGCAAAAGGTTGTACCTGCCAGTAACCTTTATTTAATTCAGGCCCTGCACCGGCAACCTCCGATGGATTAAATGGCGGAATGATTCCGTTGGCAAAAGTCTCATTGGTATAACCTCTTGCTCCGAATCCAAAACGATTCTGAACGTCTAAATATCTTGAAGGAATATCAAATACGGTATTAGAAACCACTTCTACTTTCATTCCCCGTTTCCGATCCGCTTTTTTCGTAGTAATCAGTACCACGCCGTTACCGGCGCGCGTGCCGTACAAAGCCGCTGCACTTGGACCTTTTAGAATGGAAATACTTTCAATGCTTTCGGGGTCAATATCCGAAACAGAATTTCCGTAGTCGACTAAATTTCCGCTACCAAAACCTCCTACATTATTCACCGAACTTGTCATGGGAACTCCGTCAACAACAAACAAAGGCTGATTGTCTGTGCTCATGGAAGTAGCTCCCCTGATAATCATACTTACAGTAGAACCTGTTCCGCCGGTGGAGTTTATGGTTACTCCGGTTACTTTACCCACCATTGAAGTGAGAACATTTTCATGAACAACTTTCGAAAGCTCTTCAGAAGCAATTTTTCCCACTGAATAGCCCAGCGATTTTTCTTCACGCCGGATACCAAGGGCTGTTACTACCAGTTCATCCAAGGCTTCGAAACTCTCTTCCATTACAACATTTATGGAGCTCCTGCCTTCAACAGCTATTTCTCGTGTGGTAAGTCCTATGTATGAGAAAACAAGCGTTGCATCACCGGAAACTGAAATGCTGTATTTCCCGTCAATGTTGGTCACTGTACCTGTCTCGGTTCCTTTTACTACTATGGAAACTCCCGGAAGAGGCGTGCCGTCTTCAGCCGAGGTAACCGTACCCGTAACTTGCCTGCTGCCGGTTTGTCCGTAGCCGTTATTCGTGAAGAACAAGAATAGGCTCATTAACAGAATAGCTGTTAACAAACCGCTCTTTCTTTGCATATTATTCTTTTTCATACGATTATTTTTTATTTTTCATTAAAGTGGTATGCAATTCACGCCCAGACACATATCGGGACATTTACTTGGGTATAACTGATTTGCATACTCGCTTCATATCGAAATGTTTAAAAGGATCTAATTAATGGCTTCAAACGTAAGTATTGCCGCGGAAGTACTCAAAGCAATCAAGGGGTTTTGGCTAATTATAGCCCTGGGATCCAGTGTCATGAACATCACCAACCTCATCGAACTACTTGTAACTTCCTGAACAATAACTTTACGGTGAAAGTCCCTTATCCCGATAAACTCGTTTGAACCGGGAAAATCAATTGTCATAACATTCGCGTATGTAACCACAGGTATAGAGGGAGGCTGCACTCCTGTCGCAAAATTCGGTAACGTTGGAATGGTGTAATTCTCGTTTTCGTTAAACACGAATGTTGCATTTTCGTCGGGCGTAAAAGTTGTCAACGCAAAAATGTCTTGACCTAGCGCTGCTTTTCCACCGACTTTTGTGATTTGAGTTAGCCCGGCTTGTTGCAGCATCATGCCATAAGCAATACCGCCAAAAGAAGTTCCGTCGGTTGTATTGTGCCGGTAACGACCATCGTTGTAAAAAGTAAATTCGTCGTTATAAGCTTCTTTTAGCCCAACATATACATCAAACGCCCCCGGCGGCAACGATAGAATGTTTTTGGCCAGTAAAGTAAAATCGGCGTCGGAGTTTACCAACTTGTCATTTACTGTATGCGACATGGTCAGTTTCCAAGTCTTACCGTCATATCCTTCAGCCGTGTGATTTCCGGTCAACAAAGCATAAGGAGTGAGCGAAACCGCTAAACTCGCCTCTTTTGTCACTGAGTTGCCGTTCTTGTCCTTTGCCGTTAGCTTAGCCATGTAATAGCCTCCTTCTTCATAAACATGCACAGGATCTTTCTCGGAACTTGTATTTCCATCTCCGAAGTCCCACTCCCAGCTTACGGCGCTATGTGTTAGTGCCGTAAAAGCCACTTGCTTTCCGTCGATGCTATTGAAAATAATCGCAGACAGCGGAAATTCCGTTTTAATCTCGTCATTTGCACACGATGGAAAACCTAATCCAAGCATGAGCAAGAAAACGGATATCAGAAAAAGTAGATTTTTTTTCATAAAATTATTGTTTAGATATTCAATTAAATTACGCTTCACTATTTAACCCATTAACGATTTACAAATGTCGATTCTATACTACCAATGCCAACCATCTTCATTTTTAAAAATTGAAATAAATGCATAACTTGGTTTCACTTAGTCGTTTATCATCCCCAACATCTATATATCTTCTGCAATACTTTTTAATGCAAGTCTAATTTGCTCTTGTTGCCTTTCGTTAAATCTATTGAAAGGTGAGGCTATAAAGCCATTACAAATTCCAAGTATCTCCAATGAACATTTTAGTCCTTTCAGATAACTGGAGCCATTTTTACCAATAGTATAAATGGAGGAAGATATATTCATAATTTTTGTTTGTAACTCATTCACTTTCCTAACATCTTTTGTTACAGCTGCGTTATATAAATCCACATACAATCGGGGGAAAATATTCGCTCCACCGTTAACACCGCCGTCAGCTCCCAACAAAATCATTTCGGCGGTCATTTCTTCGGGGCCGGCAAATATTGAGAATTTTTCATAATCCTGCATTTCGTGCATAACCAACTGAAGATAAGGGGCATTTCCCGAACTATCCTTAAACCCGACTACATTGCTGTTTTGCGCTATTCTCCTAATTGTTTTGGGTTCAAAATTTATCTTGGTATTTACGGGCATGTTATATAAGTAAAGAGGTAGATTTAACCGCGGTAAAAGCATTTCATAATATTCTGCCAATTCCACCTGATCCATTACAAAATAAAACGGAGGCGTGGAAACTACTGCATCAGCGCCCGATTCCCGCGCAGCTTTACATAACTTTACGCTCTCGCTGATAGAACTATCCGAAATACCAACCAACAACGGCACTCTTTTTCGTATGAATCTGCTTGATTGACGAATCATTTCGATTCTGACATCGACAGCAAGGCTTTGGGCTTCGCCGGTTGTTCCTAAAATGAAAATACCGTGCACTCCACCCGAGATTACATGCTCAGTTAATCGCTCCAGACCGACAATATCCAACGTGTCATTATCAATAAGCGGAGTTACAAGTGGAGTTACTATTCCCTGAACGATTTTTTTCATATGCCGATACTTTTTAATTGTGTTAATAATTATTCGTGTTGACCGTGAAGCGATTTTCCGTTCCCGGCAGCCCTTCGTGAAGATTAATAGAAACAAGAGACATTATCAGTAAGATAAGTATCACTACAACAAGCACTTTTATAAACTTCACGGAATTTATTCGTGATGTGAGATGCGGTGAAAACGGATTTCGTTGAACTCGCAATAGCACCAAAATCAGGATTATGTTGACTACATACAGGTGAATGTTCAATTCCGCTTTTCCGCCGACAACCCCATTTATGATGTATCCTAAAACTGTATATGCAGAAAAGTATGTAATAAATGCAAAACGGATATTCTTTTCATTAAATCCGTTTCGGGTTCTTTTTATATTGTATCCGACTGCCACAGCCATTAAAATCAAGATTACTAATGAGAGAATAGCGCTTATTTTTCCAACCGATTCTGCATTAGTGAACGTTTGATAGGATGTAAACCTTTCAATAATAGGTTTAAAAGAAAAAGATTGCTGGAAAACAACGAAAGGAATAAACAAAAACACAAGAACAAAGGCTATTTTATTCTCCCATATTTTAACTTCATGATTTGCCTGCGGCCATTTTGATGTGAAAACACTATAGGCAAGTGAAGCACCGCCGAAGAAGCCGATGCTGTATTCCATCACATTCCACATATTGAACGGAATTTTTGCTGCAATCCCGATTATTTACAAAAAATTACCGAAAGCAAAACCAAATCCCGTTCCGACACCGGTGATCAACGAGACCCTTATTGTTGAAGAGAATCCGTTTCGAGCAGCATACCAGAGTAAAGCGAGTGTCGCTCCAAAACAGATAGCCCAAGCTTCGGAGCGGGGAGGAGTCATCAACCATTCGAGTTGATTAATGAGCAGTCCATAAACTATCAATCCTCCAACTGTGAGTTGAGTTAATAGTGAGCTCCATTCTACTTTCTTGATTTTAGACGATTCGAGTGAAAGCGCTGTTAATCCTCCACCCAATAAGCCGAATAATGCTCCTATGATAAACAACATCGTCAAGCCATACAGAGCGTTCGGATAATTATCACTCATACCGTAACCAACTATACGACCGTAACTTATCATTCCCGTGACACCCCACCCGACTGACGCTCCAAGTACAATCAACAGCATCTTTTTGTACCAGTCTTTTCGTTTCGAAACCAGTATCAATGCGAGAGCTGCTATGCCGCCGGCCCATGCCGCTCCTTGCTCATGTCCAAAATGACCACGAATAGCCCAGGCAGTGCCTAATGTCATCCCAACAATTAGAATGTTTATTAAATTAACATTTCTCATTTTCGACTCAGTACTTATTTTTACGCGCAAATGCAGTTTCCAAGAGGTTTTTATCCATGTAAGCTGGAACGATTCAGCATTGTAATAAAAAAATAATTGCCTATTTTTAGTCGCATAAACGACATAATTTTCGGTTCTTTAATAATACAAAGGAAGAATAAAATTGTTACAAAACTCGTACGTTTTTATTAAGATAAAAATAAGTTTTTAGTTTAATCCATCTTTACTGATGAATGTTGCACTACTAATTCCGGCTCAATAAATGTTTTGGAGAATTTGCTGTTTTCTCCATAACGTATCTTGTCTATCAATGTATTAACAGCTTCTTCCGTTATCATTTCAATGGGTTGTTTGACGTAAGTTATGGGAGAATAATACAAATCGAAAAGCTCGCTGCCATAAAATCCAACCACAGCCACATCCTTGGGAATCGTCTTATTTAATTTATTTAAACTTCGCAATCCGGCAACTAAAAGAGCATTTGTGACAAAAATAACCGCTTCTGCATTTTTTTTGTTGATTAAATAATCAAGTGCTTTTTCAACCTCGGGAAGTGGATTATTTATATTTACGCTTCTCACGTTAACATATTCTTTGAGTAAACTTTTAGTCATTGTTTCCTGATAACCCAAAACACGGTCTTTAATATTGCTCAACCCCGATTTATAAGAAATTAAAGCAATATTTTTATATCCTTGTTCAATTAAATGCAGCGTAGCTAATTTAGTCGCATTGAAGTTATTCAAACACGAATAACTAACTTCTAATTCGGGAAAGTATCTGTCAATCAGTACCACAGGAACATTCTTCTTGTGCAATTCATCTATTATTTCTTGAGAACCTTCGCATGGGACGATTATCAAACCGGCAACTCCTTTATCTAGCATCACCTCAATTAATTGTTTGGTTTTCAGCAGATTTTCATCGGAGCTTCCGAAAATAACTTTATAATTAATTTCGTTTGTTTTATTTTCAATGATACGTGAAATGGTGGAATAGAAGGGATTAGAAATATCCGTAACGATTAAACCGATTAGCTGCGAATTGCCGGTACGCAAGCTTTTGGCTACCATGTTAGGCGAATATTGTAACTCTTTAGCCGCTTGCATTACCAAAGAAGCTGTTTCCTCGTTTATTCTGTATTGCTCGGCTTTACCATTTAAAACAGCAGATACCAATGTTTTAGAAAAGCCGACATGATCCGCAACATCTTTTAAAGAAACTCTATTTTGAGTTTTTCCCTTCATTATATTTTTAATTATTTTAGGACAAAAATAAACTGCTGATTCGATACAGCAAAGAAAAATATATTAAAAAAACATAAAAGTGAGATTTTTAATTTGAAGCTGTAACTGCTGCTTTTGAAAAACACACTACTATTACCAGATTTAGACTTATTTTCTTACACAATTTCTTAAACATTTTTTATCTTTGCAACATCACACTCCAAATCCAAAGATAATGAAACGACACATTTTCTATCTACTCTTGTTCACGTTCACAACAGCGCTTTACGCCCAGAATTACGATGAAAGCAAAGTCGGAACGTATGTCTTACCTGAACTTTTAAAAAGCCAAGACGGAAAAGAAATTGATTCCGCGGAAGATTGGAACAGGATTCGATGTCCTGAAATCCTGAAACTTTTCGAGGATAATGTGTATGGTCAAGTTCCCAAAGATTTCGATAAAATAGAGTTTAACCTGGCGGAAGAAAATGAAAATGCGTTGAACGGCAAAGCTACTTATAAGAAAATAGCTATTTCTGTTTCGAGAAATAACGAATCTATAACCCTCAATGTCAATCTGTACATTCCAAATCGAGTAAAAAAGCCGGTACCCGTTTTTCTAACCATTAATCACCGTGGATTGGAAACAATGAACGCAACTCCCGAAAATGAGTTTTGGCCGGCGGAAGAAATAATCAATTCAGGTTACGCCATTGCCGGATTCGATGTAAAAGACGTTGCCCCCGATCATAAAACCGATTACGTTAACCAAGTCCTCTCTCGACTTTATCCCGAACAAATTCAACAACCCAACGGAATGCGCGCTTTAGGCGCCTGGGGTTGGGGTGCAAGCCGTATTATAGACTATTTTGAAACCGATAAAGCCATCGATGCAGAAAAGGTAATCGTGGTTGGCCATTCACGCGGAGGAAAAGCTGCACTCTGGTGCGGGGCACAAGACGAACGTGTAGCTATTGCCGTATCGAATGAATCGGGAAATTCGGGAGCCAAAATCTCTCGCCGCAATTTCGGCGAAACGGTTGAAGTTATTACGCGCGCTTTTCCGCACTGGTTCGTCCCGAAATACGCAACTTTCGCCAACAAAGAAGATAGTTTACCCATCGACCAACACATGTTGCTGGCATTAATGGCTCCGCGCGCAGTTTACGTGGCAAGTGCGGCAGACGATGAGTGGGCGGATCCAAAAGGACAATACCTGGCGCTTGTTGAGGCACAACCGATTTTCGAATTGTTTAATTTCAAGACAAATTTACCCGAAAACATGCCGGCAAACAACCTTCAACTCATTCAATTACCGCTTGGCTTCCATAATCGCGACGGCATTCACAACATGAATTTGTTCGACTGGAAACAGTTCGTGAAATTTGCCGATGAATATTTCGAGAAAAAGGAATAGCTCTTTTTTCGCTTAACCTCCGAGCCGTAAAAGTCTGAGTAAACATTCGAGCATCTTAATTGTTAAAATGTAGGAGTAATACAATCAAGCAGTTATATTAAAAAATGAAACGACTTTTTTTCTTATTTCTTTCTACATTTCTAATCGGTACCCTGCATGCGCAAGTCAACAATGCTGTAATTTCGGGATCGGTAAAAGACAAGCAAACACAAGAAGCAATGCCTTACGTTACGGTGGTAGTTGTGAACAGCAACGATGAGTTCGTGAGCGGTACCATCACAAACGAGAAAGGATTTTTCTCGCTCGAAGATATTTCCACCGGCGATTATCGGGTTAAATTTTCTTACGTGGGATACAATAATCACGAAGTTCCGGTTCACGTAGGGAGACTAAACAATTTCTTGGATATGGGGATTATAACCCTATCGGAAGCGACCGTAGAACTGGAAGGTGTGGTGGTAACCGCCACTCGTGCCGAAGTGGATGCGAGGATGGAGAAAAAGACATTTTCGATGGATGCCAACATCAGTCAGCAAGGCGGATCGGTGTTGCAAGCCATGTCTAACCTTCCGGGCGTAACTATCGATCGAGAAGGCAAACTGTTTCTACGCGGAAGCGACAAAGTAACCATATTGATTGACGGTAAACAGACTGCCATAACCGGTTTGGGTACGCAATCCGGATTGGACAATATCCCCGCTTCGGCCATCGAGTCTGTTGAGATTATTAACAACCCATCGGCGCAATACGATGCGAGCGGAATGGCGGGCATCATCAATATTATTTTCAAAAAAGACCGAGAAATGGGGTTTCACGGTAGAGCCGGCTTGGTTTTAGGATTGGGCTCGCTGACCGAAGGAAGAAAGAATTTCGAAGGCATAAGAAACCAATATCGATATACGCCCAAGATAAACCCTTCATTTTCGGCGAATTATAAAACAGACCGGTTCAATTATTTTGTTCAGGCCGATATGCTTTACCACAAGCAGGTGATGAAAAACGAATTTACCGTTCGGGATTATACCGATAAAACGGTTGTTCATCAACAGTTTCTCGAAAACCGAACTCAGCCCATTTACAACGTGAAAGGCGGTATCGATTTTACGCCCAATTCCCGAAACACGTTCACGTTTTCGGCGCTGTACAATTACCGCGAGTACACCGACTTGGGCGACATTCCCTACAACAATGCTGCCGGAAACCGGCTCAGGCTGTGGCAGTATCACGAGAACGAAGTTAATCAGACACTTTTTGCGACTATCACGCACAAACACTCTTTCGAGCAGCCGGGACACTCGCTTACCTCATCGTTTAATTATTCATTCCGCCGCAAAGACGAGATTTTTCACTTCACCAATCGCGAATACAACCCCGATTTGTTCGGAAATGACACAACCGGATTGATAGCCGACGAAAATATTTTCGACCTGACGGTTGATTACACCAAGCCGTTGAAATCGGGTCGTGTGGACATCGGCACCAAGCAGCGGGCAAGAATTTTCCCCAATAATATTTTCTTCAATCCGGGCGAAAACTCCATTTTAGATCCCACATTAGCCGGCAGCGCAGAATATGATGAGTGGTTGTCGGCGCTTTACGGAACGTATGTTTTCGAACGCAAAAAGTTTGAACTCGAAGCCGGATTGCGCTTGGAATATGCCAAAATCGATTATCGGGTAGATTCCAATCACAGCGTGTACAAAAGTACGGGCTTCAAGTACTTTGACCCCTTTCCAAACGTACGGGCGACATGGATTTTGAGCGACAGAGTCAGACTTTCAGCGTTTTACAACCGCCGTGTCGACCGACCCGAAGAGCGCGATTTGCGCACTTTCCCAACCTACGCGAGTCCCGAGATTCTTTCGATGGGAAATCCCAATTTGTTGCCGCAGTTCACGCAATCGTTTGAGTTGGGTTATCGCCAATCGTGGGAGAGCGGTTACCTCTATAGCGCCGTTTATGCCCGTTTGTCGAAAAACGTACTTACCAAAATCATTACCGAAGTGCCGGGTTCGAACCTGCTGGCCGAAGTGAATCAAAACGCCGATAAAAGTCACAACATGGGCGTAGAGCTGATTTTCAACCAGCAACTGGGCAAAAAATTGCGCTTAAACGCCAACACCAACTTTTACCGCAACCATATCGGGGCGTTCAGCATCGTGAATGCCTATCCGTCGAATATTCCGTTTAGCAGCGATGCCAATACTATTCTCGCCGGAAACGTAAAACTAAATGTTGCCGTGCAATTCAACGACAAAACCGATATACAAATCACCGGAACTTATCTTACGCCCGATATTATTCCGCAAGGTAAAATCCTGGCACGCTATTCGGTAGATGCCGGCATCACGCGTAAAATTCAGCAGGGGAAAGGTGAACTTTTTCTCAACGCGACCGATGTTTTCAATACGCTGACCATGCGGTACGAAATTAATGGAACCACTTTCAACCTGAAATCGGATGATTATTACGAAACGCAAGCCGTTAGGGTGGGATACAGTTATCGGTTTTAGGTGAAATAGGGAGTGAAACTCCGCGTTTTTAAACGCTGCAATTATACGAACAACAAACAAAAACAAATTTATTTTATGAGAAAATTAAGCGCATTATTACTGAGTGTCATCGCTATGATACTGTTGACAGTTTCTTGTAACCAGAAGAAAGCCGATAAATCGGAAAAAACGGAAGGCGATTGGGTTCAACTCTTTAACGGAAAAGACCTTGCCGACTGGACGGTGAAAATAAACGGATACGACGCGGGCGATAATTTCGGAAATACATTTCGGGTGGAAGACGGCATTGTGAAAGTCCGCTACGAGGCGTACGATTCGTTACGCGACCGCTTTGGGCACATTTTCTACAACGATGAGTTTTCTAATTACAAACTGCGTGTGGAGTATCGGATTTTGGGTGAACAATGTCCGGGAGCGCCGGGATGGGCGTACAAAAACTCCGGCATTATGGTGCACGGGCAACGACCCGAAACGATGGAAAAGAATCAGGAATTCCCCACCTCTATCGAAATTCAGTTACTGGGAAGCGACTCGTTGGTAGAACGCACCAACATGAATGTATGCACGCCGGGAACAAACATCGTGATGAACGGAGAATTGATTCTCGACCATTGTATAAATTCCTCTTCCGATTATTTCTTCGGTGAAGATTGGATTACCGCCGAAGTGGAAGTCCGCGGAAATGAAATCATCAAACACATCGTCAACGGCGACACGGTACTTCAATACAATCAACCACAATTGGA
This sequence comes from uncultured Petrimonas sp., assembly GCA_964557135.1. Taxonomy (GTDB): domain Bacteria; phylum Bacteroidota; class Bacteroidia; order Bacteroidales; family Dysgonomonadaceae; genus Petrimonas. The sequence goes on along the minus strand of CAZKZB010000003.1, from coordinate 26,570 downwards.
CGAGCGGGACAGCACTTACGAAAAGCTCATCCAACTGAACGGAGGCGATAAAATGCTGCACAAAGGCACCATTTCGTTACAAAGCGAAGGCCATCCCATCGATTTCAGAAAAGTAGAAATACTGGTATTGGATTAGCCGATAATTGATTGCGGTTATAAAAAACCGATAAAATAGATTTATTCTATATTTATTTTACTTATATCATTTTTATATATAAATAAAATGTTGTATATTTGTGGTTAACAATGCATTATTAATTTATTAACCGTTTTAAATATTTAAAAAATTATGGACACAAATCAAGACATGACCATTACATCGATGCCGCGTATCGGCGACAAAGCTCCTTCGTTTACTGCAAAAACGACACAGGGCGACATCAATTTCCCCGAAGATTACACCGGAAAATGGAAAATTCTTTTCAGCCACCCGGCAGATTTTACTCCGGTTTGTACTTCAGAGTTCATGACTTTTGCTACCATGCAAAAAGAATTTGAAGCACTCAACTGTCAACTTGTTGGCCTTTCGGTGGACGGGCTGTACAGCCACATCGCGTGGTTGCGCACCATCAAAGAAAAAATTGAGTACAAAGGTATGAAAGACGTGGAAGTAACTTTCCCGCTTATCGAAGACATTACGATGAACGTTGCCAAAAAATACGGCATGATTCAACCGAACGAAAACTCCACACAAGCTGTTCGCGCGGTATTTTTCATCGACGATAAAGATGTAATCCGCACGATTATCTATTATCCGCTGGCACTGGGACGCAATTTCGACGAGTTGAAGCGCGTTCTTATCGGTTTGCAAACTGCTGACCAATTCGGCGTTGCGCTTCCGGCAGACTGGCGTCCGGGTGACGATGTTATTGTGCCGCCGGCAGGTTCTTGCGGAACGGCAAAAGACCGCATGGACGGCAAAGACGAAGGCGTACATTGCTACGATTGGTTCTTCTGTACGAAAAAAATATCGAAAGAAGCCATCGACAACGCAATTCTGAAAGGATAAAAAGTCACGCATTTCTATAAAAAAATCCCGCTCATCTTACCGAGGCGGGATTTTTTTGTGCGATTTGAGATAAAATCAAAAACTATACTTCAATGCGGCACTAAGCCCCACATAAAACTCACTATTGTATCGCAACCGAACTCCCGGCTCAACTGAAAAATTTGAGTTTAGGTCAAAACGATGGCTGACATCGCCCAAAAATCCCCAATAAATAGCATCGGTAGAAAAGGAGGTCATTTGTACCGGACTTTTTACTCCGGCAAAAAGATCGACGTAAGGACCAACAGCAATGTTTATCGGTTTGCTAAAAAACTTAGCCATCACGGGAACACTCACGCGCGACATGGTAAAATACTCCGTAATGTAATTGGTTTTTTCTGCTCCAACAACCATTCCCAAATGATTGGAAAACTGACGTTCGAAATTTAATCCCATGCTCGTAGCAAGAAATTCTCCGCCCGAATACTCAGCCGAACCTGTTAAATTCATACGGGTTACCTGAGCGTTTAAGTTTATGCTCACAGAAAGAGCAAAGATGAACAAAAGTGTTAGTTTTTTCATAAAATTAAGTGTTGTTTTTTTTGAGGGCACAAAATTAACAAAAAAAATCCCACTCTCAATACAAGAGCGGGATTTTTTATATTCGAGTAGAAACTTTTTACAATTTCGGACCGGCAACAACCAATGCTTTTCCGGCATCGTTTCCGGTAAATTTGTCGAAGTTTTTGATGAAACGTCCGGCCAAATCTTTCGCTTTCTCGTCCCATACTTTCGCATCGGCGTAAGTGTCGCGCGGGTCAAGAATGTTGGGGTCAACACCCGGCAATTCGGTCGGAACTTTGAAATCGAAATACGGAATGTGTTTGGTAGGCGCTTTATCGATTGAACCATCGAGGATAGCGTCTATAATTCCGCGCGTATCTTTGATGGAGATACGTTTTCCGCTTCCGTTCCAACCGGTGTTCACCAAGTATGCTTTCGCACCCGATGCTTCCATTCTCTTCACCAACTCTTCGGCGTATTTTGTGGGGTGCAGCGAGAGGAACGCCGCGCCAAAGCAAGCCGAGAAAGTGGGAGTGGGTTCGGTAATTCCGCGTTCGGTTCCTGCCAATTTCGCGGTAAAGCCCGAAAGGAAATAGTATTTTGTTTGCTCGGGAGTGAGGATAGAAACCGGAGGCAACACACCGAAAGCGTCAGCCGACAAGAAGATTACCTGTTTCGCGGCCGGACCTTTCGATTTAGGTTTCACAATGTTTTCGATGTGATAAATAGGATACGAAACGCGGGTGTTTTCGGTTACCGAACCATCGTTGAAATCGATTTTTCCGTTGGCGTCAACCGTTACGTTTTCTAACAGCGCGTCGCGTTTGATGGCGTTGTAGATATCGGGTTCGCTCTCTTTGCTCAGGTTGATAACTTTCGCGTAGCAGCCTCCTTCGAAGTTGAAAACGCCTTCGTCGTCCCATCCGTGCTCGTCGTCACCAATAAGCAGACGTTTCGGGTCGGTTGACAGGGTGGTTTTTCCCGTTCCCGAAAGTCCGAAGAAAATAGCGGTGTTTTTACCTTCCAAATCAGTATTGGCAGAACAGTGCATCGAAGCAATTCCTTGCAGCGGAAGCAGGTAGTTCATGTATGAGAACATTCCTTTTTTCATTTCGCCGCCGTACCAAGAGCCGCCGATGATTTGCATTTTTTCGGTCAGGTTGAAAACGGTGAAAGTTTTCGAGTTCAATCCCATCTCTTTCCAGTTGTCACCGGCATCGGTTTTCGACGCGTTGATAACCACGAAATCGGGTTCGCCGTAGTTTGCCAATTCCTCTTCGGTAGGACGGATAAACATATTTTTCACAAAGTGTGCCTGCCAAGCCACTTCCATGATGAAGCGGATTTTGATGCGGGTATTTTCGTTGGTTCCGCAGAAAGTATCTACAACAAAGAGTTTTTTGCCCGACAATTGTTTAGAAGCAATTTTTTTCAACTCATTCCAAGTAGATATCGGAAGCGGTTTATTATCGTTTTTGTATTCGTCAGAAGTCCACCAGATAGTATCTTTCGACACATCGTCCATGATAAAGAACTTGTCCTTGGGCGAACGTCCGGTGTAAACACCCGTCATTACGTTCACGGCGCCCAGCTCCGACACCTGCCCTTTTTCAAAACCTTCCAAACCGGGTTTTGTTTCTTCTTCGAATAATAATTCGTACGAAGGATTGTGTACGATTTCTTTCACATCCGATATTCCGTACTTGCTTAAATCTAAATTTGCCATTTGTGATAATAATTTATGAATATATAATTAGTTAATAACCTATTTTGAGATAGTTTTGAATAATAAATTGTCGTACTTGCCGATTGTAACCCGCTTCTCTTTCCTTTATTCTTTGTACAGCGGATAATGCCCTAAAACGGTGACAAAAATAACGATTATTGTCGGAATAAAAAAGCAATTAAAGAAAAATTTCTTTAATTGTTGTTTTTTTCCAATGTACCTGTAATCTGAAACAAAAAAACAATGAAAATGTTTATCTTTTGAAAGTAAAAATGTTACCTTTGTTTTTCGAAAAACCGATAGTATTAACGTTTTACTGTTTAAGCCCAATGAAAGTAATTGATTTTTCGAAAACAAACTCGCTCTTAAACTCTTTTGTCCGTGAAATAAGAGACATCTCCATCCAAAACGACCGACTTCGTTTCCGCCGTAACTTAGAACGAATCGGTGAAATTATGGCTTACGAAATCAGCAAGGATTTTAATTACAAGAAGATTTCGGTAACCACCCCGCTCGATGTCGCAGAGGTTTCCATTCCCAATGAAGAAGTCGTTATCGGAACCATCCTTCGAGCTGGATTGCCCTTTCACCACGGGGTACTCAATTATTTTGACCATGCCGGGAATGCTTTTGTGTCGGCTTATCGCAAATACAAAGAAACCGGACATCAGTCGTTCGATATCCACATTGAATACATTGCTTCGCCCAACATTGAAGGAAAAACGCTGGTTCTAACCGATCCTATGCTCGCAACCGGGAGCAGTATGGATTTAACATACAGAGCCTTACTGACAAAAGGAACGCCAAAGCATATACATATTGCCACCATTATTGCCAGCCGACAAGCCATTGACTATTGTTTGAAAAACTTCCCCGAAGATAAGACTACCATTTGGGCTGCGGCAATAGACCCGGATTTGGACGAATCATCTTACATTGTTCCCGGAATTGGAGATGCAGGCGATTTGGCGTATGGTGAAAAGCTGTGATGCCGGAAAACAGATAGCATGATGAAAGCAAAAAACATCGAACGAACCACATCCGACATTCAACTTATTCGTAAAACTTTTTCTCAAAAGCCTTAAATTCTCCTTTTCTTAAAATCAATCGCTTCCAAACGGCCGAAATAAACCCGGTTCCATAACCGAAAAGTTGCGTCCAAGCTGCCGCGATACTGCAGAATCCTACTTCAAGGGATTGGTTTTTTACTGTTGAGTCAACTAAAACCATCAAACTGTACAAAACGGGTATTAGAATAAAGACGGGAAAAAACAGCGATAAAAGTATGGAAAGAATCATCCCTGATACGAAAAAAGCAGGCAAAAAATGCACTAATTTCAACGATTTGGGATGCGCTAAATATAGATTTATCCTGGCAATTCCTGAATTATATACCTGCTTGAAAAACTGCCTGAAAGTTGACCGGCGCTTGTGATAAACATACGCCTCGGGAATGAGTGCTGTTTTGAATCCATTTTTAATTAGCCGCAGGCTGAAATCGATATCTTCTCCGAATCGCATTTTTCCATATCCGCCAATGGCGTCAAACGCTTTCTTGGACACCCCGAGATTGAAGCTGCGGGGATGAAACTTGTCCATCGATTTTTTCCCGCCCCTGATTCCGCCGGTTGTAAAAAAAGAGGTCATGGAATAATTTATAGCTTTTTGCACCGTTGTAAAGGAAGGAAGAGCCTTGTCGGGCCCACCGTACGCGTCCACGTAGTTGTTTTGCAGAAATTCGGAAACGCTCTCAATGTAACGTTCGGGAATAATACAATCGGAATCAAAAAAAATCAGATAATCGTATTTTGATTTTTCGGCGCCGGCGTTGCGGGTTAAGCCCGGCCCTGAATTTTGTTTTTCGAAATATACAATCGACAATTGTGCAGAATATTTCTTGGCGATGAAATCGCATTTTTTCGTGGAACCATCCTCGGCAAGGATGACCTCAAATTTCTTATTGGTTTGGTGGGTCAGACTTTCTAAAAGCTCGTCCACTTCTTCCGGGCGGTTGTAAACAGGAATAATAATGGAAAAATACATGCTGGTTGTTGTAAAATACACTGCAAAGCTAATCAAATAAATTCATTTAAAGAACAAAAAAATCTTTTACAAAAACAATTAAAAAAATGTGAAAATTTATTGAATTATAGAAAATATTATTTATCTTTGTCTCCTTTCAATATTACTCTGATTTTTGAAAGTCGTCAGAGAATGCAAAGAATTAAAACGGAATTATAAGAAATAAAAAAATAAATTGAGTGAAGTTCGTTAAGTTTTTCATAGTAACCGTTATCAGTATTTTGTTGTTTTCTTGTAAAAGCGACAAAAATTCTATTACTCTCAAAGGAGATATTTCTAATTTAGATAGTCCCGAAATTTTAATTTCGTACTTCACTGCCGATACTTTGGCTATTGATACGATAATGAGCGACAAACGTGGGAAATTCACGTATAAAAACACGGTAGATACTTTAACCGTTTTTTCGTTATACTTCAACAATCAGAGTTCATCGGTAATGGTTTTTGCTAATCCGAAAGACAAAATATCCATTAAAGGAGATGCTCAACTGTCAGATTTAGTAAAAGTTAACGGTAACGAAATAAACAACGACCTTACTTTATTTAAGGAATCGAATAAAGATTTACTTGAACGGCGTACGCTTCTGCTTCATAATTTGAAAAATGAAAAGGAATTCAGTTCGACTACTGACGATAGAATTTTAGCGGATGCTGACGAAATAGCTAAAATCAATTCTTTTAACCAAGAATTGGCATTGAACGCGGAAGAATACGTCAAAAAAAATCCAACTAAAATGTCGAGCCTGATTCTTATCAACGAGTTTTTTGCCAGCTCTGAAAATCCAAGTGGGCTTGAGCGTGTGTTGGAATATATGCAGGGCGATATTTTGAAGTCGAAAATGGGATTGAACTTGAAAGCTTATTCCGAAAAAATCAAACGCTCGGCAGAAGGAACAACCATGCCTTATTTCCGGTTAATTGATAAAGCCGGCGACACCATTCAGTCATACGATTATCGCGGGAAATACCTGTTGTTGTCTTTCATCTCTACTACAGGTATCGATTCGCGCGAAACCGTAAAATCGCTGAAACAGACATACCGGAATGTAAACAAAGACAGTGTGAATTTTATTTCCATATACATCGATTCTGATATTTATCCCATCAGTTATCTTGAAAACGACTCTATCCCGTGGACGGTCGTACCCGAGAAAAAAAGCTGGGCATCAGACATCGTAGAGGCTTACAACATCGAATTCATTCCGAATAATATCTTGATTTCCCCCACCGGTATCATCAGCGACAGAAATGTCTCGGCCATGGCAGTGGAAAATGCGCTCAGAAATTCCGTAAAAAATAATCCGTAACGTCATGTTGGTCAAAGTGTTTGGCGCAGCTGTTCAGGGCATCAACGCCACGCTTATTACAATCGAGGTGAATTGTACCAAAGGGATTAAGTTCTTTCTGGTAGGGCTGCCGGACGCGTCTGTGAAGGAAGCCCACGAAAGAATCGTATCTGCCATTCAGGTGAATGGTTTCAAATTCCCTCGTCAGCAAATTGTAATCAATATGTCTCCTGCCGATATTCGAAAGGAAGGCTCAGATTACGATTTACCGTTAGCAATAGGCATTTTGGCAGGTTCCGAAACCATAAAAGCGGATAAGTTACCGGGCTATCTCATTATGGGAGAACTATCACTCGATGGAAACATTCTGCCCATAAAAGGCGCTTTACCCATAGCCATTATGGCTAAGGAAAACGGTTTCAAAGGCTTTATTCTTCCAACCGAGAATGCAAAAGAGGCGGCTGTGGTAGAAGGTTTGGATGTTTACGGTGTGGAAAATATTCGCCAGGTTATCGGTTTTGCTAACGGGGAACTTGAACTCGAAAAAACGGTTGTTGATATTGAGCAGGAATTCCTGCAAAGCCAATCGAACTTCGAATTTGATTTTAGCGACGTAAAAGGACAAGAAAACGTGAAACGCGCATTAGAAGTGGCTGCTGCCGGTGGGCATAATATAATTATGATCGGTCCGCCCGGTTCCGGGAAATCGATGATGGCCAAACGAATGCCGTCCATACTTCCCCCCTTCACCATGGAGGAAGCGCTCGAAACAACCAAAATTCACAGCGTAGCCGGAAAGTTGGAGAAAAGTGTATCGTTGATGTCTCGCAGACCATTTCGATCGCCCCATCACACTATTAGTGACGTGGCACTCGTAGGAGGTGGCACTTACCCTCAACCGGGCGAGATAAGCTTGGCGCACAACGGTGTTTTATTCTTGGATGAACTTCCGGAATTTAGTCGCAGTGTGCTCGAAGTGATGCGCCAACCGCTCGAAGACCGTAAAATAACTATTTCGCGCGCAAAGTTTTCTGTAGAATATCCCGCCAGTTTCATGTTAGTTTCAGCCATGAATCCTTGTCCGTGCGGATATTACAACCATCCGGAAAAAGAGTGCGTATGCCCGGCAGGTGCCGTGCAAAAGTACTTAAATAAAATCTCCGGTCCACTGTTAGATAGAATTGATATTCACATTGAAATCGTACCCGTTCCGTTCGAAAAAATATCCGACCGAACTCCTGCGGAACACAGTAGCGAGATAAGCAAGCGAGTGGTGAAAGCCCGATTAATTCAGGCAGAGCGATTTAAAACCGTGCGAGGTGTTTATTGCAACGCGCAAATGACATCGAAGATGCTGCATAAGTATGCCGCGCCAGATTCTGCCGGATTGCAACTGCTCAAAACTGCCATGGACAGGCTTAACCTTTCTGCCAGAGCTTACGACCGTATTTTAAAAGTTTCGCGCACCATTGCCGATTTAGCCGGCGACGAAAAAGTTCTTCCCGCCCATTTGGCAGAAGCTATCAATTATCGAAATTTGGACAGAGAAAGTTGGGCAGGGTAGGATAATTTACGGAAATAGAATTGATAAAATGCGGTAGTGAATGTGATTTGCGGTATGGGGAATAAGTTCGTTGAATAATATTTTGCAACAATTTAGTTAGATAACCCTTCGACGACTGTGTCCGACTCTTGGCTGATAGCCCCGTTTGAAAGAGAGATAGAGCTACGCCGATAAGCAGAAGTTACAAAATATTCAACGCAGCGGGTAGAGAATTTCACGAACGAAGTTTGTCTGCTTTCCTCCGTAAAACCGGGCAAATATCGTGCGAGCACTATCAACGTAAAATGTTACTATAACTCTTTTTACTCACTTATGAATTCCGCCTTCAACACCCTTTCATTAAAAAACCTGACGGTTCACATCGGCAAAACAATGGTTTTGAACGATATTTCGTTCGACCTGAACGTTGGCGAAATTCTTGCCGTTGTGGGCCCTTCGGGTTGCGGAAAATCTACGCTGCTGAACGTGCTGAGCGGAGTTATTAAACATTACGACGGCAGCATTCGTTTTCAAGACACGCCGCTCAAACAATCGGGTATCCGACGCGGATATGTCCCTCAGAACTTAGGGTTGTTGCCGTGGAAAAAGGTGGAAGACAATATTTTTCTGCCGCAAAAAATAGATAAAAACAACACCATTGATCCGCGCGAAGCGGAAAAAATAATTTCGGAACTTGATATTTCGGATTTAATGCGGCGCTATCCTTCGCAGTTGAGCGGCGGACAAAAGCAACGCGTGGCGTTGGCGCGGGTTTTCGCGTCGCACCCCGATTTGCTGCTGATGGACGAACCGTTTTCGGCGCTCGATACGCTCACGGCCGAAACATCGCGCAACCTGTTTATCGATTTGTGGAAAAAACATCGCCCTACAACCATTCTTACCACACACAACCTCTCCGAAGCGGTTTTGCTGGGCAAACATATTCTGTTGCTGCGCAAACTTCCCGCCACGGTATATCATTGGATTGAAAATCCGTTGTTCGACAATAACGGAGGACATACGGAAGAAGATTTTTACCGTTTCGTACGAAAGTTAAGCGATTTACTTCGCGACAGCACATCTAAAAACAACAATCCCGAATGATGCGTATGGAAAAAAGAAAGTTAGGATTTCGACTGCCCAAATCGCTCCGTTTATTGTTTATCGGGGTGCTGGTTTTTAATTTGTTGTGGTGGTTTTTTGCGGTTGTTTTTCAAAACAAAGCGCTGCCCAACCCCATCGATGTATATACCATTTTCCCGAAAACGCTTTCGGGAAGTATGTTTGCGCACACCGTAGCCAGTTTGCGCCGTGTGGTCATCGGAACAGCAATCGCACTGTTTTTCGCGCTTTGCGGCGGACTTTTAACCGGGTTGAGCAAACGGGCAAACAAATTACTGAATCCGCTTTTGTATCTTTCCTACCCCGTTCCAAAACTGGCATTGCTGCCTGTAGTAATGATAATTTTCGGCATTGGCGAAAATACAAAAATTGTGATGATTGTGCTTATTATCGTGTTTCAACTGATGATTTCCATCCGCGACTCCATCCGCAACATCAACAAAGAGAATTTCTACGTGCTCTCGTCGCTGGGAGCCAGCCGATGGCAGCACGTTCGCCACGTAGTATTGCCCGGAATTTTACCCGATATGCTTTCGGCGCTTCGCGTAACCATCGGAATTGCCACATCGGTACTTTTCGTTACCGAAACGTTCGGCACCGATAAAGGATTGGGATTTTTTATTGTTGACGCGTGGATGCGAATAGATTACCTTACGATGTACGTGGGAATTGTGATGCTTTCCATTATCGGATTTTCCCTTTTCTTGCTGATAGACGTTGCCGACGCCGTATTTTGCAAGTGGAGCAAAATCAGAAGCGGAAATTAATAACACCTATCCATTTTTCAAATTTAGGCTACAAGTTTTCCCATTCGCTGTACGGATGTATCGACAAAAACGAGTTGTAATAACGTACGTTTCCGGTAACCTCGTCGCCTAACCAATCGGGTTTTTCGTACGGTTCGTCTTCGCTTTCCAGCTCTACTTCGGCAATGAGCAATCCTTCGTTTTCGCCGTAAAACTCATCCACTTCAAAAACATGATTTCCCACGGTAATCAGATACCTGGTTTTCTCGATAACCGCGTCTTCGCAAAGCAACAACATCTCTTCGGCATCTTGCACGGGAATTTCGTATTCCCACTCGTTCCGCTTGATGGTATTTTCCTCCAACGCGCTTTTGATGGTCACAAATGCCTTCTCACCCTTAATTCTCACGCGCACCACACTGATTCCCGACAACGCGAGATAGCCTTGTTTTATGCGAAAGTTCTTAAATGATTTTGACTTGTAATCACCGTTGACCAAGAATTTTCTTTCGATTTCGTAACCCATAGTTTGTTTTTCTGTATAACAACCAAAGGATTAAAACTGTTTGAGAAAATGAACGATAACCGTCCGATAATGTTATAGAACATACATATCACCCTTGTTTTTTTCTATTTAAATTGCTATGTCGAAATTAATAACATATTCACAAACAGAGATTTTAAAATTAACACAGCCGCGCGTAGGCGAAGAAAAGTTCGGCGAACGAATTCGTTTGATTGAATCTCCCGATAATTGGTTCGAAGAGTTGAAATCCCAACACTCACGGTTCGTAATTATTGGAATTCCCGAAGATATCGGCGTGCGTGCCAACATGGGAAGGCCGGGAACAGCTACTGCGTGGGACAATTTCCTGGAGAATTTCGTTAATATTCAACACAATCGCTTGTGTAGAGGATATTGGATAACGTTGCTGGGAGAACTGGACTTTTCCGAAGAGATGAAACGTGCCTCGGAGCTGAATCCGAGTATCAAAGAAGAGCGAAAAGAGATGTTCGATTTAGTTACCCGGATTGACAGCGAGGTGGAACTTTACATTTCAAAAATCATCTTAGCCGGAAAAATCCCGATAATCGTGGGCGGCGGGCACAACAACGCTTACGGGAATATCAAAGGATTGGCTTCTGCAAAGGGAAAGAGCATCAACGTGATAAATTTCGATGCCCACACCGATCTCCGTCCGATGAAAGGGCGACACAGCGGAAACGGCTTTTCGTATGCCATGAAAGAAGGTTATTTGAGCAATTATTTTATTTTCGGGCTGCACGAGAATTACATTTCGAAAGGCGTTTTAAATGAAATCGATAAAATTTCAGACCGTGTAAAATACAATACTTACGAAGAAATTTGCGTGAGAGGCGAAAAAACATTCGAAAGCGAACTGCTGGCTGCACAGAAACATATCGAAAACCGTCCTTTCGGATTAGAAGTCGATTTGGACAGCATCCCCATGATTGCCAGCAGTGCCATCACGCCCAGCGGCTTTTCGGCAGAACGCACCCGACAGTTTATCTACCACTTTGCACGATTGAAAAACGCGTCATACCTGCACTTGTGTGAAGGAGCACCCGTTCTGTCGTCCGATAAAAACCCAAACCTGATAGGAAAATTTATTTCGTACTTGATTACCGATTTTGTAAAGTCGAATTTAAAGAGATAAGGTGTTGTCTTGATTATCTGAGTGGTAATTGATGCAGCAAAAGTCCATGTTATTTGAGGATATTCAAATGATGTCAGTTGGGCAATAATTCACTATGCGCCGTGCGGTTTGGAACCGCAGGACGCTAACCATTCGCTCGCGCCATTTTGTAAAGGGTGCGTTACATGGGTGAAGCGATTTATAATCGCTTTTTATATCTGCCGTTATCGTACCAAATAGAAACCTACCCGACTTGGTGATTCTTTGAGCCTTTGTGTCTTAGTGGCAAAAATTGTCAACGATGCGGGTAACGTTCAATCACTTCGTGGTCGTTTACCGTGACAGTTCACTACACACCGTGCAGTTTGGAACCGCAGGGCGTTAACAATTCGCGTCATTTTGCAAATGGTGCGTTGCATGGGTGAAGCGATTTATAATCGCTTTTTATATCTGCCGTTATCGTACCGAATAGAAACCTGTACGACTTAGTGATTCTTTGAGCCTTTGTGTCTTAGTGGCAAAAATTGTCAACGATGCGGGTAA
>CAZKZB010000003.1:0-14212 GCA_964557135.1 uncultured Petrimonas sp. | reverse complement strand
ATATCTGCCGTTATCGTACCGAATAGAAACCTGTACGACTTAGTGATTCTTTGAGTCTTTGTTTCTTAGTGGCAAAAAATGTCAGCGATGCGGGCAACGTTCAATCACTTCGTGGTTCTATGCCGTGACTGTTCACTACACGCCGTGCGGTTTGGAACCGCAGGGCGCTAAACATCCGCTCGCGCCATTTTGTAAAGGGTGCGTCGCGATAGCGAAAGTTTTGTTTTACAACACCTTAGACTAATTCTAAATAAGTTTTGGAAATAAAAAAAACTATGTTTTTAAGCTCTCGTAATCACTACGAAAAAAATAAAAACATAGTTAAGATTTTGGTTGGATTAAATAAAAATCAATGCGCGTAATTCTATTATTTTATTAATGAATCCGAAACAAAGGTAAGCGATAAAAAAAATTACAACCGCTATACTTTCGACAAAAAAGGGAAATGGGTAATTTTTCCACACTTTTTGTGAGATGCTTTTCATAAAATTCATAACTTTATCACCAATAACTAAAAACACCACTCCAAACAAATGAAATCAATCTTTTTAAAACCGATTTTGATAGCTGCGTTCTTCCTCGTTGCAATCGCTATCTATTCGCAAGTGAGCCTTCCGGCTATGTTTTCAGACAACATGGTTCTGCAGCAGAAAACCGACGCGCCCATTTGGGGAAAAGCCAAATCGAACAGTACCGTAAAAATTACCACTTCGTGGGACAAGCAGACTTACCTCGCGAAATCCGATGCAAGCGGGAACTGGAAGATTACAGTAAAAACACCGGCGTCAGGCGGACCGTACGAATTAACCATCTCAGAGAAAAACACCATTCGGTTGAAAAATGTACTTATTGGCGAAGTTTGGATTTGTTCCGGACAATCGAACATGGAAATGCCGTTAGCCGGCTGGGGGCAGATTTTTAATTATAAAAAGGAAATTGCCGAAGCCAATTATCCCAATATTCGCCTGTTTCAGGTGCAGCGTACAACCAGCCCTCATCCGTTAGACGATGTTACCGTTGCCTCGGGTGGTTGGCAGCAATGCTCTCCGGCTACCATCCCCGAATTCTCCGCAACCGCCTATTTTTTCGGACGCGATTTGTATCAAAGCCTTAATGTTCCCATTGGACTGATTCACACTTCGTGGGGAGGAACGGTGGCAGAAGCCTGGACAAGCGCCGAGTCGCTGACTATGATGCCCGAATTCGTGGAAAGGGTCGAGGTATTCCGCCAATTGCCCACCGATGTGGAAGAACAGAAAAAAATAATCGAACAAAAAATAGATGAGTGGAATAAAAACGTGATGCAAAAAGATTTCGGGATAAAAAACAGCGTTGCGGTAGCGGCTCAAAACAATTTCAACGAAAGCGATTGGCAAACAGCCTCCCTCCCGGGATTGTGGGAAGAGAACGGACTTCCCGATTTCGACGGTTTCGTATGGTACCGAAAAACCATCGAAATTCCCGATAATTGGGAAAAAAACAACCTCACGTTGTCTCTCGGAATGATTGACGATAACGACATCACCTATTTCAACGGTAAAGAAATCGGAAGAACAGAAGGATATAGCACGGAAAGACGATACACCGTACCGGCCAATTTGGTGAAAAGAGGTAACGCTACCATTGCCGTTAGAGTAATGGATACCGGCGGTGGCGGAGGTTTTCACGGTGAGCCGGGGAAAATGTACATCGCGCCTGCCAATAAGGAAACATTGAGGGAGAATTTAGACGGCGAATGGAAATACAAAGTAGCGGTAGATTTGAAAGAGGCAGGAGCATTTCCGCAACTCGCGTCTCAAAACCCGAACAACCCAACCAGTTTGTACAACGCCATGATTGCTCCGTTAGTTTCTTATGCCATTCAAGGCGCCATTTGGTATCAGGGCGAATCGAATGCCGGAAGAGCGTATCAATACCGAACACTTTTTCCGTTGATGATTTCCGATTGGCGCACAAAATGGGGATACGATTTTCCGTTTTATTTTGTCCAATTGTCCAATTTTATGAAAACACAAAACGAACCGAGCGAGTCTAATTGGGCCGAACTTCGCGAAGCACAATTGATGACGCTGAATCTTGCTAAAACCGGAATGGCAGTGACTATCGATATCGGCGATGCGGACGACATTCATCCCAAAAACAAACAAGATGTAGGAAAGCGATTGGCATTGCAAGCACGTGAGAAAACATACAAGCAAAATGTCGTTGCTTCCGGGCCGATTTACAAATCGCACCAAATTGAAAACGGAAAAATCAGGATTTTCTTTCAACCGAATAAATCGAAACTCGTAGCCAAAGACGGAGAATTAAAGGGTTTCGCCATTGCCGGACCCGATAAGAAATTCTATTGGGCAGATGCGAAAATTGTCGCGAACGAAGTGGAAGTTAGCTCGCCGCACGTAAAATTTCCTGTCGCCGTTCGCTATGCCTGGGGCGACAATCCCGTTTGTAACCTGTATAACGAAGTCGGACTTCCCGCGTCGCCGTTCCGTACGGATGACTGGCAGGGAATAACAGCGGGAAATCGGTGAAAGATGCATATTTCGCAAAATGAATATCCGTTTCGTTGCCTAATCGCCCGTCGCAAATCCCGCTGTGCGGGGAATGGGCGGCATTTTCATAACCGTAGGCGATTTATTCGCCTGCGGTAAAGAATATATCTCCTAAGGCTCCGCCCGGAGTGGCGGCACATAAGCGATTTTACAAGTACCGCCTTACAGGCGGAGTGTGAAGTGTGTACTCTTACCGCAAGTCGCCGCTTTGCTCTGACTTACGGTTATGAAAATATGGCTCTCCAAGCCATTAGGTAAAAATGCGGATATTCATATTTCGCAAATTCGATTCTACTGGTGCAGGCTTTCTCGATTGAAAAATACAATTAATTTCGTCACTTAGTTCCAACACCCAATCTCGATACTCCATTTCTTCTTTCCAACGTGTCCGAAAACGAACAGCAACTGTCCGTTTTCGGACACTTTTATTTTCAATCACCTGCTGATTATAAGCACCTTACATCCATAGCACGCCAATTGTTTAAGAAATGGCAAAACAATTTACATGACAATGGACAGAAAAATCCCCAAAGAAGTACTGCGAAAAGAAAAACGCAACAAATTTATCAAATACGGTGCGGTTTTGGTGGGCGGCATCATCGTTGTTGCGGTAGTTATCTCGCTGTTGCGCGAATCGGTGGAGTTGAAAAACCTGCAACTTTCCACCGTAGATAGCGGAACTATTGAGGTTTCGGTAAGCGCGTCGGGAAAAGTGTCGCCGGCGTTCGAAGAGATTATCAACACGCCCATCCAGAGCCGAATTGTGGAAGTGTACAAAAAAGCGGGCGACTCGGTTGACGCGGGAACGCCACTGCTTCGTTTGGATTTGCAGAGCATCGAAACCGACTATCGAAAAATGCTGGACGAGTTGCAAATGCGACAATATCGTATTGAGCAACAACGCATTAAAAACAACAGCGCGCTCAGCAATATGGAAATGCAGCTGAAAGTGAACGATATGCAGATTGACAAGATGCAGGTGGAAGTGCGCAATGAGCGCTATTTAGACAGCATTGGCGCGGGAACCACCGACAAGGTGCGCGAAACAGAACTGAAATACAACGTGGCAAAGTTGGAGCAAGAGCAGGCGCGCGCCAAATACGACAACGACAAGCGCATTGCCGAGTCGGATTTGAAAGTGCAGGAACTCGAACTCGCCATTTTCCGCAAAACACTTGCCGAAACCAAACGCATACTCGACGACGCGCAAATTCGTTCGCCACGGAAAGCCACACTCACCTACATCAACAACCAAGTGGGCGTGCAGGTTCCGCAGGGAACGCAGGTTGCCATTATCTCCGATTTGTCGCACTTTAAAATCGACGGCGAAATTGCCGACAGCTACGGCGACCGCATCGCCACGGGCAACAAAGTGGTAGTGAAAATCGGTAACGACCAGCTAACAGGCGCGGTAAGCAGCGTTACGCCGCTATCGAAAAACGGCATCATCCAATTCACCGTGCAATTGGACGAAGACAACCACAGCCGCCTCCGCTCCGGACTCAAAACCGATGTTTATGTTATGAATGCCATAAAAGACGATGTGTTGCGCATTGCCAACGGTCCGTACTACTCCGGAAAAGGTACTTACGAACTGTTTGTATTAGACGGCAGCACGCTCGAAAAACGCAAAGTGCAATTGGGCGACAGCAATTTCGAGTTTGTGGAAGTGGTGTCGGGATTGCAGCCGGGCGACCGCGTGGTGGTGTCGGATATGGGGCAATATAAGAATAAAAACAAGATAAAGGTAAACCCCTAAATCCCCTAAAGGGGACTTGAGAACAGCAACCAATTGAAACAAAATCATAAAAAAATGGAACATAATACTACGAATACAAATTATCCGCAGCCGGCAAAGTCTCCCCTTCTGGGGAGATTTAGAGGGGCTATGTATTTCAAACAAGCGTGGCAATTGCTGAAAGAGAACAAACTCTTCAGCGCCATTTACATTGCCGGAACGGCATTGGCTATATCTATGGTGATGATTATCGCCATCTATTTCTACCTGAAAACGGGAAATATTTATCCCGAATTGGAGCGCGACAGAACATTGTATGTTAAGATGGCGCAAATAAAACCGAAAGATTCTACCGACAACTCCAATTCAAGCTCGTTGCTATCGCTGCAAACGGTAAAAAGCTGTTTCTATAACCTGCAAACGCCCGAGGCGGTTTCCGCTTCGTTGATGACATTCGACAATGCCAATACGGTTCGCGCCACCCTCACAAGCGAGCCGAAAGACATTGTGGTAAAATATACCGACACGGCGTTCTGGCGCGTTTTTCAGTTCACATTTTTGGAGGGAAAACCCTTTACGCAAGCCGATTTCGACAGCGCCATA
The DNA here is from genome assembly GCA_964557135.1 of uncultured Petrimonas sp. Classification (GTDB taxonomy): domain Bacteria; phylum Bacteroidota; class Bacteroidia; order Bacteroidales; family Dysgonomonadaceae; genus Petrimonas. The sequence goes on along the minus strand of CAZKZB010000003.1, from coordinate 9,319 downwards.
AAAACGGCGGTCATCTCGCAATCGCTGGCGAAGTTCCTGTTTCCCGACGAAAATGCAGAGGGCAAACGCTTTTTCTTCAACGACGAGGAGTATCGCGTGTGCGGCGTGGTGAAAACTCCGTCGTATCTCCTTTCGGAATCTTTTGCGCAGGTTTGGCTTCCTTACACACTGCACGATGAGCATTCCGAAACCTTTGCTACCGGTGATATTTTGGGATTTCTTTACGTAACCATTCTGATGAAAAACAGCGGCGACAAGGAAAAAGTGCGCAACGAGGTTTTTGAAAACATCAAGCGATACCAAGCCAACCTTACGCAAAACATCGATTTGTTGGGACAACCCGATACATCGTTTATCAAATCTTTTAGGGAAGGAAACCGCCCCTTGAAAATGAACACTATCTATCTGAATACATTTCTTCTGTTGCTCATATTTATGCTGGTTCCCGCCATCAACCTATCGGGGCTAAACAGCGGACGAATGGAAAAGCGCCTTACCGAAATGGGTGTACGCAAAGCGTTTGGCGCGCCAAATAAAACGTTGTTGAACCAGGTTTTGGTGGAAAATCTACTGCTCACGCTGTTGGGCGGAGCCGCGGGATTACTCTTTTCATATCTTTTAATCGTGGTTTTCAAAGATTTGCTCTTAGACCAATTTGCATTTGTAGGAAACGATTATGAAACCTTAACCAATACAGCTTCGGGCGTAACACCGGCTATGTTGCTCAACTTCACGGTTTTTTTCCGGGCGTTTGTTGCCGCTCTTATCGTCAATGTGTTGTCGGCAATAATTCCCGCACTTAAATTCACAAGAAAAAGCATCGTCAACTCGCTGCACGAACAATACAAACACTAAATAACGATACAAGATTATGTTACTTCATATTTTAAAACAGATTTGGACTCAACGTCGCCGCAACGTTTGGATTTTTAGCGAACTGCTTATTGTTTTTGCCCTGAGTTGGTATATTGTGGATTACGCGTTTGTGCTGGTTCACAACCGAATGATACCCAAAGGATACGATATTTCGGACACCTATCAGATTGACTATCGCGGCAATATTACCGACGAAAACAGAGAAGCGTTTGAACAGTTTTACACCAAAATCAAGCACTTTCCGGGCGTTCAACAAATTTTCTTGTCCGATAAATTTATGGGAGTTGCGCCAAGCAGCGGCTCCTACAATGGAGCAGCTATACAAACAGACACAACGAAATCGAGATACCATTTTCAGTTTAAAAACCTGACATCGAGCGACTATTTTGATGTATTCAAAATCTATTCGGCGGCAACCGGACAAATAGCAAAACTCAATTCTGCCGATGCCAACACCATTGTGCTTACCCAAGATTTAGCCAAGCGGTTGTTTGGTGATGAAAATCCTGTGGGAAAAACCGTTCTGTTCAACGGCAGCACCTACCGAGTTACTGATGTGGTTGTTTTGCAAAAGCGTTTCCCTTACGATTTGCCAATTTATATGGGCTACAGCCTGTTGGATCGTTCTCTGGTTTCCAATCCCGAAATTTCGATACGCGTGGGCGATAATTTTTCTGTTCAACAATTTAAAAAAGAGATTACTTCGGCAATAAAATCTTACAAAACTGTTCAAAAAGAACAAGAGTTTATGTGGGGCATCAGCAAAGAAATTCGGCTGCGCGTGGGAATTATGGTTTTCTTTTTACTGAATGCCGCGCTGGGAGTTATCGGCACGTTTTGGTTTAGAAATCAGGCGCGGCGCGGCGAAATTGGTTTGCGAATGGCAATGGGAAGCAGCAGGCGTAAATTGCTCGCTCAATTTATCGGCGAGGCGCTGCTTTTGATGACACTCGCGGCAATTCCGGCAATCTGCATCAATATTGGTTTGGCAAAAGCAGACGTTATAAAAACCATTGGCGAAGGCTCAACCGTGGGATATATTACCGGAAACAAATGGCTCCGCTTTTTCATCACAAACGGAATTACTTACGTGGCGTTGGCAATCATTGTTGCCCTTAGCGCGTGGATTCCCGCCCGCCGCGCATCGAAAGTGCATCCGGTGGAAGCGTTGAGAGACGAATGAACGGGTTGCGGGTTACACGGGTTGCGGGGTGCGAGTTACGTGTTACGAGGATAGCAGGCTAAATGTAATGAACAGCAGTTCGCAATTAACTTTGAACCTTGAACTTTAAACATCAAACTTTAAACTTTAAACTTTAAACATTGAACATCAAACTACAACTATGCTCAAACAATATTTCAAACAAATCAAACAACTGTGGAAAACCAATCCGCTATTCAGCACAATTTCGGTGATGGCAACGGCGTTCACCATCGCTTTTGTGATGACGCTCTATATGGTTTACGCTTTCAGAACGGCAAACATCGCCCCCGAAAGCAACCGCAGTCGCATTTTATATTCCGATGACGGACGCTCTTATATAACCAAAGACCACTCCAATGCCAATACAGGTATGTCGAAAAGCGCGGCGGAAAAGATTTTCGGCAATTTGGAAAATGCCGAAACCGTGAGCTACATCGTAAACAAAGGCGAGGGCGCCGCTTTTGTGGGCACAAGTCCCGCCAATCGCAAAAAACGCGTTGTGAGTCCGGTTGACGACAACTATTTTAAGGTTTTTCAATTCAATTTTCTTGCAGGAAAACCCTTTACCGCCGAGCAGGTGGAGGCGCAGGCAAAAGTAGCAATCATTGCCGACAGATTGGCGTTGAGCTATTTCAACAGCGTGGACGATGCCATCGGCAAAAATATCACCATCGGGTTTGCAGACTATCGCGTGGTGGGCGTTGTGAAATCGGTTAGCTCGCTCTTTAACAAGGCTTACAGCGATGTGTGGACAATCGCAGACGAGTTTACGATAACAATATTCCGAAGGATTACGCGGAATGTGCAAAGTGTTGGTAGTCGCCAAGAAAGGTGCCTCTCTTAAAGCGTTGAACGCCGAAATTGAAGAGAACGTGAAAAAACTGAACGATGGCTTGCGTGAATTTACCTTCGAAATGAAGGCAATTTCGCACCCGCAAGCGAGCTTTTTCAACGATAAAGTTGCCAATCCGGCACGCATAGTCATCATTTTGATTCTGATTCTGCTTATTGTGCCGGCAATCAATATGAGCGGACTGCTCTCCACGCAGATGAAAAAGCGAAGCGGCGAAATTGGCGTGCGCAAGGCTTACGGCGCGAGCAACCGACAAGTGGCATCTCAACTTCTGCTCGAAAACCTGATGCTCACCATTGTGGGAGGCGTTGTGGGGCTGCTGCTCTCAATTGTTGCCGTGTTGGCATTCAAAAATATGCTCTTGGCAGATATTATGACTATCAACTCGGCAGAGAGTTTCAGCTTGCCAATAGAGATGTTTTTCAATCCGTTGCTTTTTGTGCTGATGCTGCTGTTCTGCCTTGTAATCAATCTATTATCGGCAATTATTCCGGTGTGGAACGCATCGCGCACAACCATCATTCAAACTATAAAAGGAGATAATTAAAAATACAAAGATAATGTCTGCGACGATAGAGCTGCTCTGATAGGCGCTTCGCGCGATAATAAAACAATTCAGCGCCGCAACTCTCCTCTTAACCTCACCCACAACCCCTCTCCAAAAGAGAGGGGAAATGGGCTACGGTAAATGATTCTCAGCCCGCAATCCTTCCCCTTTTTGGGAAGTTAGAAGGGGGCGGGAGTACCGCGGAGCGGAAGAAGGGGTTCTATCGCGAACAACGTGAGTCTATCATTCAGTTTTATAAACTGAATCTATCGCGAAAGCCTATCAATATTATTTAGTTTATAACAACAATTCATCAATAATATGTGGAAATCAGCATTAAAACAAATTTGGAAAAACAAAAAATCCAACGGTTGGATTTTCGTGGAGATAATGGTTGTATCGGTTTTGTTGTGGTATTGCGTAGATTTTCTGTACGTAATTATCCGCAAAAATATGGAACCGATGGGCGTGAACACCGAACACGTCTATCGCCTGAATTTGGGAGCGAACCAAACAAAACAGTTCGACAGAAACAATATCGACAGTGTAAATCATTACTGGATAAAACCTTTTGAACAAATTGTGAAGTTAGTGAACGCCTATCCCGGAGTGGAAGCCACAGCCTATTTTGCCGGAACCGATGTTTTTACCGAGGGTCCTATGTTTCAGGGCTATACAGCAGATGAAGAAAACGCTTACGGTGCAAAAATACGCTACGTGAGCGAGGGGTTCGACAAAGTCTTTAAAATGGAATTTCTCGATGGAGGATTTGCCCAATGGGACATTGCCGCCACGCCGCAAGGAGCAGTGCTTTCGCCCGAATTGGCAGATTCGCTGTTCAAAGCGCAATCGGTGGTTGGCAAAACCTTTCGCGATTATTACGTTCCCCAGTTGAAATTTCGCGTATCGGGCGTTTCCACATCAATGAAATACGATAAATACGGGCGATACGAACCGTTTATTTATACACCGCTATCGTACGGAGCTTTCGCCTACTCGATTCCCAAAATTGTTGTTCGCGTAAAACCCGAAGCCGATGTGCCCGGATTTGCCGAGCAGTTTATGGAGGAGATGAAAACCAAGCTTAACATAGGTTTTTACTATCTTTTCGGGTTTATGTCGTACGATTTTCGTTCCGAAGTGGAGGATATCGACCGAGGAATCAGCAGCTATGTGCGCGTTATTGTAGCGCTGATCATCTTCTTCCTGTTTATTGTTTTTCTGGGAATTTTGGGAACATTCTGGTTTCAGATGGAGTCGCGCCGAAACGAAATCGGGTTGCGTATGGCGTTGGGTTCCAGCCGAAAACGCGTATTGGGATATATCCTGACCGAAAGTATGGTGGTTTTTGCCGTGGCGTTTATTCCCGCGCTAATCATCGGCATCAATTTGGCATATTTTGATGTAACCTACACTTTTAACGACTCTATGGACTACACGTGGAGCCGATTTTGGATTACTCAGCTTATTACCGCGCTTGTTATGGCGGGTATTATTTCGTTAGGTGTGCTTATTCCCGCCCGCCGCGCATCGAAAGTGCATCCGGTGGAAGCGTTGAGAGACGAATGAACGGGTTGCGGGTTACGGGTTGCGAGTTACGAGTTGCGAGTTACGAGTTACGAGGATAGCAGGCTAAATGTAATAAACAGCAGTTCGCAATTAACCTTGAACTTTAAACTTTAAACATTGAACTTTAAACATCAAACAATTAAAAAAATATGGAAACAATGATTTTATTAAAACAGGTGCACAAAATCTATCGCACCGAAGAGATTGAGACAGTAGCATTGGAAAATGTGAATTTAGAAGTACAAAAAGGCGAATTTCTTGCCGTGATGGGACCATCGGGTTGCGGAAAATCTACGCTGCTCAATGTAATGGGCTTGCTCGATACGCCCACGAGCGGCAGCGTGATTATCGACGGAAAAGAGACGTCCGAAATGAAAGACCTCGATATGGCAAAATTTCGCAACGAAAAGTTGGGATTTGTGTTCCAGAGTTTTCATCTTATCAATTCGCTCAACGTAATAGATAACGTGGAACTTCCGTTGCTCTATCGTGGCAACGTATCGGCTGCCGAGCGTCGCCGGCTGGCGGAAGAGGTGCTTCATCGTGTGGGACTTTCGCACCGTATGCGCCACTTCCCAACACAGCTTTCGGGCGGTCAGTGCCAGCGTGTAGCCATTGCCCGCGCCGTTATCGGAAATCCGGCCATCATTCTTGCTGACGAACCTACCGGTAACCTCGATTCCAAAATGGGCGCCGAAGTTATGGATCTTTTGCATCAGCTCAACCGCGAAGATGGTCGCACCATCGTAATGGTTACGCACGACGAGAGCAAAGCCAAAGAAACCACACGCACTATCCGCTTTTTAGACGGGCGGCAAATTTCGTAAACTTTTACGGGTTGCGAGTTACGAGTTACGGGTTGCGCGGTGCAGATAGTGAAATATTCACCGCCGCATCAGGCGGAGTTGAAGCCGTTGAACGCGAGTACTTCGACAAATTCAATAGAAAAAACAAAAATCCCACTTTCCGGTTCTCCGTGAAACCTTCGAGCTCTCTGCGCAGCAAAAAAACATAAAAGAATAAATATGCACACAACAATTATTCATCGTATTCAAAAGATATTTCAGGTTTTCGGATTTCGGAAAATTCCCAAATCCCAAATCCCAAATCCCAAATTATTAACTACTCTACTTTTTGTGTTCAGTTTGGTAACGGAAGTGTCGGCACAGCAAGCGCTGACACTTCCCGAAGCCATCGAGTTGGCTCGTTTGCAATCGGTGGACGCCGCCGTGGCGCTCAACCAGCTGAAAACAGCGTATTGGGAGTTTCGCACCTATCGGGCGGATTTGTTACCCGAGGTAAATCTGAAAGCCACGCTTCCCGATTATCGGAAAAGTTACAACCTCTATCAATCGGACGACGGAACGTATAAGTACGTTAGGAATAACTCGTTGCGTGTGTCGGGCGATATTTCGGTTGACCAAAATGTTTGGCTCACGGGCGGAAAACTGTCGATAAACACATCGATGCAATTTGTTGATCCGCTCAACACCCCGGGCGCCCGCCGAAACTATATGACGGTGCCGATGGGCGTTACGTTTTCGCAACCCATTTTCGCCGTAAACGATATGAAATGGCGGCGGCGCATAGAACCCATTCGCTATCGCGAGGCGCAGGCGGCTTTTCTCGAAAATGTGGAAAATGTTACCCTGAAAACCATCACCTACTATTTTCAGTTGCTGCTAGCCAAAGAGAACTACAACATCGCGCAGCAAAACAAGGAGAACGCCGACCGCATCTTCGAAATTGCCCAAGCACGCCGACAAATGGGACAGATTTCGGAAAACGAAGTACTGCAACTCAAACTTGCCGCGCTAAAATCGGCATCGAGTCTCACGCGGGAGCAATCGGCGCTCAATGCCGCGATGTTTCGTCTGCGTTCGTTTTTGGGATTGAGCGAGAACGACCACATCGACCCCGTAATTCCAGAAATCATCGGTTATCCGCTCATCAATTATCAAACCGTGCTTTCCAAGGCGCAAGAGAACAATCCGTTTTCGCAAAACATCCGCCGCCGCCAGTTGGAAGCCGATTACGAAGTGGCGAAAGCCAAAAGGGCGCGGCGCGAAATCAATCTTTTTGCCTCTGTGGGTTACACGGGGCAGGATATGACGATGAAATCGGCGTATCAAAACCTGATGGATTACCAAGTTGTGCAGGTAGGCGTAAAGATTCCCATTCTGGATTGGGGAAAACGAAAAGGTCGCGTGAAAGTGGCGGAATCCAACCGCGATGTGGCATTGTCGAAACTGAAACAGGAGCAGATGAATTTCAATCAGGATATTTTCTTGTTGGTGGAGCAGTATAACCATCAGGCGGAGCAATTGCGCATTGCCCACGATGCCGACGAAATTGCGCAACAGCGATACAAAACATCGGTGGAATCGTTTATGATTGGCAAAATCAATACGCTCGACCTCAACGACGCTCAACTCTCCAAAGACAGCGCGCGCGCCAAATACGTATCGGAAATGCACCTCTATTGGTACTATTTTTATCAGTTGCGCAGCCTCACGCTTTTCGATTTTCAACAAAATGCCGATTTGGACGCGGAATTTGAGCGGTTGGTGAGTAAATAGGTATACGATAGGCGCTTCGTGCGATAAAACACGTTGTGCTGATAGACGCTTCGCGTGATAGGCTACTTTGTATCGATATTACCACAAATATCCGTCACTTCAGCAATTATCTGTTTGCACGTTGAGCGGTTCAAATCCACCTCTTTTGCGGCAAACAGCATATCGTCCGGAGTCGGCAATCCGTTTCCGTTAACGGTAGTTGTGTGAAAGCCATTGAATCCGTCAGACGGTAATAAATCATAAGCAGGCGATAGTTTCCAACTTTCATTCGTGCAGATGAAAGAGAAGTTTTTCGCATGGTCGTCTTTGTTTCCGATAACAACGTTGAAAACCATTTGTCGAAACAATTTCCGCACCTCTTCCATATCGGCGGTGATGTATCGGCAAAGTTTCAGCAAATCAATATAGTCCAGACTCGGAATACGATAATCGGCGTGAAGAATACCCGCCGCACTGTGAACGTGTATTTTTTGACCCGCCGATGTGCGGTCGAAACGTTCGGTAGCAAAATATTTATTTTCAAAAAGCCGCGTTTCGGGCATTTCAATTCCGCACTGTTTGGCTAAGAGAGAGTATCGATATTCTTCAGAACCGATATTATCGCTGTCGTTTGAAGCTCTGAATTTCACGAGCCACTCTTTACCGTGGTAACGATAAAATATTTTTGGACGTGCTCCACCGGGCGAACCTCCGCGCATATAAAGCTCTTCGAGTGAAGCATCGGTATTGTTCCCCAAAAGAATTTGGCGAATTTCATCGGCGAGCGTGTGCAAATCGGAAACGGGAATATCGGTAAAAACCCATTCATCGGGAATGTATTCGAGCGCGCCTCTGCCGTTTGAGCCAACGAGCGACAAACGCTGCAAAATAGTCAATCGCCTCGCCTCAACACCTTTGGAGCGAAGATATCGGTCGAGTAGTAATTGTCCCCAACCGTCGGGAAGAGAATCATCGAACACACCGAAACCTCCCGAAAAAGGTGCGGGTTTCGCGATAAAAAGCTCTTGACGCAAGGGGAGAAAGAAAGGGGAGATGGAAAAGCCATCGGCAACAAACTCCGGTTCATATTCAAAAGCACAACGTTGGTCGGGTGTCATTGCCAAACGTCCTACAGGGCGTTTATTCCAAAAGACCCGAACAATGGATGATGAATTGTTCATATTCTACCTCTTTTTCGAGTGGTGGTTTCTGCTAATTTTGTTAAATCACTGATGCTTTGAAAGGTAGGAGTAGCAAAGAGTTCATCAAAATCGTCAGTCGCATCCAGCGCCATTGCTATCATAACAAGGTTGCGCAGTGATATTTCACCGGATGTTTCAAATCGGCGATATGTTCCGTAGCTAATGCCCGCGCGCGAAGCAACTCCTGCCTGCGTAAGGTTTTTTTCTAACCTCCGGGCTTTTACATTGGCAGAAATATTGAGCAGAATTGAGTCGGCGTTCCTGCCAATAACTGATAATATATTATCGATATAGTTCATATAATGCAGCTAATTGATAATTTATTAGCAATTACAAAGATATAAATATTTAGAAGACAATCAAAAGATAATGTCAATTATTATTCGTACTTTTGTTTGTGTTACTTTTTACGAAAAACAAACAATGTTGAATTTCAGAAATAACGCTTACTTCAAATGATTCTCATCATAGACGACGATGCCGCCGTTCGTTCCTCACTTTCGCTTTTGT
>CAZKZB010000002.1:38553-158844 GCA_964557135.1 uncultured Petrimonas sp. | reverse complement strand
ATAAAGATATTCAATATGCAGCCTGAAATATTAAATAATTACCGTCGGGTTAATATCTATGTGTATTACAGGCTAAATCAGCGTCAAATAAAAGTTGAGAACAAAACCGATGGTGAGCCGGAAAACATGCCGCGCAAAATAGAAAATTACATTTTTGCAAAGAAAATATTAGCTCTTTGTGTCGGGGTGCTTTTTATCGCGCTCGTTTTCTACAGCTTAATTCAGTGGTTATTAGCCAATAATGGAATTATTGAGTTAATCGCTTCCTCGAAACCGGCCATCAAGAACTTTTTTTCATCGTTCTACACCGTCCTCATTCTCTGCGACGTGGTCATTCTTTTATTCTCTTTTGCCATTACCGATGAATTTCACAAGGTGATGCGTAATTCGGGATTTGTGGTTTCTACAACATTGATAAAACTTTCGTTTGGTGTGAACGGACTGCAAAGCCATATCTTGGTGCTGCTGGGTGTAATTTTCGGAATCGTTATGCTGGCATTTTACAAAATTTACCGCAAAATTGAGATTCCGGATAATTGAAATTACTGTTTTTTATCAAACTGTTTACGTACACACAATAAATTTTATTATATTTGTCGAATAATACAGAACATAAACACATGAAAAGTAAAAACTTGCTGCGTCTTTTCATTACCACTGTCCTTATCGGGCTGTTGTTCGCATCGTGCAACACCGTAAAGCATGATTTAAAAGCGTTGTCCATCGGGATATGTACCAACGCTGCCAATGCGAAAAAAATGCAACCATACGGTTATTCGTATGTAGAAGAAAGTGTTTCGAGGTTTCTTGTTCCGACAAAATCGGAAGAAGAGTTTTCTGCGTTATTGTCCCAAGCTGCCAGTTCGCCCTTGCCGATAAAAGCGTGCAACAGTTTCATTCCCGGAAGTCTGAAAAGCGTAGGTCCCGATGCTGTTCACGATGAGATATTAATATTTGCTGAAACAGCCTTCCGAAGAGCGCAACGCGCCGGCGTGGAAATCATTGTATTTGGAAGCGGCGGTTCACGCTCCATTCCCGATGGATTTTCCCGTGAAACGGCGCGGGCGCAATTTGTAGAATTAGGAAAAAAAATGGCGCCCATTGCCCGGCAATACAATGTAACCGTTGTTTTGGAACCACTTAACACCGCTGAATGCAACTTCATCAATTCCGTATCTGAAGGTGGAGAAATTGTTAAAGATATCAATCATCCCAACTTTATGTTATTGGCCGATTTATACCACATGAAAATGGATAACGAGGTCCCGGAAAGTATCGTAAAACAAGGAAAATTCATCAAGCATGTTCATATTGCCGAGAAGAAAGACAGGGCTGTCCCGGGAACTTACAACGAGAATTTTCGTCCCTATTTTGAGGCACTTAAAAAGATTCGTTACAAAGGCAAAATCTCCATTGAAGCCCGATGGAAAGATTTTGAAACTCAAATACCGATAGCAATACAAACAATTAAAACACAACTCAATAACTGAAATATGGAAACAAGAAGAAATTTTATCAAAAAATCGGCATTAGGTATGGCCGGGCTAACGCTCGGAAGCACGATGAACATGTCAGCTAAAAGTTATGCCAACATCATCGGCGCGAACGACCGACTGGGTGTTGCAATTATTGGCTTAGGACGCAGGTTAGGAGCATTTTATGAACCTATCGCGATAAAAAACTCCAATGTTCAACTGCTTTACCTCTGTGATGTCATGGAAAAACAGCGTACCCGAGCAATGGAGGGTTTCGCAAAGCATATCAATTATAAACTGAAACCCGAAAACGATATACGCAAAGTACTTGACGATAAAAAAGTGGACGCCATATTCAACGCCACACCCGACCATTGGCACACACCCGGCTCCGTTATGGCCATGAAAGCGGGCAAACATGTGTATGTTGAAAAACCGTGCAGCCACAACATGTTCGAAAACGAAATATTGGTTGACGCAGCCAAAAAATTTAACAAAGTGGTGCAAATGGGCAATCAGCAACGCTCATCGGGACACACTATCGAAATCATCAACGAAATTCACAACGGAATTATCGGTACGCCCTACAAAGCGGTTGCTTTTTACGCCAACACGCGACCCGAAGTACCGCTTCAGAAAAAAGTATCTGTTCCTGCCGGATTAGATTGGGAACTTTTCCAGGGTCCCGCGCCGCGCCGCGATTACACCGAAGAGACCTGGGATTACAACTGGCATTGGTACGGGTGGGACTACGGAACAGCCGAAACCGGCAACAACGCCACGCACGAACTCGATATCGCGCGCTGGGCACTGAAAGTGGATTTTCCTCTTCGGGTAGATGTGGAAGCGGCCAAGCGCCATTTTCTAAACGACGGATGGGAAATGTACGACACCATGGACGCCACTTTCCGTTTCGCCGATGACAAAATCATCAAGTGGGACGGCAAAAGTCGAAACGGTCATAAAACCTACGGTTCCGACAGGGGAACGATTATCTATGGCAGCAACGGAACGGTTTTTGTGAACCGCGAGAAATATATACTTTACGATCGAGGAGGAAAGCAGGTAAAAGAAAGCACCAGCGCTTCCAACGAAGCCGGAACGGCTTTAGGCGGTGGCGGCGATATGACTACCGGCCACGTAATTAACTTTTTCGATGCCATTCGCGGAAAGGCTAAACTTACTGCGCCCATAGACGACGCTGCTATCAGCAACGCCATGATACATTATCCAAATATAGCATATCGCATTGGAAAAGGGTTCGATATTGATGACAAAACCGGTCGTATTTTTGATCGCGATGCCATGAAACTGTGGAGCAGAGAATACGAACCCGGATGGAAACCAACTTTGTAATGTGTCAAAATCTTAAAATTCAACTAAAATGAAAAGTTCAAGACGTGAATTTATAAAAAAATCAGCACTCGGAGTGGCCGGGCTAACGCTCGGAAGCACGATGAACATGTCGGCTAAAAGTTATGCCAACATCATCGGTGCCAACGATAAAGTGAGAGTGGGTGTTTTGGGATTTTCCAATCGGTTCCGCGATTCGCTCGGGAAATCCTTTCTCAAATATGCCAACGATATGAATTTTGAATTCTTCACCGTTTGCGATATCTGGAATCGCCGTCGCGATGAGGGACAAGCCTTGTACAAGCAACAAACGGGAGGAAATATCCGCACAGCCAGAAATACCGATGAACTTTGGTCTCAGAAGCCCGATGCGGTAATTATCAGCACCGCCGATTTCCAGCACGCGCTTCACACTGCCGAAGCGGTGAGAGCCGGCTGCGACGTGTATGTTGAAAAACCCTTTGCCGAAACCATGGACGATGCCAATTTTGCGCTTAAAGCGGCCAAAGAAACCAACAAAGTTATTCAGGTGGGCTCGCAACGAAGAAGCGGAACCAATTATCATGCGGCTTACGATTACATTAAATCAGGGAAATTCGGAAAAATAATCGCGGTGGAAATGACCTGGAACGTGAATCAACCGGGGCGCTGGCGCTTACCTCAACTCACCAAAGAGATTCGCGAACAGGACACCGACTGGAAACGATTTCTGATGAATCGTCCCTACGAACCGTGGGATCCGCGCAAATACTTAGAATATCGTTTGTTCTGGCCTTACTCTTCCGGCATTCCCGGCCAATGGATGGCTCATCAGATAGATACCGTGCATTGGTTTTCCGAACTCGATTATCCGCGTTCGGTTGTTGCCAACGGCGGCATATACATGTGGAATGACGGCAGAACCAATTACGACACCATAACCGCCGTTTTCGATTACGGTGACGGCAATGAAAAAGAGGCCGGCAACGGATTTCAGGTTATCTATTCGTCGCGGCAAAACAACTCGTCGGGAGGAACCAAAGAGTGGTATTTCTCCAACGGTGGAAAGCTCGATTTGGACACTAATATCATCAACAGTGACGGCGGACTGAACGAAAGACACGCTGGTGCCATGGGAATGAAACCCTTTATGCTGGACACGTTCGAACTTCCAAAAATGAGCGTGGAAACAGGAGCCAACACCGGTTCAGACCCGCTGACAAATTTGCACATGAAAAACTGGATGGATTGCGTAAGGGCCAACAACGTGAAAACAAACGCTCCCGTTGAAGCCGGTTACAACCATTCCATTGCTGATATCATGGTTACGGCCGCCTTGCGCACCGGACAACGCGCGACGTTCGACGAAAAACAGAAACAGGTGATAGCAGGAGGGAAGGTATTTAAGTATTAAAAATCATTCGTTTACATAACTACAAGGGGGCGATTTTTCGCCCTTTTTGTTTTAGTAACATTGACAACAAAACATTATCTAAAGAATTCGATAAGACTATGGGATAGATGAAACAAATTTTGTAAATTTGTAGTTCAGTTTGTGAATGAATATGTGGTTATAAAATCGACTTGATTAAAGATTTTGTCTAACGTTAAATATAAGGAAAAACTACAAATGAAATTTACTCCCGAAAAATACAAAATCCCCGATGTTCCGATGCAATCGTTTATCGATGCGGATGAAATTTGGGATTATCTGAACAATACGCCCTCATCGCCCGAAAAAGTGAAAGAGGTGATTGCCAAATCGCTGGCGAAAAATCGACTGAATCTCGAAGAGGTTTCCGTGCTGATAAACGCCACCGACAGCGAATCGATTCAGCTCATCAAAGAGGGCGCGAAAGAGTTGAAAACGCGGATTTACGGCAACCGAATTGTGCTTTTCGCGCCGCTTTACGTGGGCAACAAATGCTCCAACAACTGCGCCTATTGCGGATTTAAGGCGTCAAACAAAGACGCGGTGCGCAAAACGCTCTCGCACGACGAGTTGATAAAAGAGATTGAGGCGCTGGAAGATAACGGCCAAAAACGGCTTATTTTGGTTTACGGCGAACACGCGCAATACAGCCCCGAATACATTGCCGAAACCGTGCGCGTGGCATACGGCGTAAAAAAAGGTCACGGCGAAATCCGCCGCGTGAACATCAACGCCGCGCCGCTCGATATCGAGGGTTTCCGCACCGTGAAAGAGGCGGGAATCGGCACATTCCAAGTGTTTCAGGAAACATACCATCGCGAAGCGTACAAAACCTATCATCTGCGCGGCAAAAAAGCCGATTACGATTACCGCCTCACCTCGCTCGACCGCGCGCAGGAAGCCGGTTTGGACGATGTGGGAATCGGGGCGCTCTTCGGCTTGTACGATTGGCGTTTCGAGGTGCTGGGATTGGTGCGCCACGTAAACCATCTGGAAGCGTGCTACAACGTGGGGCCGCACACCATTTCGTTTCCGCGCATCAAAGACGCGTCGATGCTCGATTTGGGCGACAAGTATTTCGTGTCGGACGAAGATTTTACCCGATTGGTCGCCATCTTGCGCTTGGCCGTTCCCTACACCGGAATGATTCTTACCGCGCGCGAACCCGCCGAACTGCGCAACGAACTCATTCAATATGGCGTGTCGCAAATCGACGGCGGAACAAAAATAGAACTCGGCAGTTACGCAGAAAAAGAGAAGAACAAAGACCTGAAAAAAGGACAATTCCGCATCAACGACGACCGCTCGCTCAACGAAATCATCGACGAGTTGCTGCAACAAGATATGCTGCCGTCGTTCTGCACCGCCTGCTACCGATTGGGGCGCACGGGCGAACACTTTATGGAATTTTCGGTACCGGGCTTTATCAAACGATTTTGCACGCCCAACGCGATGCTCACACTGGCGGAATATCTTTCGGATTACGCTCCCGATCACACCGCCGAAAAGGGTTGGCGCGTGATTGAAGAGAACATAAACTCGCTCAACGAGAAAACACAACAGCAAGTGCGCGAGAAAATTGAGCTGATAAAAGAAGGAAAAAGGGATTTGTATTTTTAATGTCACAAAGCATCAGACGGAGTTAAAGCCGCCGGATGCTGAAATAAACCAATGACCAACTCAAAACTACATATCGGCATTTTCGGTCGCCGAAATACCGGAAAAAGCTCGCTGATAAATCTGCTCACGGGGCAAGAAACCGCCATTGTTTCCGATACGCCCGGAACCACAACCGACGCGGTAAACAAATCGGTTGAGATTCTCGGAATCGGGGCGGTCGTGCTGGTGGATACCGCCGGAATTGACGATGTGGGAGAATTGGGCAAAAAACGGGTCGGGAAATCGATGGACGCGATAAAAAAGGTGGACTGCGCGCTGTTGGTTATCGCCGAAAACTGTTTTGGAGAAGAGGAAACAAAGCTGATAGCGAAGTTTCGAAAATTCGACATTCCGTTTTTGGTTGTTCACAACAAAAGCGACGTTTCCAAAATTTCGCCCGAAACCCAAAACCGGCTTGCCGAAACCGGCGACGCGGCGTTTATCGAATTTAGCACTCTCGGCGCCGACGGCAGAGACACTCTTATTGATGAAATCAAGCGGATTATTCCCGAAACGGCGCATCAAAAACCGTCGCTTTTGGGCAATTTGGTAAAACCAAACGATGTGGTTCTGCTCATCACGCCCATCGACAGCGAAGCGCCCGAAGGCAGGCTCATTCTGCCCCAAAACCAAACCATCCGCAACGCGTTGGACAACCATTGCATTACGGTTGTGGCAAGAGAAACCGAATTGGAATCGCTCCTGAAACTCGGCATCACGCCGGCGTTGGCGATTACCGACAGTCAGGCTTTCGGGCTGGTTTCCGAAATTATTCCCGAAACGGTTCCGCTCACCAGTTTCAGCATTTTGTTCGCGCGGCTCAAAGGCGATTTCGACACCTATCTGCAAAGCACAACATTTATTTCGGCACTGCAAGACGGCGACAACATCTTGATTCTCGAAAGTTGCACGCATCAAACCAGTTGCAACGATATCGGACGCGTGAAAATTCCGAAACTGTTGCAGAAATTTACGGGCAAAAATCTGAATTTCACTTTCGTTTCTGGGCTCGATAATCCGCCCGCTCCCGAATGGGGGAAATATGCCCTTGTGATTCAATGCGGCGGCTGTATGATAACGCGAATGCAAATTCTGAATCGACTGAAACCGTTTACCGAAAACGATATTCCGGTTACAAACTACGGAATGGCGCTGGCGTATATGAACGGAATTTTTGAGCGGGCAACCCGGATGTTTTAACTGTTTTGCACCCGTTCCATTGCCCGCACGTAGAGACGCATTGAATGCGTCTCATTGCAATACATCATATTTAAACCAGAGACACATTCAATGTGTCTCTACGCAAAAGAACAAGAACCCAACAAACGGTCTAATCTATGTCAGTTCAAGATATTTTATCCAAAACCACGTTCTCCAAATCCGACCTCACGCGGCTTTTATCTGCGTCGGGCGACGAAGAAAAGGCGCTTTTCGATTACGCCGCGAGAATAAAACAGAAAAGCGTGGGCAACACCGTGTATTTGCGCGGACTGATTGAACTTTCCAATATTTGCGAGAAAGATTGTTTGTATTGCGGTATTCGCCGGTCGAACACCGATACGCACCGATATTGCGTATCGCCTGCCGAGGCGGTTGAAGCCGTGAGGTTTGCCCACGAAAACGGATTGGGTTCCGTGGCGATACAGTCGGGAGAGCTGGCATCCAAGGCGTTTACGCGGCAAATCGATTCCATTCTGAAAGAAGCGATGCGGATAACTAACGGCGAAATCGGCATCACGCTTTCGTGCGGCGAGCAGTCGGAAGGGGTGTATCGCCGCTGGTTTGAGAGCGGCGCGCAGCGATATTTGCTTCGCATTGAATCGTCCACACCCGAACTTTACGCCAAAATTCATCCCAATACGCCCCTGCACAGCTACCAAAACCGCGTCGCCGCGTTGGAGCGATTGAAAAAAACGGGTTATCAGGTGGGAACGGGTGTAATGATTGGGCTGCCGTTTCAAACCGTGGAGCATTTGGCAAACGACTTGCTGTTTATGAAACAGTTGGATATAGATATGTGCGGAATGGGACCGTATATCGAACACGAAAAAACGCCTCTTTACGTCTACCGCGCGCAGCTGCTTCCGCTCAACGAACGATTGAGTTTGAGCCTGAAAATGGTGGCGCTGCTCCGCCTGCTGATGCCCGATATCAATATTGCCGCCACCACCGCGCTGCAAGCCATCGAAAAAGGCGCGCGCGAACGTGCCATCAGCATAGGCGCCAATGTGTTGATGCCCAATATCACGCCCAAACAGTATCGCGACGACTATTTTCTCTACCAAAACAAACCCGTTTCGCAGCACAGCAACGAGGACGATTTGCATTTTCTGCAACAGCAGCTCAATGGTATCGGACACGAGATTGGATTTTTTAGGCAGGGGAATTCGTTACATTATAAAAAAACTATTCTTAATCACTGAACATTTATGTCAAAAGTGTTGCCCCTTAGTGAAACTTTTGTATATTTGCACAATGAACGAAGACCAAAGATATAGGACTATTATTTTTTATAAGGACTATTTCCAAACGTTTTTTGAGAAACAAAACAAGAAAGTAAAAGCAAAAATTATTTGGACATTCAACTTGGTGGAAGATTTACAGAGAGTTCCTGAAACGTATCTCAAGCACATTGAAGGCACAGATGGGCTTTATGAAATAAGAGTTCAGTCGGGAAGTGACATTTTTCGCATCTTCTGTTTCTTCGACAAGGGACAGTTGGTGGTTTTGACTAACGGATTTCAAAAGAAAACACAAAAAACGCCTAAAAAAGAAATTGAATTAGCACTTAAAATAAAAAAAGAATATGAAAGCGACAAATAAAAACATAACAACACTCGAAGAGTTTAAAGAAAAAAACTACGGAAAACGCGAAACAAAAAAACGGGACGAATTAGAAGCAGGTTACGAAAACTTTAAAATCGGGGCAATGCTTCAACAAGCAAGGCTTGAAAGAGGTTTAACACAAGCGGAACTTGCCGAGAAAGTTGGCACGACAAAATCGTATATTTCAAAAATCGAAAACAATATGAAAGAAGCCCGTATTTCAACACTTCAAAAAATAGTTGAGCTTGGTTTTGGCGGACATTTGGAATTATCCATCAGATTATAACGAAAAAGAAAAAGTTTTCCGTTCTCCCTATCGGTTCAATTTTTTCTCGGTCAAAACCTGAATTCGAGACATCATAAAAAAAACAGCTATTTGTACAGCTAAATATCAATAAAAATTCTTTATGAAACCAACTATATTTTCATTGCTGCTTTTACTATCTATCTCGTTAGCATATCCGATCAAAGCACAACATCTATCAGATAAAGAAATAATACACAATCACTTAACTACGATTACAAAAACCCACAAATATCGAAACTACAGGAATATCGGTACGTTAAATGAAGTTGCCGATTACATTCATTCCGTTTTCACAAAACATTGCGACACCGTTTATTTTCAAGAATATTATGCCGACGGCAGACCTTACAAAAATGTAATAGGCTCAATTGGAATAAAAAACAGAGAAAGAATCATTGTTGGAGCGCATTATGACGTGTGTGGAGACCAAGAAGGTGCCGATGATAATGCAAGTGGTGTAGTTGGATTATTAGAACTGGCGCGACTCCTTGAAAATCACAACACCGATTATCGGATTGATTTTGTTGCCTATTCATTGGAAGAACCTCCATATTTTCGCACTCAAAATATGGGAAGCTATATACACGCGAAATCACTGAACGATGCCAAAGAGTTGGTGAAAGGAATGATTTGCCTAGAAATGATAGGTTTTTTCTCGGAAGAGCCGAAGTCGCAAACTTATCCGCTTCCTCACAAGAAAATAATTTACGGAAGTGAGGCTGATTACATTATGGTTGTTCAGAAAATGGGCAACAATTCATTTTCGAATCAGGTAAAAAACCTGATGAAACGTGCAAAACTTGTTGATACAAAATCCATAAAAGCGCCTGTATCGATTCCCGGTATCGATTTTTCAGACCACTTAAACTATTGGGCTTTTGGCTATGATGCGTTAATGATTACCAACACATCTTTTTATCGTAATCCCAATTACCACAAGCCAACAGACACAATGGAAACATTAGACTTGGACAAAATGGCTTTTGTGATTGACGAAGTGTATTTTGCCTTGTCACATATCAGAGAAGGTGAAAAAGTGAAAAAGTATTTTTAAATAGGAACTCCCGCTCGCGGCAATTTCTCGTCAAAACAAGCGAATAAGTTCGAGCGGCAATTGGCTTATTACCAACAATATAAATAAAGACGCGATAAATCGCGTCTCTACAACAAATGCCAAAATCCGTAAGACCGCTTAGAGCGTTCAGACGGCGAAGCGGGGATTATTTGTCCCGATACTCCTGCAATATATTCTTCACTCCGTCTGGAGAAACGCGTCCGTAAACCCGCTCACCAACGAGGACTACAGGCGCCAGTCCGCACGCGCCTACGCAGCGCAGGCAGTTGATGGAAAATTTTCCGTCGGGAGTGGTTTCGCCCACCTTTATATTCAGTTCTTTCTTAAATTCATCGAGAACTTTTTCTGCTCCGCGTACATAACATGCCGTTCCCGTGCAAATGGAGATTGGGTATTCACCTTTGGGAACCATGGTGAAATAGGTGTAAAAAGTGACTACGCCATACACATGCGCCACGGAAATATTCAGGTTGTGCGCGATAACATCCTGAACTTCGGCAGGTAAATAGCCAAACTCGTGCTGCGCTTCATGCAGCACATTAATCAGCTCTCCCGGGTCGTTATCGAACGAATCACAAATGCGGTCAATAATGTCTATCTTCTCCTGAGGAAGATTTACTTTCACTCTTAGTGCTTCTCTTTCGTCGGGCATATACTTGAATACTTCCGGCGCTATATCTGTTTTTTGACTCATATCTTTTCTGTTTTTTGTTGCGAGTTTCGGGTTACAGGTTATCGGTTGAGAAAAAGAGTAAATTCAAACTTTAAACCTTAAACTTTAAACTCTAAACGTTGATTATTGATGCAAATTAATGGTAACCTCGTTGCTCTTCGGGAAATATTCCGTGTGCAGCAAACTGTGAGCCTTTTCACTGCCCGGCTCCCCAAGGAATTCGCTGTATAATTTTATAATTGACGGATTTTCGTGCGATTTTCGAATAGTTTTGCGCTCATCTTCGGTGTAGATGGCTGCGGCACGTTTTTTAAGTATTTCCTCTTTCAGGTGAGTGAAAGGTTGACCGCCGCCACTTATACATCCACCGGGACAAGCCATGATTTCGATGGCATGATACTGCGATGTTCCGGCGCGCACTTCGTCCAGCAATTTGCGGGCATTACCCAATCCGTGAGCGATACCGATATTGAGTTTCAGACCGTCGAAATCTACCGTAGCAGAGCGAATACCTTCCATGCCGCGCAGTTCATGAAACTCTACTTTATCGAGTGTTTTACCGGTATAGAGTTCGTAAGCGGTACGACAGGCTGCTTCTATTACGCCTCCCGTGTTTCCGAAAATAACGGCTGCTCCGGTAGATTCGCCTAAAGGATCGTCATAATCTTCATCGGGAAGCCCCAAGAAGTCGATATTTGACTGTTTGATGAAAGCTGCCAGTTCGCGCGTAGAGATGGAGTAATCCACATCGGGATTTCCGTCAACTTTAAACTCATCGCGTTGGCACTCGTATTTTTTGGCTAAACAAGGCATGATGGATACCACCACCATATCTTTTCGATCTACACCGATTTTGTCTGCAAAATAAGACTTAGCTATCGCGCCAAACATCTGTTGCGGCGATTTGGCGGTTGACGGCACATCTAACAAATCGGGGAAATTATGTTCGAAGAAATTTACCCAACCCGGACAGCACGATGTCAACAGCGGAATCCGAACGTTGGTGTCTCCGGCCAAATGTCCTTTGAGACGATTCAGCAATTCAGTTCCTTCTTCCATTATGGTTAAATCGGCACTGAAATCGGTGTCGAAAACGTAATCAAAACCGAGTTCACGGAGTGCGGCCACCAATTTTCCAGTTACGAGTGTACCCGGCTCAAGACCGAATTCTTCTCCCAACGCCGCGCGTACAGCCGGTGCGGTTTGCACAACCACAGTTTTCTTCGGATTGGAGAGGGCACGAAGCACTTCGTTGGTGTGATCAACTTCGGTAAGCGCGCCGGTAGGACAAACAGAAACACATTGTCCGCAATACGTACAAGGCGATTTTTCGAGATTCATTTCGAAAGCGGGAGCTACCACCGCCATGAATCCGCGGTTTACAGCCGAAAGGGCGCCAACGGTTTGCACTTCGTTACAAACCATTTCGCAACGTCGGCACATTACGCATTTATCCACATCGCGTATGATAGATGGCGATGTGTCTTTCCGGTATCTCGATTGCTCTCCGGCATAAGGCATATTTCTGATACCGAATTGAGTTGCCAAATGCTGTAGTTCGCAATGCCCCGACTTAGCGCATACCAAACAATCGAACGGGTGGTCTGATATTATCAGTTTAAGAACGGTTTTTCGTGCGTTCAGCACCCGGATGTTGTGCGTGTTAATCACCATTCCGTCTTGCGCTTCGGTCATACACGACGGTGCCAAGTTCCTTCGTCCTTCTACCTCCACCACGCAAATTCGGCATCCGCCGGGTTTGTTTTCGATACCCATATCGCACATTTCGAAGTGACAAAGTGTTGGTATCTCTATGCCCGCTTCTCGGGCTGCTCTTAAGATGGTAGTTCCCTGTTCTACCTCTATTTTTTTATTGTCTATTGTGAGTGTTATTTTTCCCATAATTATTTTCTTTTTTGGATAACAGATTACAAATCGTTTCGTTGGAAGATACCTGTTATCTGATGTCTATTTCATACTGTCTCGCTTACTTTATAATCCGCTTTCAGGCTGATGGCATCAAATTGGCATTTATCCATGCAGGCGCCACACTTGATGCAAATTTCCTGATTGATATCGTGCACTTGCTTTCTCTCGCCCGAAATGGCATTGGTGGGACAAACGCGTTTACAAGCCATACATCCTACGCAATCTTCAGCAGAAATAACGTAGTACAACAGGTTTTTGCATTTTCCCGAGCGGCATTTTTTATCGACAACGTGCTCTTTATATTCTTCATAAAAGTTATTCAGTGTCGATAATACCGGATTGGGAGAGGTTTGCCCCAGACCGCACAACGACGTATCTTTGATTACCATGGAAAGATTATACAGTTTATCCAAGTCTTCTTCTGTCCCTTTTCCATCGCAAATCTGCTCCAGTGTTTCGTACAAGCGTTTATTGCCGATACGACAAGGAGCACATTTTCCGCAAGATTCCTCCACGATAAAATCAAGATAGAATTTCGCTACGGAAACCATGCAATCATCTTCGTCCAGAACAATCATTCCGCCCGAACCCATCATGGAACCTGCAGCTGTAAGGCTTTCGTAGTCGATGGGGGTATCTAAGTGTTTTTCGGTCAGGCAACCTCCCGAGGGACCTCCGGTTTGTACCGCTTTAAATTTCTTGCCTTCTTTGATACCGCCGCCGATTTCGTAAATGATTTCGCGAAGCGTTATTCCCATCGGCACTTCGATAAGACCGACGTTGTTGATTTTTCCGGCAAGAGCAAAAACTTTTGTTCCTTTCGATTTTTCGGTTCCGATGGATGAGAACCATTCCGCGCCTTTAAGCAAAATAACCGGAATATTGGCTAAGGTCTCCACGTTGTTCACGTTGGTGGGTTTTCCCAAGTATCCTTTTTGTGCCGGAAACGGCGGTTTGTTGGATGGTTCGCCGCGTTTTCCTTCCATGGAATGGATGAGCGAGGTCTCTTCGCCGCACACGAACGCACCTGCTCCGTAGCGAAGACTTATATCGAAACTGAAATCGGTTCCGAAAATATTTTCACCCAGCAAACCATATTCTCTGGCTTGTTTAATGGCAATTTTCAATCGTTTTATGGCTAACGGATATTCTGCTCTGATATAGATTAATCCTTGGGTTGCACCGATACAATAACCGCAAATGGCCATTGCTTCGAGAATGCTGTGCGGGTCGCCTTCAAGAATTGACCTGTCCATAAACGCACCGGGATCGCCTTCATCGGCGTTGCATACCACGTATTTTTGGTCGGCATCATTTTTACTGGCAATTTCCCATTTTATTCCGGTAGGAAATCCCGCTCCGCCTCGTCCGCGCAGTCCCGATTTTTTAACAATATCGATGGTTTCCTGCGGTGTGAGTTCTGTTAACGCCATTCCCAGTGCCTGATAAGCGTCTCGAGCAATGGATTCGTCGATATTTTCGGGGTCGATGGTTCCGCAATTTCGTAACGCGATACGAAGTTGTTTTTTATAGAATCCCATGTGTTTCGAATCCAGAATATGCTCTTCGGTTTCCGGATTTATATACAGCAAGCGGTGAACGCTTCGCCCCTTAATTATGTGTTCATCGATGATTTCTCGAACATCTTCCGGCTTCACTTGTGTATAAAAAGTGTTGTCGGGAAGAATTTTCACAATAGGCCCTTTCTCGCAAAAACCGAAACATCCGGTTTTAATGACCTGAACATCGTCTCTTAGACCCTTTCGGTCTAACTCGTCTTGAAGCATCTCGTAAAGCAATTCGCTTTGCGACGATTGACAGCCGGTTCCGGCACAAACGAGCATGTGTATTTTGTATTGACTCATAGAAAAATAATTTTTAAGGTTTAAATTGATAAGCTTCGCGATAAAGTCGTTGTGTGGAAATTATTTACCTGCTTTCCGTTTATCAGCGAAGCTATATCGCCGAAGGCATTATCTCATGCAGCGCATAATATCAACTTTAGTTTTGACTAATTGTGTTATAATTTTGCGGAATAATGCCGTCCACCAGTTCGCCCTGCTTAATGTAAAGCTCGATAATTTCATCTGCTTTTTGGGGATCGACATAACCGAACACTATCGGTTCTTTTCCGGGAATGGTGATTTCTACAGTGGGTTCCGCAAAACAATACCCCATACAGCCGGCTTGCGTTACAACGGCTCCGATGCCGCGCTTGGGCAATTCGCGCACGAAAAATTCCATCACATTTTTTGCTCCCGAGGCAATACCACAAGTTGCCATCGCGACTTTTACTTGCACTTGCGATTCGGGATTTTCGGCTTTGTCTCTCAGGTCAATCTGAGTCTTGACTTCTTCCTGTTTGCGTTTCAGGTCAGCCAATGTTTTAATTCCTGACATAATAGTTAATTTTTAATTTACGATTTACGATTTACGATTTTGGATATCAGACTATCTGATGTCTATTTAGCATAAGTAATTCTCTGTTTTTCTATTAGTATATAATTCTTTCAAATTTTCATTAATATATTCTTTTACAGCCGAAGCCATTTCGTTGTTCGACAATTCGGTAATTCCCTGTTCTGAAAGTTCTTTGGTATCGAGTAAAAATTCGTTTTCGTCTATTCTGTAGCGAAATCTGAAGTGAATTTCGGGATTGGCTATCAGCAGCAAAACCAGGTATCCGCCTAAATCGCCCAACGGAAGGCAATCGGGATTATCGGTTTTATATACCGCTTCAATGGTTGTGCCAACCCCGAGCTTCGATTCTATCTTTAAAGAACCGCCCGTTTGTTCGCTCGACATTTTCAGAAACGGAACGCCCAACCCTACCCTTCGGGTGGTTCGGGTGGTGAAAAACGGGTTTTCGAGTTTCGCTACCGTCTCCGGCGTCATTCCCTCACCGTTGTCTTTTATCGAAAACACAAGCCAGTTTTCTAAGCTGTTTTCCAGAAATTCGATTTCAATCCTCGTCGCGTTTGCCCGAATGGAATTCTGGACGATGTCCATCATATGCATGGATAAATCAACCATTATGATTTGGGATTTCGGATTTGGGATCCGCCGGAGGGCGGACAAGTTTTCGGATTTGGGAGGGGTTGCTCGAACGCTTTCTTGAAACTCTCCCAGTTTAACTCATCCATCTGAAAATCGGTATGTACGCTTGCAATATGATTCAGAAAATGGGCATCGGAACTTTGCAAAATTTTCTTCGACGCTATCTCGGGATGCTCTCTCAAAAAGTCTTCGGGGCGTGTTCGCATAGAGATTTCCAATGCATCGTACTGTAAATCGAACGGGATAAATCCCAACTGCCCGTAAATTCCGTTTTTTAGCCTATCGATGTGCGCCGGCACAAAAATCCCATCCAGCGAATGTACTTTTTTTTGTACATTTTCGATACTGTCCTGAATTCCGGCGTAAAGCGAGCGCTCTTCTTCGTAAACAATCACTTCGTCCTCATCCACTGCCACCTGATAGCCGAAAATATCCGTATCGTTTTTAATATCCGGCATCTTCTGATCCAAGTAGTGTTGAAAAATATTCATTGTTTCTAAATCGGGGAAATAGCACAAACAATGCACTTCTTCTTGCGTATTCACTTCGCATCCGGCAACGACAAACAGCTCCATTCTCTTTCCTATTTCAACACATGGCTCCACGTTTCGGGTGGAATTGTGATCGGTTATCGCAATGATATCCAATCCCTTCTCCTTAGCAGTTTGTACAATTTTGCCCGGACTCATGTCCAAATCCCCGCAAGGAGATAAGCAAGTGTGAATGTGCAAGTCTGCTTTGAATACTCCCATATGATTTACGATCCGCCAGTGGGCGGACAAGTTTTGCGAGTTTCAACGTCTAAATAATCATACAGCTTTCCGGCAGTTTCAAACGCCGGCAGATTCGACGACAATACCACAATTTCTTCTTCTTCCGCCAGTTCCAACAACTCTTTTTCTACCGGACGCTCGTTCACGATAACAATCGCGCTCAACTCTTTGAGCGAAGCTACCGCTACAATATTTTTATGTACCTGCGAAGTTATCCACATCATATCAGCACGGGCTTTTCCCATTACATCGCTCAGCAAATCGGAAACGTATGCCGATTGGGGGATTCTGTCCAAGAATGCTTTGCCCGACAAGCATTCGAAACTCAGGTCTTCTATCAATTTCTTAAGATTCGGTTTTTCCATTCGGATGTTGATATTTGTTGAGTCGATCTTTACCCCAAATCTTTTCAATGACGTGGAAAGCCTGATCGGGACTCAGGTTATAGTTTTTCTCCATAACGCGTTGCACAAAAACACAATGCGAAATGGTTGCTTTTTCTTTCACGATATCTTCGGCCAAACTGCGACAGGTGGGCGCACCACAAGCTCCGCAATCGAATCCGGGCAGATAGGAATTGAGTTTTTTGATGCGCTCCATTTTTTGAAGCGCTATTTCCATATCTTCGTCGAGAAGTAAGCCATCGCGCGGAAAAACCGGTTCGGTTTTAGAAACGTTGTGTAAACTCTCGGCGTAATCCATCAAAACGTTATTGCACGATTTATTCACCTCCGCCAAATGCGAAAGTTTTTTCTCCCGTTGCTCCAATCTTTCAACGGTCAGGAACCGATTGCCCGGGCAAAGGATTCCGCCGGCACAACCCTGATCGCAGGCACGCATTTCAAGAAAATCGACTCCGGTAACTCTCCCCGATTCCAATCGGTCTAAAAATTCCATGGCGTTCTCCATTCCATCGATAGCCAAACCACGCCCGCGGAAATATTGCTTTTCGGTTCCCGACAGCGACCAATTCACCGAGTCGGGACTCATATTGGCAAACTGTTTCGACAACTTGACATCTTTTCTCTCCATCAATGTTTTCGAGACTAAGTTGTATACCTCTTTCATGTCAATCGCACCGTCGATGGATGACACTTTTTCGCCCACAGGAGCTTTGGCCGCGACAATTTTTGCCGCACAAGGTGTGATATAGTATATGAGAATACTTTCGGGGGCGATGCCCTCTTTTTCTTTCGATTGGCGAAGATAAAGCGCGGCAATATCGTGTGGAGCTTTCACCGACAAAATATTGCCTGCAAGCGCTTGATACTGAACCTGTATAAGACGTACAATCGCGGGACAAAACGAGCTGATAACCGGGAGCCGGGTTTGATTTATTTCATCGGCAACAAGGGTATACTCTTTCTTCATGAAATCAACGGCTTGCTCCACTTCAAACACTTCATCGAAACCGATTAGTCTCACCGCGTCCATTATTTCGGATGCCGTATGTTCCGAAGGAAATTGCCCGATGAAAACCGATGGCACCAAAGCGATTCGGTACGCGTCTTGTTTTATAACCGATAAACCGTCGTGTTTGACACAAATTGCACCTACCGGACAAACGCGATAACACTCACCGCAATCTACACATCGAACGGGCATAATATCGGCGTGCCCGCCGATGATGCGAATGGCTTGAGTGGGGCAAATCTGCATGCAATGCGAGCATCCGATACATTTATCCGTATCAACATGAATAGCGTGCGTGTAATTTCGGTCTTTCATTACCCATAAATCCCCTAAAGGAGATATTTACGAAACAAACTTATTAAATTTTCTGCAACAATTTCATCAGCATTCTCTCCCAAAGCCCCTTTAGGAGGTTGGGGGTTAAAATCTCACCATTATTTCAAGCCTTGTTCCTTTGCCCGGAACGGAGGTCAGCAGCATTTCATCGGTATTTTTCTTTATGTTGGGCAAACCCATTCCGGCTCCGAATCCCATTTGGCGCACTTCATCCGAAGCGGTGGAAAATCCTTCCTGCATGGCTTTTTCGATATTTTCGATGCCGGGTCCTTTATCGTTAAGCACAATTTTTATTTTCTGCGGGTCTAAGTCAACTTGCATCACACCTTTGTAGGCGTGTGCAACGACGTTAACTTCAGCTTCGTAGAGCGCTATTGCAATCCGGCGAATAATTTGTGGGTCGATATTGAGTTGTTTCAATGTTTTTTTTATGTCCGAGCTCGCTTTGCCGGCCGAACTGAAATCTCCCCCCTCTATTTCGTACACAAATTGCATCTTTAAAAAATCGGTTTTATGCCGTTGCTGTATAATCTGCCGGAAACTTCAAAAAGCGTCAGTGGAGTTGTAATAAGTGAAATATTGTTTTCAACGGCAAGGTCTATCATATCCTCTGTAACTTTTTTATCGCGGGCAAATATGATACATTCAATATTCGACATTTCGGCTGTCCGCAAGGTTTGAACGGTAGACAAGCCGGTTATGAGTATCGTTTTTTCCATGTGAAAACGCAACACGTCACTCATCAGATCAGAAGAAAAAGCAAACTCCAACACTGGCGATACATCAGACTCGTACACTATGTTTCCTTTTACTAATTGGCTCACTCTGCTCAATTCCATGGTGTTGTGTTTTCGTTATGATTTTTAGGACTTCCGTATTTCTTATTCAAAAGAAACTTCTTTTACAAATTAATGCTAACAGATGCTTGCATGAATAGTATTACAAGAAAATCATCTGAATTTATAGCTTTTTAGCATAAAAAACAATACTTTGATAAGCAAATATTTTCAGCACTAATTCTCAATAGATTACTTTGTTACAAAACTACACAATTTATCGAGATTTAGAGAAAAATTTCCGTATTTATTCAATTTCAATTTATTATTTAGAACAATTCTATTTTTCAGACTCTGCAAAATTAACTTTCAATATCGAAGGGTAACAAAATCTTAAAAAACAGGACGGAAGTATGCGATATATTTTGTACTTTTGTGTAGTTTTAGCAAAACTTGAAAAAACAAATAACATGCATCATTTAGAACTTAGTGAACAGGAAATTATCCGCAGACAAAGTTTAGACGAATTAAGAAACTTAGGAATAGAACCCTACCCCGCAGCGCTTTATGAAGTAAACGCTTACTCAACCGATATAAAAGAGGAATTTAACGAAGAAGAAAAACGCCCCGTAAGCATTGCCGGCCGCATCATGAGCCGTAGAATTATGGGAAAAGCGTCGTTTATTGAGCTTCAGGATTCAAAAGGACGAATTCAGGTGTACATTACGCGCGACGATATTTGTCCCGGCGAAAATAAAGAACTTTACAATACTGTTTTCAAAAAACTGCTAGATATTGGCGATTTTATCGGTATTACCGGTTTTGTTTTTCGCACACAGATGGGCGAAATTTCGGTTCATGCCGAAACACTTACCGTGCTGGCTAAATCGCTGAAGCCGCTACCCATCGTAAAAATGAAAGACGGCGTGGCTTACGATAAGTTTAACGACCCGGAACTTCGTTATCGTCAGCGATACGTGGATTTGGTGGTAAACGACGAGGTGAAAGACATCTTCACCAAGCGCACCAATATCTTCAACGCGATGCGCGAATTTATCAATCAATTTGGTTATTTAGAAGTGGATACGCCCATCCTGCAACCCATTCCGGGCGGCGCCGCGGCTCGTCCGTTCATCACGCACCACAACGCGCTGGATATCGATTTGTATCTTCGAATCGCCAACGAGCTGTACCTAAAACGATTAATCGTGGGCGGATTTGAAGGCGTTTACGAGTTCGCGCGCGATTTCCGCAACGAGGGAATGGACCGCACACACAACCCCGAATTTACGGTAATGGAAATTTACGTGTCCTACAAAGACTACAAGTGGATGATGGAATTTACCGAGCAGATGTTGGAGCACATCGCTACAAAAGTGTTGGAGACAACCAAAGTGAGAGTGGGCGGCAACGAAATAGATTTTAAGGCGCCATACAAACGCGTTACGATGATTGATTCCATCAAAGAACACACCGGAATCGATATCAGCGGAATGAACGAAACCCAACTGCGCGATGTTTGCAAGAAACTCAATATCGAAGTAGACGAAACCATGGGCAAAGGCAAGCTGATTGACGAAATTTTCGGTGAGAAGTGCGAAGGAAATTACATTCAACCCACTTTCATTATCGATTATCCCATCGAGATGTCGCCACTATGCAAACGTCACCGCAGCAATCCCGAACTTACCGAACGTTTCGAATTGATGGTCAACGGAAAAGAAATTGCCAACGCTTATTCGGAACTCAATGACCCGATTGATCAGCGTGAACGTTTTGAGGAACAACTCCGCTTGTCGGAAAAAGGCGACGATGAAGCCATGTTTATCGACCAAGATTTCCTGCGCGCGCTTGAATACGGTATGCCGCCGACATCGGGGATGGGCATCGGTATGGACAGGTTAACCATGCTGCTTACCGGACAGACTGCCATTCAGGAAGTTCTGCTTTTCCCGCAAATGCGACCCGAAAAAAAGGCTAAAAAAGATGCTGCCGCTAAATACATCGAAATCGGTATTCCGGAGGAATGGGTTCCGCTGGTTCAAAAAGCCGGCTACATGGAAGTGAAAATGCTGGCCGACGCCAACCCCAACAAACTGCATCAGGAAATATGCGGATTGAACAAGAAGTTTAAAATGGAACTAAACAATCCCACCATTGATGAAGTTAAAACGTGGGTAGAGAAAGCGTAAACGATTTCGGATTTCGGATCTCGGATTTGGAATTTGAGCACAAAAATTGGAAGTACTGACAAGTATAGTAAAGCATAAATCTATTATCTTTCGTCGCTTTAAAGGCGAATTTAACATGTTAATTATAAAGAAACTATAAATGAGTTCATACGGAAAAATTGCAATTCTTGGCGGCGGTACGTGGGCTACGGCCTTGGCAAAAATCGTGTTGATGAACGAAAAACACATCAATTGGTTCATCCGCCGCGACGACCAAATTGAAGGCTTTTACAAACTTGGCCGTAATCCCAATTACCTGACAAACGTAAAATTCAATTTAGCTCAAATTACTTTCTATTCGAATATAGAAAAAGCCATCAAAGACTCCGACACCATCATCATTGCCATCCCCTCACCGTATGTGAAACAATACATGCGAAAAATATGGTCGAGCAGTAGCTTTAAGGGGAAATTTGTGGTTTCGGCCGTAAAAGGCATGATCCCCAACGATAACATCGTGATAAGCGAGTACCTGATGAGTAATTTTAAAATCCCGCAGGAAAACGTCGGAGTGATTTCCGGCCCTTGTCACGCCGAAGAGGTAGCGTTGGAACGACTTTCGTTCTTAACCATCGCAAGCAAGGACACAGAGAAAGCAACAGCACTCGCGCAAGGCATCAGTTCCCGGATTTTACGCACATCCGTTTCAAACGATGTGGTGGGAATTGAATTAGCAGCTGTGCTTAAAAACATTTACGCCATTATGTCCGGAGTTTGCTCGGGTCTGCAATACGGAGATAATTTTCAAGCGGTACTGATGACCAATTGTGCCAAAGAGATGAAAAACCTTTTAGATGCCATCGTTCCGATGGAAAGATGTATTTGTGAGCAGCACTACCTGGGCGATATGCTTGTTACCGGATATTCACAGTTCAGCCGGAACAGGACATTGGGAACAATGATTGGAAAAGGATATTCGGTAAAAACAGCGCAACTGGAAATGGAAATGATTGCCGAAGGATATTACGGCGCCAAATGTATTCAGGAAATGAACAATCGCTTTAAAGTGAATATTCCTATCGCACAAACCGTTTACGACATTCTGTACGAAAAACTGCGCCCGCAGGCAGCGATGAAACAATTAATAGAAAACCTTTAGTTGTTAGTAAAAATCCAAAAATAAAACTCGTTAAATTATGGATAAGATTAAATTAGTTATCAATCAGGTTTACGATTGTGTATCGGAACAAGAGATCCTGCAACAGTCAGACAGAGCAATTGCGGCCAACAAATCCCTGCACGATGGTTCACGCGCCGGAAACGACTTTCTGGGCTGGGTAAACCTACCCTCGTCTTTCACCGAAGATTTTGTCCGTGAAATCGAGGATGCTGCCACCGTGCTACGCACCCGATGCGATGTGGTGGTGGTTGTCGGAATCGGAGGAAGTTACTTAGGCGCAAGAGCTGTTATTGATGCGCTTTCCAATTCGTTCGACTGGCTACAGCACGAAAGAAAAAATCCGGTTATTCTGTATGCCGGAAACAATATCGGAGAAGACTACCTGCATGAACTTACCGAATATCTCAAGAAAAGAAAATTCGGAATAATCAACATATCCAAATCGGGAACCACTACTGAGCCGGCAATCGCTTTCAGAATCCTCAAGAATTTACTTATCGAGAAAGCGGGACGTGAAGAAGCATGCAAAAGAATTGTCGCCATCACCGACGCATCGAAAGGCGCCTTGCGCACTCTCGCCAACACCGAAGGGTACAAAACTTTTGTCATTCCCGATGATGTAGGCGGTCGCTATTCGGTGCTAACACCCGTAGGCCTGCTTCCTATCGCAGTGGCCGGATTAAACATCCGTAAACTTCTTCAGGGAGCGCAAGACATGGAAGAGGCCACCGGAGTCGATTCTTCGTACGAAGTGAATTTGCCGGCCATTTACGCGGCTATCCGCAACGAATTGTACAAAAAGGGCAAAAAAATTGAGATATTGGCAAACTACAATCCCAAATTGCATTATTTTGCCGAATGGTGGAAACAGCTTTTCGGAGAAAGCGAGGGCAAAGAAGGAAAAGGAATTTTCCCCGCAGCAGTAGATTTCACTACCGACTTGCACTCTATGGGACAATGGATTCAGGAAGGTGAACGCACCATTTTCGAAACCGTTTTATCGGTAAAAGAGCCCAAAGAAAAAGTAACAATTCCGCGCGACGAAACCGATTTGGACGGACTCAATTTTCTGGAAGGTAAGCGTGTGAACGAAGTCAATAAAATGGCCGAGCTTGGTACGCGCATCGCTCATGTGGATGGCGGAGTCCCCAATATTATGATAGAAATTCCAAAACTTTCGGAGTACTATATCGGTCAGTTGATTTACTTCTTCGAAAAAGCGTGCGGCATCAGCGGTTACATGTTAGGCGTAAATCCGTTTAATCAACCGGGCGTGGAAGATTACAAACGAAATATGTTTGCCCTGTTGGAAAAACCGGGGTATGAGGAAGAGACAAAGGCGATAAAGGGGAGGTTGTAAAACAATCCCTCTCAAATAACACCAACGAAAACATCGGAAAACAACCCGTTTTTCCGATGTTTTTTGTATATTTGGGGAAAATAAAAAAAAGAAAATGACAACTGCATTGCAAATAGATTTAACGTTAGACCAAATACGATCGCTCATCAGGCAACTCCCAATTCAAGAGCAAAAAGAGTTGGGGAAAGAATTAGCTGTAATGGAATATCTTTCTTCGCCTCCGTGTCAGTTCACAACCGATGAACTTCTCTCTGAAGTTGAAACCGCATTAAACGAGGCTGAACAAGGGTTAGGGTGCACACAAAAAGAATTGCGCAAAAAAATCATGCAGAGATGAATGAAATTATTTGGTTGCCAACAGCCGAAAGACACATTACTGAGATTTTCAATTGGTTACGTGAGAGAAGCGAAACGGCTGCCATAAAGTTGTTTAACGACATTTTAGATGAAACGGAACGTCTTCGCTCATTTCCTAAAATAGGAAAAAAAGAACCTCTACTAAAAGATTTTCCTAAGACACTCCGTTCTATTGTTGTCCGAAAAAACTTTAAAATCATCTATTTCGTAAAACGTAAAAACATTTTTATCACTGCTGTTTGGGACTGTCGAAAAAATCCTCAAACAATATCTCAAATATTAAAAAATGACTAAACTTTTCCTTCAATATCTTCAACAAAATCAATATACAACCTTCGATTTAAAAGCTATCCTTTTCGATATGGACGGCGTACTTTACGACTCTATGCCGGCGCATGCCAAATCGTGGCAAAAAACCATGGTTGAGTTTGGGTTTACAACCTCTCATCCCGAAGACTTTTTCTTTCACGAAGGCCGTCCGGCAGATTCCACCATCAATTTATATTTCGAGAAAGAGCGCAAACGCACCGGAACCAAAGAAGAAGTACAAGAAATTTACTTGCGCAAAACAGAACTTTTTCGCAAATATCATAACGGCTCGGTTATGCCCGGTGCCAAGGAAGCGTTGAAATTTACACGCGAACAGGGACTTTTGCCCGTACTGGTTACCGGTTCGAAACAGCCGTCGTTGTTAGATAATCTGAACAGTAATTTTCCCGGCATTTTTTCGCCCGAAAATATGGTAACCGCTTTCGACACCAAAATCGGCAAGCCACATCCCGAACCGTTTTTAATGGGTTTGCAAAAAGGCGGAGACTTAAAACCCAATCAGGCATTAGTTATCGAAAATGCTCCGTTGGGAGTTGAAGCCGCAACAAGAGCAGGCATTTTCACCATTGCCGTAAACACGGGACCGCTGTCGGACAAAATCCTGAGTGATGCCGGCGCGAACTTAATTTTCGATTCTATGGAAGAACTGTTAAGCAAATTGCCGGATATCTTTGAGATAACATCCTCCATTAAAAACAATTAATCGCCATGAATAAACCCGTTTTTTTTATTCTGCTCCTATTTTCAATAACTTTTTCTGCGTGCAATCCCGCGAAAAACAACTACCGCCAATCCATTGACAGTGAAATTGAAAAAGGCAACTTTGCTGCGGCTAAACAAATAATAGACTCCGTTTTCGAAACACTCTCTCCCGATGAAAAATATGATTTTCAATTCATAAAAGACTCTCTGTACAGAGTGGAGTTGGATTTTAGAAGAACAAAGGAGGAAATTGTCGATTGGATTGAAAAAAATCGGGGTTTTACTCCATCCGATTCGCTGTTGAGCGAATGGGAAAAGTCGAAAGCGTTGGAATTTAGAATTATCGACGGAGAAAAACGATATTTCAGAAACGCGGCTCCAAACATTTTTCGCGTTAGTTCATCGGCAAGAGAATTATCGAAAATACCCGCACCAAAATCAGATACACCGCGCGATTCGCTACTTATCGACGCGTTTAACAAAAAAACCGCCTCCGATGTGAAAGGAAAATACCTGCTTCCGAAAAAGAAGGTAAAAATTCACTACACGCTTACTGTAAACACGAATGCTGTTTCGGACGGCGAAACCGTAAAAGTTTGGCTACCGTTTCCTCGAAAAGATATCCGCCGGCAAACGGATGTCGAATTGTTTGAAACATCGCAACCCTACTTCGTTTTATCCGATGATCAAACGGCACACACAACCATATACATGGAGCAAAAAGCAACATCGGACAAACCCGCGATTTTTTGGGCGACATATGAAATGACCTCGCAAGGCGAATGGTTCGATTTGTCGGAAATAGAGGTTGAAGCGTATGACAAAAATGATTATTCGTTCAGAGCCTATACTTCTGAACGCAAGCCGCACATTCAATTTTCGGAAAACATCAAGAAACTTACCGACAGTGTTACGCAACACGCCCAAACGCCCGTAGAGAATCTGCAAGCCATTTACCGATATATTGCCGCCAACTATCCGTGGGCGAGCGCGTTGGAGTATTCCACCATTGCAAACATCCCGGAATATGTATTGGAAAATCGCAAAGGCGATTGCGGGCAGGTGGCGTTGCTGCTCATTACTATGTTGCGTTACAAAGGCGTCCCGGCACGCTGGCAAAGCGGTTGGATGACGCACCCGGGCGAAGTGAATCTGCACGATTGGGCAGAAGTTTATTTCGAAGGAACGGGATGGATTCCCGCCGATATTTCGTTTGGCCGTGGTGGCGAAATCGCCATTAAACCGAGTCGGGAATTCTTTATGAGCGGCATCGATTCGTATCGTTTTTATATCAATTCCGATTATTCAGACGGATTTTATCCCGAAAAGAAATATCCGCGCAGCGAAACCGTCGATTTTCAACGTGGAGAAGTGGAAACCGATAAGCGGAATTTGTATTTCGATGAGTGGGATTATAAAATGCAAGTGGAATATCTGAACTAAGTCTCTTTTCGTTTCGCGAAAAATAGCTAAATTTGTGAAATTTACAACCGTTAACGAGCGACCACTATGAATATCAACAACTACGGATTTATCCGCGTGGCGGCGGCTTCCCCCAAAGTGCGCGTTGCCGATTGCGATTTTAACTTGCAACAAATAAAATCGACAATTGCCGACGCGTTGTTACAAAACGTGCAAATTTTGTGCTTCCCCGAATTGAGCATCACCGCATACACGTGCGCCGATTTGTTCTTTCAGGACGCGTTGCAGAAAAAGGCGCTCGAGTCGGTTGCGGAGTTACGGGATTACCTGAAAGATAAACCTTCCATCATTGTTATCGTTGGATTGCCATTACAGCATCAAAACGCATTGTACAACGTGGCTTGCGTGCTTTCGTCCGAAGGAATTTTAGGCATCGTTCCAAAAAGCCATATCCCCAACCATGGCGATTTATACGAAAAAAGATGGTTCTCCTCCGCCCATCAAATCACCGACACGTATATTGAAATTAACGGCGAATTTTGCGATATCATTCCTAATGGACTCGTTTTTAATACCCCACACGGGAACTTTGGTGTGGAAATTTCGGAAGATTTGTGGGCGCCTGTCGCGCCATCTACTTACCTCGCCAGACAGGGCGCCGATATTATTTTCAACCTAGCGGCAAACAACGATGTGGTGGGTAAAAATGAGTATCGAAAATCGCTCATTCTCATGCAATCGGCAAAATGCGCTGCTGCCTACGTGTACGCATCGGCAGGATGTGGCGAATCCACCACCGATGCGGTATTTTCCGGTGCCAGCTACATTGCCGAAAACGGCAACATGCTACAAGAATCGAGACGCTTTTCGATGGAAAATGAACTAATCATTGCCGATATTGACATTGCCGCGCTACGAAACGAGCGTCTTCGCAAAACCGATTTCGCCACCTACGCGGGCGAACGAAACGAAATATTCTGTCAAATTGATGCCGCCTCAGTTTCAAAAATGTACAGAACATTTAATCCACATCCGTTTATTCCATCAAAAGAAACCGAAAACGAAACCCTCAACGAAGTCTTTAACATTCAAACAAACGCGCTTGCCAAACGGATTTTGCACACAGGCTCCAAAACAATCACCATCGGCGTTTCGGGCGGATTAGACTCCACCCTGGCACTGCTTGTCCTCATCAAAACTTTTGATTTGCTGGGCTTGCCTCGAAAAAACATCATTGGCATCACTATGCCCGGATTTGGCACCACCGACAGAACATATACCAACGCCGTGGAATTGATGAAATCAGCCGGAGTAACCGCAAAGGAAATCTCCATTGTGAAGGCCGTTACACAACATTTGAAAGACATTGAGCACGACATCAACATCCACGATGTGACGTATGAAAACGCTCAGGCGCGCGAACGCACACAAATTCTCATGGATTACGCCAACAAAACGGGTGGATTTGTGTTGGGAACCGGAAATTTATCGGAACTGGCACTGGGTTGGGCAACGTATAACGGCGACCATATGTCGATGTATGCCGTAAACGCGAGCGTTCCCAAAACACTGGTAAAGACGCTGGTAAGATGGATTGCCGACACCCAAATGGAAAAAGAAACGGCTAAAATTCTGCATGATATCGTGGATACGCCGTTTAGCCCCGAGCTACTACCTGCTGACAAAGAGGGCAAAATTGCACAAAAAACGGAAAACTATGTCGGCCCGTATGAATTGCACGATTTCTTTTTGCACAGAATGCTCCGCTACGGCGACAACCCCAAAAGGGTGTATTTTATGGCACGCCACGCGTTTGCCGAGATGTATTCACCCGAAGAGATTTTAAAATGGCTACGCGTTTTCTACAAACGGTTTTTCGCGCAACAATTCAAACGATCCTGTATGCCCGATGGGCCCAAAGTTGGCTCGGTAAGTTTATCGCCTCGCGGCGACTGGCGTATGCCGAGTGATGCTGTGGCAAAGGTGTGGATGGATGAATTAAATGACAAAATTATATCTTGATGTCGTAAATTACG
The DNA here is from genome assembly GCA_964557135.1 of uncultured Petrimonas sp. GTDB lineage: Bacteria > Bacteroidota > Bacteroidia > Bacteroidales > Dysgonomonadaceae > Petrimonas. Next base: position 130,223 of record CAZKZB010000002.1, on the reverse strand, counting down.
ACATCAAAAGTTGATATAATTTCATATAAAGACGAAAAAAGGAAATCACCATTTGTGATGCCCAAATGCAATATCATCTCTCAATCGGATTAGAAAAATTAGAGAAACAGGAATGGAAACGCATCGTAATGGAAGAACAACAAGGCGCTCAGCGCGCCGAATATGGAAAATACATTCTAAAAGAACTTTCTGCAATTTTAAGTCAAGAGTTTGGAAAAGGATTTGACGAACGGGAATTGCGCAGAATGCGTCAGTTTTACCTCACTTTTCCAATTCGGGAGACAGTGTCACCCGAATTGACGTGGAGTCATTATGTGGAATTGATACGTGTTAACGATGAAAAGGCTCGTATTTTTTATCTGCAAGAAACCTCCTATAATTCTTGGAGTGTAAGAGAGCTTAGAAGAAATATCTCCACGCTCTATTATGACAGGTTGCTGCTTTCGGAAAATAAAGCCTCCATAACAAAAGAACCGCATAAAAAGATACGGGAAGAAGCCCCCGATTTACAGGAATTTATCAAAAATCCTTATGTCTTGGAATTTCTCAACCTTCCGCAAAAAGCAACCTATATTGAAAAAGATTTGGAACAAGCTTTGCTGGACAATCTTCAATCTTTTTTATTGGAGTTGGGTAAGGGGTTTGCTTTTGTTTCCCGACAAGAACACATCCGTACCGAGACCTCGGAATTTTATATCGACTTGGTTTTTTACAACTACATTTTAAAATGTTTTGTGCTTATCGAACTGAAAACAAACAAAATGACCCATCAAGACATAGGACAAATGGATATGTACGTAAAAATGTTCGATGATTTACGGCGGGCAACATCAGACAATCCCACCATCGGTATTCTTCTTTGTACCGAAACCGATTCTACCATAGCCAAATACTCCGTTTTGAACGAAAGCAAACAGTTATTCGCATCAAAATACAAATTATACCTGCCTTCGGAGGAAGAACTCAGGGCGGAAATAGAGAGAGAAAAAGCTTTTTTTGAAGCGGCAAAAGATAAATAGAACATTATGCAACAACTCACTAAACTATTTACTCAATACACCGGAAAATCAAATCCGAAAATAGAACCGTTGGCCTCTTCCGGCTCCAACCGAAAATATTACCGCCTCGCGCAAGACAACGTATCGCTCATTGGCGTGCACGGGGAATCGCAGCAAGAAAATCACGCTTTCATAGCGCTGGCAACACATTTTCACAAACAGCATTTAAATGTTCCCAAAGTGCTTGCGGTTTCCCACGACGAAATGTTTTACATACAGGAAGATTTGGGCGACAAAGTTTTATTCGATGCCATTAAAGCAGGCCGCAACACGGGTGTTTTCAGTTCGGATGAAAAAGAATTGCTGCACAAAACCATATCGCTGCTGGCCGATTTTCAGGTGCGCGGCGCCGAAGGATTGGATTTCAGCGTTTGCTACCCGCAACCCCAATTCAACCGCCGCTCAGTGTATTGGGACTTGAACTATTTCAAGTACAACTTTTTGAAAACCACAGAAATGGAGTTTCAGGAAGATTTATTGGAAACCGATTTTGAACGCCTTGCCAATGCACTTCTGGAAGACAAAAACGACACGTTTATGTACCGCGATTTTCAGTCGCGCAACGTAATGCTGGTGGACGGAAATCCCTATTTTATCGATTTTCAGGGCGGACGGAAAGGCCCCGTCCACTACGATGTGGCCTCTTTTCTCTGGCAGGCCAAAGCCAATTTCCCAAACGAATTGCGCGACGAATTAATACAAACCTATATTCAATCTCTAAAAAAACACCTGGATATCGACGATGCCCAATTTCTTACGCGGCTTCGCCAATTTGTGCTCTTCCGCACATTGCAAGTGCTTGGGGCATACGGATTCAGAGGGTATTTCGAGAAAAAACCGCATTTTATCCAAAGCATTCCGTTTGCCCTCAATAATTTAAGAGATTTGCTGAAAGACGGATTCGATGAGTACACCTACCTGAAACCAATGCTCAAAGCAATGACGGAACTAAAGCAGTTTGCCGATACCCAACAACGCGAGTTGGAAGTGCGCGTATTCAGTTTCGCCTATAAAAAAGGCATTCCCAACGACGCGTCGGGAAACGGCGGCGGATACGTTTTCGATTGCCGCGCCATCAACAACCCCGGTAAATTTGAGCGCTTCAACCACTTCACGGGACTGGACGAAGAGGTCATCAAATTTCTGGAAGACGACGGCGAGATGGAACTCTTTCTCCACAACATCTACCCGCTGGTAGACAGCCACGTGAAACGGTATATGGAGCGGAATTTCACCCACCTGATGGTTTCATTCGGATGCACCGGCGGACAACACCGCTCCGTTTATGCCGCTCAAAAAATGGCGGAACACATCTCGAAAAAATTCGGAATTAAAGTATCGCTGGTTCACCGGGAACAAAACCTGGAACAGGAGTTTAAAAGCAGATAAAAAAACAACTCAAAACGATCATACACACATTCAATTATGGCAAAAAAAGCAACCACTTCAAAAACAAAATCCACACGTAAAAAAAACATAAAGAAGCCGTTACCCAAAGTATCTTTACTGAATCGCCCCGAGAAAATGAGTCTCGAAGAGTGGCAAATTCTCCTCCGCAAACAAGCCGCGCAAAAAGAGTTGCTGGCTATTGAACCGGTAAACAAAAAACAGACGCTTGGCGATTTCTCGGTACGCAATCCGCAAACGGACTACTTGTACAAGGTAGCGTTCAGGGGCATCGGCAGCGCGTGGAACTATTGCTCGTGTCCCGATTTCAAAACCAACCAGTTAGGCACCTGCAAACACATTGAAGCCGTACAACTGAAACTCGAAGAAAATAAAAAACGCGTACCAAAAGAACTGGTTCCGCCCTACACATCGGTTTACCTGTCATACAAAGGCGAACGAAGCGTACGCCTCCGCATCGGGTCAGACAATCAGGAAGCGTTTTCCAAGCTGGCAAACCATTATTTTACCCCCGAAGGTGTTTTGGGCGAAGAGCATTACGAGGACTTCTCCCTGTTTTTGCGGGAGGCACAACAAATCGACGACACCTTCCGCTGCTACGGCGACGCGCTGGAGTTTATCATCGAGAAACGCGAAGCCAAACGTCGCGCACGGCTTTTAGACACAAAATATGCCGACGGCAAACTGCCCGCCCTGCTCCGCACACGCCTCTACCCCTATCAGGAAGAGGGCATTCTGTTCGCCGTGCGTAAAGGCCGCAGCATTATCGCCGACGAAATGGGGTTGGGAAAAACCATCCAGGCCATTGGCGCCGCCGAACTGCTGCGCAAAGAATTCAATATTTCATCCGTACTGATTCTTTGTCCCACCTCGCTCAAATACCAATGGAAAAAGGAGATTGAGAAATTCACCGGCGACACCGCCCTCGTTATCGAAGGCAGCCACCTGAAACGCCGTGAACAATACAACAGCGATGTTTTTTACAAAATCGTATCGTACCAAAGCGCAAAAAACGACATCAAAATACTGAAATCGCTTCACGCCGATATGTTGATTATGGACGAAGCGCAACGCCTCAAAAATTGGAACACGCAAATCGCAAAAGCCGCCCGCCGCATAGAGTCGCAATACACGGTGGTGCTTTCCGGAACGCCGCTCGAAAACAAAATAGAAGAGCTCTACTCCATTGCCCAGTTCGTAAATCCGTATTGCTTAGGCCCGTACTACAAATTCATCGATAAATGCCTCGTACGTTCCGAAACGGGCAAAACCATCGGGTACCAAAACCTGAACGAAGTGGGCGGTTTAATCCGTCAAATCCTTATCCGCCGCCGCAAACGCGATGTAAACATCCAGCTACCCTCGCGCGTGGATAAAATTCTTTTCGTGCCAATGACCGAAGAACAGCGCGGAATACACGAAGAGTTCAAACTCGCTGTGGCACAGTTAATTTACAAATGGCAGAAAATGCGTTTTTTGAGCGAAAGCGACCGCAAACGCCTTCTTTTACTACTGAACCAGATGCGGATGGTTTGCGACAGCACCTATATTTTAGACCAAAAAACGCGGTTCGATACAAAAATAGACGAATTGATGAACGTGCTCGACGAGTTTTTTGAAGCAACCGATGAGAAGGTGGTCATTTTCAGCCAGTGGGAGCGGATGACGCGCTTGGTGGCAACCGAGTTGGACGAAAAGGGCATACAATACGAATACCTGCACGGCGGCGTTCCGTCCGAGAAGCGGAAAACGCTGATGGACAATTTTATGGAAAATCCCGACAGCCGTGTTTTCATTTCTACCGATGCCGGAAGTACGGGGCTGAACCTGCAAATCGCATCGTTGATAATCAACCTCGATTTGCCGTGGAATCCCGCCGTGCTCGAACAGCGCATTGCCCGCATCCACCGGATGGGCCAGAAAAACAACGTACAGGTAATCAACTTTGTATCGGCCGACAGCATCGAAGAGCAGATGCTCACGAAGCTAAACTTCAAATCGTCGATGTTTGAAGGTATTTTGGACGGCGGCTCCGATTCCATCTTCCTCGAAGACAGCAAGTTCGACAAACTGATGCAAAGCGTTCAGGAATTTGCCGCCACCGGCGGAGAAGTTACCGTAGACGCCACTTCTACCGTGAGCGCCAACGAAATGGAGAAACCCGCCGCGGAAGAGGAGAACGAAACGCCCGAAACACCGCTCAGCGAAACAATGATTCCCGACGTAGAACCGGAAATGCAGGACGAACGGGCGGAAATACCCGCTGCGGCGGAAGTATTGTCCGATATTTCTCCCGAACAGCTTATTTCACAAAGCATCAACCTGTTCGGCGCGTTAGCCCGCACGCTATCTTCGCCTCAGGCCACCGCCAAATTGGTGGACTCGCTCATTGACACAGACAACGAAACCGGTAAAACATCGCTCAAAATTCCCGTTCCGGACCGCGACACCGTGGTATCCGTTATGGGCGCGATTGGAAAGTTATTGGGAGCCGCAAGTTCCAACTCCCGATAGCTATCGGAAGGTAGCACGGGATTTATAGATATCAATTAGATATTAGATAATTAGATAATTAGATAATAGACATTAGACGATAGATGCTTTTAAATTAAATGATTCTCTGAAATTATACCTATGACAGGCTGAAAGCCTAATTTAATTCAGCCCAATGCAACGCGTTGGGTTAAGACGGAGCGCCAATTAGCGGGCTGTAAGCCCAACTTAACAAGTAAGTTGACCTTACAGGGTGCAAATATGAGACAGGTATTTATGACCCAACACGTCGCTGCAAACTCTTTTTTCCTATTTCTCTCTCCTCTTGGAAAGAGTATCCGCCAACTGGTGGGAAGAGAAGTCGCGTTGGGCTGAAACAACGTTCGGCATAGCCAATTAAACTGCTGCTTTCCCGATAGAAATCGGGACAAGTTGCGGCGTTCTTAAATATTAAATTACTTACATCTGACTTTATCTGAAATCTGCCAGCGTAGCGGTCTGAAATCTAAAATCTGAATATATTCCTCTTACAAAAACAAATGCAACTTAGAAATCGCATCTCCCTATGAAAGCAATGATATTCGCCGCCGGACTCGGCACTCGCCTCAAACCGCTCACGGACACAATGCCCAAGGCAATGGTTCCTGTGGCCGGAAAACCGCTTTTGCAACACACCATCGAAAAACTGAAAGCCGCGGGATTCTGCGAAATCATTATCAATGTGCACCATTTTCCCGGGCAGATTATCGATTTTGTGCGCGCGAACAACAATTTCGGCATCCGCATTGAATTCTCCGACGAAAGCCAAAAACTGTTGGATACGGGCGGCGGCATCAAAAAAGCCGCGTGGTTTTTCGATGACGACAAACCCTTTCTCGTCCACAACGTGGATATCCTCTCAAACACCCGTCTCACGCAGCTTTACGATTACCATTTGGAGAACAACGCTGCCGCCACCCTCGTGTGCAGCCCGCGGAATACGTCGCGCTACCTGCTTTTCGACGGCACAAACACGCTGCGGGGCTGGATAAACAAAGAAACGGGTGAAATCAAATCCCCCGCCGAAAATTTCCAGCCCGAAAATTACCGGGAGTTTGCCTTTTCGGGCATCCACGTTATCCATCCCCGAATTTTCGGATACTTCAACCGTTTTCCCGAAAAATTCTCTATTATTGATTTCTACCTCGAAATTTGCCGCACGGAAACCATAAAATCTTTCTCTCCCGATAATTTCCGTATGATGGATGTGGGCAAAATTGACTCACTCCAAAAAGCGGAGAAATTCATTACTCAATTATTTTAAATGCGCTTTATTAACGTGATTTCTGTTTAAGAAAATAGTTATTTGTTTGATAAATAACACAATAAGATTGAAATCAGAATCCCTTATGTCCTCTCAATCTTCATTGCCTTCCGCATTTCCTCCCAAAAGGAGGAAAGAGCGATAAAACATCCAATGGGGGAGGCATTCCTTGAAAGGAATATCGGAGTACGCTCCTCCATTAATGCTTTACCGCTTTGTTCCCTCAAGGAAGGGGAAATGCCGAAGGCAAGGGGGGTGGAGGAGGTAAAAAAGCTAATTGCCAATGGCTAACTAACAGCTAAAACCTCTTAGAAATCAACAATATACCGAAAAGAACCCTATTATCTTATTTGGGATTACCACTCTTATCCGAAACGCAGGTTATTAAAATCCGAAATGTTAAATTATTTATTTTAATAAAAATAAAACAGAATTGGCAATTATATTAAATTTATTTATTATATATTTGCGGAAAACAATAAAATATTCACAAATAAAGGTTAATTATACAATAATTATCGATATGGACTTCCAAAAATTAGAAAAGTTATATAAAGAAGAATTATTACATCACGTAATACCGTTTTGGTTGGATAACTCGCAAGACACAGAACTCGGCGGATATTTCACCTGCCTCGACCGGAAGGGAAACGTGTTTGACACCGATAAATTCATTTGGCTGCAAGGTCGCCAAGTGTGGATGTTTTCTATGCTATATAATAAGGTGGAAAAACGCCGGGAGTGGCTCGATTGCGCCGTTCAGGGTGCGGAATTTTTGAAAAAGTACGGACACGACGGCAACCTCAACTGGTATTTTTCGCTCACGCGTGACGGAAAACCCATTGTCGAACCGTACAACATCTTCTCCTATACCTTTGCCACAATGGCTTTCGGACAACTGAGCAAAGCAACGGGCAGCCAAGAATATGCGGATATTGCCAAGAAAACATTCGATATTGTGCTTACCAAACGCAACAACCCAAAAGGAAAATGGAGCAAAGCGCATCCCGGAACACGCAACTTAAAATCGTTTTCGCTCCCTATGATTCTTTGCAACTTGGCGCTGGAAATTGAACATTTGCTCGACGAAGAATTCCTCAAAAAAACCATCGACGAATGTCTGCACGAAGTACTCGAAGTGTTCTATCGTCCCGAGTTGGGCGGCATTATCGTGGAAAACGTAAATACCGACGGCTCACTCTCCGACACATTTGACGGACGGCTCGTCAATCCCGGGCACGCCATAGAAGCCATGTGGTTTATAATGGATCTGGGCGTGCGGCTGAAACGACCCGAACTCATTGAAAAAGCCGTGAAAATTACGCTGAAAATGCTCCATTACGGCTGGGACAAACAGCACGACGGCATTTTCTATTTTATGGATAGGAAAGGATTTCCGCCGCAGCAACTGGAGTGGGATCAGAAATTGTGGTGGGTGCACATAGAAACACTTATTTCGCTTATTAAAGGCTATCAACTAACCGGCTCTGAAGAGTGCCTTGCCTGGTTTCATAAAATCCACGACTACACGTGGAACCACTTCAAAGACCCCAAACATCCCGAATGGTGGGGCTACCTCAACCGCCGAGGCGAAGTGCTGCTGGATTTGAAAGGCGGCAAATGGAAGGGATGCTTTCATGTGCCGAGGGGGTTGTTTCAGGTGTGGAAAACGCTGGAAAAGGTGAATACGGAAGAGCGCAAAACAGTAAAAACAGCTTCCTGTGAACTACAGAAGGCTGAAAACGGTAAAAACCGATGTCCGTAGCGCTTCATAAAGACAAAAAGAACAAAAAACAGATACCGTAGCGCTTCAACCCTTTAAAAACATCAAAATACAGTAACCGTAGCGCTAAGAATAGCTCAAAACAAGAAAAGTAAATTAAAGAAGCAATACAACAAACCTAAAACACCAAAAAGAGAAAAAATGAACAGATTAATTATTGCGCTCACGCGCCTGATGACAAAAATTTTGGGGAACCTCACGTTCCGAACCATTAAAATGTCGAAAGAAACCGGCAGCGAAGAAGTAACGAACAATCCGCTACTGAAAAAATTAGAAGAAATATATGCCGTGTACGATGAGGTTGTTATCAAACCCCTGTCGAGCGGGCTGGGAGACAAAGTTATTGAAGCCGACAGAAAACGCGACAATATTTATTACGGGCTAAAAAGCGTTGTGGACGGATTGGCGCGCCTTGAAGGCGCTAAAGGCGATGCAGCCCGCGCATTGCAGCTACTGTTTGACGAAGCCGGAACCATTACCGGAGCCGACTACGGAAGCGAATCGGAAGTGATCAAAAAACTCATCAAACTACTCTCCGGCGAGGCCGCTGCCACACATCTTGCCACCCTTTCATTAACAAACGAGGCCGCCTTGCTTGAACCCGCTCAAAACCAATTCCACACCATATATATGGAACAGGCAAAAATAAATGCATCGCTCAAGCAACAAGGCTCGGCATCGCAACTTCGCCGCGAATTGGAGTACAACCTGCGCAGCTATTACGCCTTTGTGTGGGCAATGAAAGATCTGGCGCCGTGGAAAAATCTGTATGCCGAACTTGCCGAACTTGTAAAAGCGGCCAAAAACACCATCGGCAAACCTGAGAAGGATTTGACAAATGATGAAATTAAACTGACAGAAAAACAATGAAACATAAGATAAATAAATACCTCATTCTCTCTACCAGTCTTTGTATATTGACAGTAGTTGCTTTATGTTCATGCAAAAATAATGAACAGACTACTGCCAATAACAAAGACGAAGTCATTTTCAAAAAAGAGCCTTATCAACGAGAAAAAAATGTTTTCAATCATGCAGTACCCAATCACATGGTACTTATTTATGAAGGAGGCAAACACCGTAATATAAAATGGGATGAAGAGCATTTTGCCCCTTATGTTTCTACCAGTATTAATGGGGAAGAAAAATGGATGTTTGACGGCTTCCTGTTCTTGGAAATACACAATGGGATAGATAGAGGCTTTGCTTCAGGATATAAAGATAATCCCGCCCGTAAAAGCGAATGGGAAGCACTACTCAACGGATATTTTACGAAAGGGAATGCTATTGCAGCTCTAAATGAAACAATCGAGGAAGTGAAAAATCGAAAAGGTGACAAAACTTTTGAAAAAAGAAAAATCGTTATTTCTATTCCCGAGCCCATTCCAAATCAAACTGACTGGGGAGAAGTTAATGGGAAAAAGCTCAACTTCTCTAAACAAGAAGATCGTCTTGAAGCATGTAAATGGTATATTGACAAAGCTGAAGAACTATTTAAAAAATCAAATTTAGACTGTTTAGATTTAGTAGGATATTACTGGCTTGCAGAAACAGCTACTCATACGCGAAATTTAGTAAATGAAGTTTCAGAATACCTCGACAAAAAAAAGTATGATTTTTATTGGATTCCATATTTTCACGCCGATGGATATTCAGGATGGCAACAATTAGGGTTCAACGTTCCTTATTATCAACCCAACTATTTCTTTAGTGAAGAAACACCTTATAGCAGATTGCAAGAAGCTTGCGACCGTGCGAAAAAACATCAAATGAATCTTGAAGTAGAATTTGACGACAATGCTCTTTCTCAACATAAATGGGGATATAGACTAAAGGACTACCTTGATGTTTTCGAAAAAAACGGAGTTTTTGACTCTCTAAAGGTAGCCTATTATCAAGGAGGTGATACGTTTTACAGATTATCTGTATCAAAAGAACCCTCAGATATTCAATTATACAACAGGCTTATAAGAATTATTTCCACATCACAAAAAAAACAAACAGATAGGTGAATTTAAGAGATGCAAAGTGTAATAACAGTCATTTTAAACTATATTTTTTTAATTATTATTTAAACGAAAGACAAATGAAAAGAAATCTAAGTATGCCAAAAGAAAGAATGAGAATTCTTAATATTGTCCATCACTAAAAAAAGTTTACAAATTATGATGAATAAACAGAAAGCCTTATTAAGGCGACCTTTAACCCTGGTGGCTGTAATGCTCTATATGGCATTTCAACTCAATGCATGGGGACAGGAACGTAACATTAGTGGAACCGTAACAGAGCGTAACGGCGATCCTCTTGTGGGCGTAACTGTCCAAATAAAAAACAAGCTTATTGGGACTACTACCGATATCGATGGTCAGTACAATATCAGAATTACCAACGATGACATTCTTGTCTTCAGCTATATAGGCATGAAAACCCATGAGGTAGCAGTAGGTACTCGTAGCACTCTCAACGTCACTTTGGAGGACGACATCGAACAGTTGGAAGAGTTGGTGGTGATCGGATATGGTACTCAGAAGAAAGACCACATGACCGGATCTGTTGCTACAATTTCTAGCAAGGAGCTGAACAAGGTTCCTGCTAGTAACACTAGCCAATTACTCGTGGGAAAGGCTGCTGGTATATCTGGAGTCCAGTCCACAGGTGGTCCTGGCTCAGACGGTACGGAACTTTATGTGAGGGGATTTAACACATATAATGGCAGTTCTGCGCCACTCGTTCTTGTCGACGGCGTAGAACGCCCAATGAATCACGTCAATCCTCGAGATATTCAGTCTATTTCAGTGCTTAAGGACGCTGCTGCAGCAGCGGTATATGGGATGCGAGCTGGAAATGGTGTGATACTAATCACCACCAAGCGTGGTTCAGAAAGTCGTCACAACATCAGTTATGACGGTACTTTCACGTGGAGCAAGCCTACTACTCTGCCAGACTTTGTTGATGGTTTGGAGTACATGCAATGGTATAACAAAGCACTTGAGATGGATGGTTTACCAGTTCACTTTACACAAGAAGAGATGGCACTCGTTACCAATGGGGATCCCACGGACGGCTATGAAAATACCGACTGGCTTTCGCCTGCAATGAAGTCAACTCTCATGCAGAGACATAACTTATCCGCTACAGGAGGCTCGGATCGTATTAAGTATTTTGTGAGTGGAGAAATGATGAATCAAGAGGGTTTTCTAGACACTCACCGCTTCTCACAATATGGCTTCCGTTCCAATATCGACACCAAACCTGTGAAGAACGTTACTCTCGCACTAAATGTTGCAGGTCGCTTACGTAACAACTACACCAATGGTATCTTTACTTGGGGAAACCAAGAAGATGCCAACGTATGGGGTGTGCTGATGTATGCAAGACCATTTGTACCACGTGAGTATCAAGGGTATCCTACGGCGCCTGCTCGTCGAGCCGTGAACCCATATTATGGTGTAGGCAATTCTGGACAAACAGAAAATAAAAACTACCACTTTGAAGGATCAGCACGCCTAGAATGGGATATCCCTTGGTTAAAAGGTTTAAAAACAAGCATGTTTGCTGCATGGGATCTAGATAATCTTAATGCTAAGGCTTTCAACCACTCTTACCAAGTGATGCACTACAACTTGGGTAGTAAGACTTATAATCTAGCTAATGCGGTGAACCTTAGAGAAGATGGGGCACTCTATCAGAATCATACTCTTAATACTTCTTACACTCTTCGCCCGTCAATTGAATACAATGACACTTTCGGTGATCATACGGTGGGCACACTTTTCCTCTATGAGCAAAATGGACTTGAAACAGACAATTTCTACGCCCGCCGTACCGGCTTTGATCTCTTTGATATCCAGGAACTGGATCGTGGCAAACAGATCCCGGAGGCCGGAGAGACATATAAAGGAAACGGTGGAACTAGTGGACGAATCGCCAATGCCGGTTACGTAGGACGCTTGAACTACGCCTTTGCCAACAAGTACCTAGCAGAATTTTCTTTCCGCTATGATGGTACTTATCTCTTTGCTAAGGACTATCGCTGGGGGTTCTTCCCATCAGGATCTGTAGCCTGGGTTATCTCTGAGGAGGACTTCATGAGTGACTACAAGAATACGGTAAATCAGCTAAAACTAAGGGGTAGCATCGGACAGCTTGGACGAAATACTATCGCGCCCTATATGTTCCTTAAAAGCTACGACATACAGAACTTTAACGTAGCTTTCGGAGAGGACCCATTAGCACAAAACACACTAGTGACCACCTCCAGTATGCCTATGCCCAACCTCACATGGGAGAAGACTCGTACCTATAACCTCGGTTTTAACGCTCTGTTATGGAACGGTCTGCTTGGTATCGAGTTCGATGTCTTCTATAAGTTTACCTACGATATTCTTCAAGGTCGAGGCGGTACATATCCACCCTCTCTTGGTGGCAATTATCCCACTATTGAGAACTCAGGCGAGTTTGATAACCGCGGATTTGAGCTAGTGATCACTCACCGTAATCAGATCGGTGATGTCAACTACAGTCTTAGTGGTAATACGTCTTTCAGTCGCAACCGCATCCTTAAGATGACGGAACGCGACAATATCTTACCTTGGCAAAGCGCTATAGGCAGACCCTTGGGCAGAGTGATGGGTTACGTATCCGATGGCCTGTTTCAAACACAGGAGGAACTAGACAATGCTCCGTTGCCACCGGGAAGAACCCCACAGTTGGGTGACATCAGGTATATTGATACAGATGGTGATGGACGAATCACTTACGATGATCGTGTGGAGATTGCTCGAACACGCCACCCGGAACTGGTGTTTGCGATTAATGGCGACCTTGAGTGGAAAGGAATAGACTTCTCCTTTATGTTCCAAGGTGCTTCTTTATACACACAAATGTTACAACACACGTGGAACAATGGAGTAGAGGATATGACTCCACTTACCAGACCATTCTATGGTGGTGGTGACACTCCTCCACGTTATCTAGTTGAGGGTAGCTGGAGACCTGACAATACAGATGCCAGATACCCAAGACTCACTGCTACGGGTGGTGGAAATAATGCCTTTCCTTCTGATTTCTGGTTCATAAATGGATCTTATGTCAGGCTGAAGAACATTACTATAGGCTACACACTACCAAAGGTATTACTCTCTAAAACAGGCATTAATAACCTTAGAGTGTATATGGCAGGTCTGAACTTATTAACCTTCTCTAGCTTTAAGTACCTCGACCCTGAGGCTCCTAGTGCATTGCAAGGTTATTACCCACAGCAGAAGTCTATCAGCTTGGGTCTTGAATTATCATTTTAAGAGAATCAAAAAAACAGATACAATATGAAACGTTTTACAAAGAGATTGGGCTACCTCCTATTACTCCCGCTAACACTAGTTTATGCAACAAGATGTAACGGAGTACTGGACATAGACCCTAATGACAGATATAGCGAAACGACAGCATATGCTAATATGCAAAACTTCGATCTCTACATTAAGAGCTTTTATGGTGTCTTGATGACAGCAAATACCGCTGAGATCAGAAGTGGCGGACATATGAGTGAACTCTACACAGATCTGATGAAGCCAACGTTCTATAACCAGAATTTCTCTGGCAATGACAAGGTATTCTATGAACCTAGCATGTTCACTCAGGTCTTTGCCCTTGACAATTGGAACGACATGTATGATCGCATACGTAGAATCAACGAGTTCATCGTAGACTATAACAAGGGTATGGTGAATCATCTTTCACAGGAGGAGGTTAACTACCGTGTGGGTGAAGCTCGTTTTTGGAGAGCTTTTGCCTACAACGAACTAATCCCACGTTATGGAGGGGTAGTGCTTCGTATAGCTGAGGATAAGCTGGATAACCAGAACGATCGCTCCAAGGCACGCGCCTCAGAAACAGATAGCTGGGATTTTGTGATTGCTGAGTATAAGAAAGCTATTGATCTACTACCCGCTATCTGGTCTGCAGGCGAAAAGGGGCGTGTCACTAAGAGCACAGGTTACGGATTGCTAGCACGTGCAGCTCTCTATGCTGAGCGCTGGGATGAGGCACTCAATGCAATTTCAGAACTAGATAAACTGAATCAGCATCGACTCATTGATGATTATGCTGCCATCTATACCACTCCACATAATCCTGAGTTGATTCTTGCTGGCTACTTTGAGGCACCTAACCTACAGCATCGCTTTGACAACCTCTATGGAGCCTCGGCTGACATTAAAAATGTCCCCGACCACGGGGTGGCAGCTACGCCGACGGAAGAGTTTGCAGGTGCTTTTGAAATCAAAGTCAACGGTACTTGGCAGGAATTCAGTTGGAACACTGTGAACACACAAGGCTTAGACCCGTGGACAAACCGTGATCCACGCTTCTACTCAACCATCTTGTATAATGGTGCTCCATGGAAACGACTAGAGGATATTCCAAGCAAGCGTTGGGAGCCACGCAACCTGCAACTATTCGTGGGCGGTGAAGATGGTTTCCATCATTTCAATATTGCAGACAACACCACTCGTTCTACAACCACTGGCTATGTTGTTCGTAAGTATCTACAGTACAGTGCCGAATCAGATATGCAAACACGACTAAGCGACCAATACTGGATTGAGATGCGCTATGCTGAGATTATATTAATCAAGGCAGAAGCACTAGCTCGTAAGGAGCAGTTTAACCAGGCTTATCAGGAGCTCAATAAGCTGCGTACCACCCGCGCAAGTGTACAGTTACCCTCACTTCCGGTTAAAACAGGTTGGGCAGACTTCCTCGAAGATCTGCAGAAAGAGCGTATCCGAGAGCTAGGTCTTGAGGGGCATCGCTTTTGGGATTTACGTCGCTGGGGTATTGCTCAGGAGGTCATGGATGGACTTATTCGACACGGAGTGAAGATCACGAAGATTGATGATGACTTCAACTATGAGTACATTGAAGTTGACACACAGCCACTCGCCTTTCCTGATCGTTACGTTATTCACCCAATTCCTCTCAATGAGGTGCAGAATAATGCAGCTCTAGAGCAGAACGACCTTTGGAAGTAACTAAATAGATAAACATATCATAATCATATGAAAACAAAACATATAATAACTTTCCTAACGGGCTTGATACTCCTCATCTCGAGCTGCGTAAGTCCGGATATGCCGGGATTTACAGAGGAAGTTGACCTGCACAACCTTAAAGTGTATGGTCTTCTCAACATAGACAACCCTAAAGAGTATGAAGCAGTGATAGATAATATTACCGGCAACATCACTATCGAAGTGCCTTACTACATTTCTGACACTGAGCCTATTCAGGGCGACCTTACCCAGATGCGAGTAAGAGCTACAATGCCATTAGGTGCATCTTTTGAGCCTAAGCTACAAGGACTTCGAGACCTGGAACAGGGCTTTAAATCCACTATCTACTACGCAGATGGAACTAGTAAGGAATATAATATCAAGGCTGAGTATGTTAAATCTGGTGCAGCCAACATCATCGGCATCAAGGTCAACGAGGATAATATTGCCTTTGTGAGCCGTGTATCTGCAACTGAGATAGATGGTGTCACGGACATCACTGTAATTCAGTTCGGTTACAATCATCTACAACAGCTGAAGGAGATCGATCTCACTATTGAATCAGCTCCTTGGTCGGTGGTGAATTATCCTAATGACAGTCACATTTTCGATGTAACGGATGAGAGCAAAACGTTTACGATAACAGCACAAGACGGCACAGTGCGTACCTATCGCTTTAAAATCATTGATCCTAGCTTTGTACCGGAAGGAATGCCCGGTAGCATCGCCCCTCTCTTCGGTTTCAAGGTAATTCAGAATGATGATTATGGCTGGGAGCCAGGTGTTAATCGCTCCATGGCTGTCATTGGTGATGAGATTATCATTGCAAGTCTCAAGGGTAATTTCCACCGTATTAATCGCTTTACCGGAGCACCACTAACCACTAAGGTAAATCGCACAGGCATTGCAGGTGACGTTCATGGGATTGCTAACGATGATGCTGGAAACCTTGTAGCTACAGTAATCTCTTCTATCAATAACCAGTGGGTGCCTAATCATACTTTGGAAATATATGTATGGAAGGGTGGAATTGAGGGTACACCTACTAAAATTTATAGTCAAGAACTTAACACGGATCCAATGTTTAAAGATAAGAATCAGAATGCAAACACAGGTCGCACTATCGGAGTTACCGGAGACGTAACAAGTGGCAAAGCTCGCCTCGGATTTGTCTTTAACGGACTCAATGAATTCTTCGTTCTTTCCCTACAAGATGGTGAGGTCGTGAAGCATAGTGGTCTCATTGCACCAAGCACAGGTATGGCATTGACCAACGCCTCAAAGGCTGTTCCAATGGGTGTTGAGGACAACGACCCTGTAGCTATTGGTATGATGAATGACCGTACAATGCTGAAGGTGGAAATGGATGGCACGGCAATTAAATTTAGTCCAGGTTTGAATTGGTGGCCGGTAGAAGGTAATACAAAAGGTTTCGACTTTGCGCGCTTCAACGGCATGGATGTGGTAGCTCTTGGAAATGGAGAGAATGCGAGCTGGGACTCTAGTATTGATTGGCGTAACAGGCTGATTGTAACAAATATCGCTGACGAAAGCCCCATTGCTATGACGAGCCATGAAATCTTGGACTCATTTAAAAAGAAATATGATCCTAATACTCCCGATGAAGAGGGTGATAACGATAACGTAGACTACGGTCGCCTATATGGTTGGCTCAATGAACGAGTAGGCACTAATGGAAATAAGGTAGGTGATGCAGTTATCTATGTAACACCGGATGGAACTGCTATGTATATTTACCTCATGGTGACTGACATGGGTATGATGGGCTGGGAAATTACTAAGTTTGCGTTGTAATTTAATTGATTTTCTTAAGGGAGGTATGGTTGCAATAGCCTACCTCTCTTAACTTTTTTATGTGGATACTTTCATTCTTACTAAATATACTTTTAGATAACCTACATTAATTGCGAATTGAAATGAATCAGAATCAAAAACTAATACTAACACTATTGATAAGTTTACTTCTATTTGAAGGATGTACAGATAAAAATTATATACCCGATGATCTTAGTGTCATAATGCCTACCAATGTACAAGTGTATCAGACACGAGACGGTGAATTAACCCTTACATGGCAGGATAATAGTGATGGTGAGAATGGCTTCATTATAGAATCACGAAGATTAGATGGCGAATACAGTGAGATTAGTCGAGTAGAGGCTAATGTTACCTCATTTACTACTACTGATCTACCTCCTGTGGGTAAGAGCTATTACTTTGCAGTATCAAGCTACAAAGGACAGGCTCGCTCCTATCGTGGTACAGTAATCTACAAAGTGATTCCTGCAGTGGAAGTAGATGGTATACAAATCACTCGTAAAGAAACCTCCCACTCCGGTTTCGGTATCGGATATATTCCGCACTTCTTAGTCTCCAGTGAAAGGAGCTATGGTATTTGCTGGTCGGATAGCAACAATACTCCCACCGTAAAGGATAGTCATATTCCAGCACCTACAGACCTCAGAGGAAAAGAAGAAATTTTCCAGTCGGTTCCAATTACTCACTTGAATACCGTTAATACCACCTATTATATTCGGGCATACTCTATCAGTGCCAGTGGTAAAGCTAACTATAGCCAAGTCGTCGAAGTGACACTAGAACCTACTCCAGAGGCAATCAAGTTAGAGTGGAGCAAAGTCTCTATCACCAGCCTCCCATCTACAGTAGAGGTTTATAAAACCACCAGCCAACTCTCAAATCGACCTTTTAATGCGTGGTATGCTATTGCTGATCCTAAAGAGGTAGATATCAAAGTTTATTGCGTTAATGGTGGGCAGAAACTCGAACAACAGTTTGCGGAACACGAAAACGCACTTGTAATGACTAATGCCGGTTACTTTTGGAGTGGTTTACCTGTAGATATACTTGCAGACGACCAAGGTCTGCGTGGAATCATGTATCCTTTCAGGGGTACGCTCAAGGTTGATCAAGCTGAGTATGAGGAGCGCTACGATGCACTTAGAGGTTTCTTTGGTGTTGACGCAAATGGTAATCCTGACATCTTATGGACAGGCACATTAGGACCACGCAACCGCTTTTACAGTCATCCGCAACCAATTGTACAGGGCGAAGCACGTTATTTGAGTTTTACTTCTGAGGTAGTGGGTGAAGAGTTTGGTTGGGAGCCAAAATATGGTATCAGTGCAGGTCCTGTGCTGATTAAGGACGGTAAAGTTCCTTTCTCATTCAAGCTCTTGGAAGAAGGTACAGAGAAGTATCTTTCCAACTACGAACTAATCCCTTATGACATCTTTGGGAAGAGCAGTTTGACAGACCGTACGGCTATCGGAATTACTGCTGAAGGCAAGGTCATTCTCTTTGTCTGTGACGGTCGCATTGATGCTAGCAAAGGTGCCACAGTAGAGGAACTTGCACAGATAATGAAAGGACTTGGTTGCGTGGACGGACTTAACCTCGATGGAGGTGGATCCACCGGCATGGTTGCCGGTGGAAGGGTGATGAACAATCCTACCGACCGTGCTGTAGTCACCACAATTGGTTTTTTCAGCAAGTAAGAAACGAACCTTCCTAAAATATGAAACCGATATGAATTATCAAAAAAGTATTTGGTATTGTGTGGAAGGCTCTAATCAGCATCTGAAATTAATCCCAATGAAAATAAATTTTATGGGGGAATTTTGGCAAACCAATTTTACGATAATCCTGTAGGATTATCCGAATCTATAAAAATGAATCTTGCCACATCCGACGGATTAATGATATTCGATATTGTACATATCATCGAGAAAGATATGTGGGAGTATGTTGAACAAGGTATGCGTGAAGGAGGCGCAATTTAAAAACACATCAAATAAATGGATAGAAGAAGTTTTATAACTTGTGCTTCACTTTTGGGAGGAGCCGCAGTTTTACAAGGGAACTCTTCTTTTGTAAAATCTGAGAAACAGAGAAGAAGGAACACAAATTCTAGATCGCGAGAGATGCAGGCAGATATTGTCATCATCGGTGGAGGCCTTGGCGGGTGCGCTGCGGCACTTGCTGCCTGCCGCAATGGTTTTCGGGTTATTATGACCGAAGAAACAGACTGGATCGGAGGGCAGCTATCACAACAAGGTGTTCCACCCGATGAGCATCAATGGATTGAAACCCACGGGGCTCCTGCTTCCTACAGAGATTACAGAAACCGCGTTCGTGCTTATTATAAAAGAAATTATCCGCTAACTCCCGATGCACAAACAAGAGAAAACTTAAATCCCGGAGATGGATATGTTTCCCGATTATGCCATGAACCTGCAGTAGCAGTCGCTGTTTTAACTGAAATGCTCGCTCCTTATACAAGCACCGGCAAGTTATTCATATTGACCGAATACAAGATTAAAAAAGCAAATACGATTGGGGACTCAGTTAAAGAACTTGAAGTTTTAAATTTGAAAACCGACGATTCAATAATTCTTTCTGCTCCCTATTTTGTAGATGCTACCGAATGTGGCGATTTATTACCTTTAACCGGCACCGAATATGTCATTGGAGCTGAATCACGCTTAGAAACCAAAGAACTGCACGCAGCTCAAAAAACCAGCCCCAATAATCATCAAGCATTCACACTATGTTTCGCAATGGATTATCAACCCGGAGCTAACAACATAATAGATAAGCCGAAAGAATATGATTTTTGGAAAAATTATATTCCAAATTTAACTCCTCCTTGGTCGGGAAAACTACTGGATTTAACCTATTCTCAACCCAGCACACTGGAGCCTAAAGAATTAGGTTTTAATCCGGAAGGAATAAATACCGGAAACACCTTAAATTTATGGAATTATAGAAAAATCATCAATAGGAATAATTTTGTAAAAGGAACTTATAACGGCGATATAACTATTGTTAATTGGCCTCAAAACGATTATTTGTTAGGAAACTTAATTGATGTTTCAGATAAAGAGTTCAAGAAGAACATTGAATCTGCAAAACAGCTAAATCTTTCTCTGTTTTATTGGTTACAAACCAGCGTACCCAGATCAGATGGAAAGCAGGGATGGCCCGGCCTTAGATTACGAGGAGATATTATGGGAGCTGAAGATGGGATGGCAAAATATCCATATATTCGTGAATCCCGGAGGATTAAAGCTGTATTCACGGTTTTGGAAGAACACGTGGGAGCAGAAAATAGAAAAATGGTTGCAGGTGAAAAAGAAGGTGCAAAAGCGGCCGATTTTTTCGACAGTGTCGGTATCGGTTATTATCACATAGATCTACATCCAAGTACCGGAGGTAATAATTACATTGATTTTCCATCATTGCCTTTTCAAATTCCTTTAGGAGCACTACTACCACAACGGATGAATAATCTAATTCCCGCAAATAAGAATATTGGAACAACACATATTACAAACGGATGTTATCGTTTGCATCCGGTTGAATGGAGTATTGGCGAAGCGGTAGGTATGTTGGTTTCTTTTGCTTTAAAAAAGAAAACTCTTCCAAAAGCAGTCAGAGAAAACAAAAATTTACTCACTGATTTTCAAAAAGAAATTCAAAATCAAGGATTAGAAACGAAGTGGAAATAATCATCAATTCACTGCAAATTATTTAAATTCAATCGGCCGAACATAGCTCAATAAATCACTATGAAACAAACGTTTATATATTTAAT
Source organism: uncultured Petrimonas sp. (assembly GCA_964557135.1). Classification (GTDB taxonomy): domain Bacteria; phylum Bacteroidota; class Bacteroidia; order Bacteroidales; family Dysgonomonadaceae; genus Petrimonas. The sequence continues at coordinate 109,492 of CAZKZB010000002.1, read as the reverse complement.
TTCGTTGACACTTCATTTGAGCGTTTTCGCTCAAACAAAATATTACGATGCTTCTCAGTTCCAACTGATCGGTAAAATCTCACCAGAAACCGAAACATTGTACGAACGCCTTCCTGCCAATTTAAAAGATAATTGTCGTGAACCGGTATGGAATCTGGGAAAACACACTTCGGGATTGGCTATACGATTCAAGACAAATAGTACACAAATTTCAGCTAAATGGGAGGTTTTAACAAATAATCATATGGATCATATGACTGATTTGGGCATAAAGGGAATTGATCTATATGCCTGGGAAACTAATCATTGGCAATATGTAAATTCAGGTCGTCCTTCAGGGAAAATAAATGAAACAAAAATCATCTCCAATATGTCTCCTATCGATAGAGAGTATTTGCTTTATCTACCTCTGTACGATGGTCTTGTTTCATTATCCATCGGAGTGGATTCATTGTCAATAATAGGAATCCCAAAGTTAAAATTCCCCGACGCAAAAAATCCGATTATTGTTTATGGAACAAGTATTACGCAAGGAGGCTGTGCTTCAAGGCCGGGTATGTCGTATACGAATATTCTTTCCCGTGCCCTGAATAAAGAAATTATCAACCTTGGTTTCAGCGGGAATGGTCAATTAGATTATGAAATAGCGGAAGTAATGGCTAATAGGCACGATGCCTCACTTTTCGTTCTTGATTTTATTCCCAATGTAAATGCTCAACAAATCATTGAAAAAACAGCTCATTTTACAAATATCATCAGAAATAAAAATCCGAGAATCCCAATTTTATTTATTGAAACCATCATTTTCCCTCATTCACATTACGATAAAAACACCCACAAGATAATTACCGAGAAAAATATGCTCTTGAAAAAAGAATTCTATAATCTGAAATCAATAGGTATGGAGAATATTTATTATCTTTCAGGCAATAATCTAATTGGTAATGATGGCGAAGCTACCGTTGATGGTATTCACTTAACGGATTTGGGGTTTATACGTTTTGCCGACGAATTGGAAGGAAAAATCCTGCAAATTATAAATAAACATTCATTGAAGTAAAAATCAAATAATAATTAATATGCAAACACATACAAGTAATCGTCGTGATTTCATCAAAAAAGCTGCTCTTGCGGGCGCTTCGGTTGCCGCTATTCCCACTTTTTCTACTTGTGAAAGCACGCAAAAAAGTACACTCGGAAAAGACGGCTCCGGCTCACAAAAAAATAACGCGTTAATAAGTAATCTCATCGTTCCCAAAGAAAACGGCATCCGGATCACCGGAACATTTCTGGATGAAATATCGCACGATATTCCTCATCAAAACTGGGGTGAAGCAGAATGGGATCTTGATTTTCAGCATATGAAGGCTATTGGAATAGACACGGTTATAATGATTCGTTCCGGATATAAAAAGTTTATCACTTATCCATCGCAATATTTACTAAGCAAAGGCTGTTATATGCCCTCTGTCGATTTACTAGATATGTTTTTACGGCTGGCAGATAAATACGGAATGAAGTTTTATTTTGGATTGTATGATTCCGGCCACTATTGGGTAACAGGCGATATGACTCACGAAATAGAAGACAACAAATTTGTAATTGATGAAGTATGGAAAAATTACGGTGAAAAATACAAGAGTTTTGGCGGATGGTATGTTAGTGGCGAGATAAGTAGGGCTACCAAAGGAGCAATCGGTGCATTTTATGCTATGGGCAAGCAATGTAAAGATGTGTCGGGGGGACTACCCACTTTCATCTCTCCTTGGATTGACGGCAAAAAAGCAGTGGCAGCCAGTGGTGCAAGCCTCTCAAAAGAAGATGCCGTTTCAGTACAACAACACGAAAAAGAATGGGACGAAATATTCTCCGGTATTCATGAAGTGGTAGATGCCGTTGCTTTTCAAGACGGACACATTGATTATGATGAACTGGACATTTTCTTTGAAGTTAATAAAAAACTTGCCGATAAATATGGTATGAAGTGCTGGACAAATGCAGAGACATTTGATAGGGATATGCCCATCAAGTTTTTACCTATAAAGTTCGATAAACTACGGATGAAACTCGAGGCGGCTAAACGAGCAAATTACGACAAAGCCATCACGTTTGAGTTTTCACACTTTATGAGTCCACAATCAGCATACAGCCAAGCAGGAAATCTGTATAATCGGTATAGAGAATATTTTAATTTGTAACTGAAATGAGCAAAACAAACAATATAAATTATGTGGTTTTTCTTTCTGTGGTAGCTGCTTTGGGCGGATTTCTATTTGGTTACGACACGGCTGTAATTTCGGGCACAATTTCTCAAGTAACAGATCAGTTTTCTCTCACCACATTACAAAGCGGCTGGTATGTTGGCTGTGCACTTGTTGGTTCCATTATGGGAGTAATATTCGCTGGGAGAGTAAGTGACCAAGTGGGCCGAAAAAAAGCGATGCTTCTTTCAGCTGTATTGTTCACCGTTTCGGCCATTGGATGTGCTGTTTCTGCAAACCTCAACCAATTGATTATTTATCGCATTATTGGAGGCATCGGAATAGGCATCGTTTCAATTGTTTGCCCGTTGTATATTTCTGAAGTATCACCGGCATCACATCGAGGGAGAATGGTTTCGCTTTATCAATTAGCCGTAACCGTGGGCTTTTTGGGCGCTTTTCTTATGAATTACTATCTATTAAATGTTTCGACAGTATATTCTTCAAGCAATCCTCTTTTTCAAAAGATATTAGCTACAGAAGTCTGGCGCGGAATGTTAGGTGCAGAAACTCTTCCGGCCACAATATTCTTTATTATAATTTTCTTTATTCCCGAAAGCCCTCGTTGGCTACTGGTTAAAGATAGGGAGAATCTTGCCTCAGCAATTTTTACAAAAATTTATAACGACCCGTCTACTGTGTCATTTCAAATAAACGACACGAAACAAATGCTTAAAAGAGAGGAAAAATCTGATTGGAAAATACTTTTAAGCCCAGGGATTTTTCGTGCAGTGCTCATTGGTTCGGCCATCGCTATTTTAGGGCAATTTATGGGTGTAAATGCCGTTCTATATTATGGCCCTTCCATTTTTGAATCGAGTGGGCTCTCAAGTGGAAGCTCTTTATTCTACCAGTCGTTAATTGGCTTGGTAAATATGGGAACAACTATTTTAGCACTGCTTATTATTGACAAAGTGGGACGAAAAAAATTAATTTATGTAGGTGTAACAGGGATGATCATCTCACTGATTTTTATTGGCTTATATTTCTCATCAGGAGAAGCTTGGGGAATGTCTAGCACGTTTCTTCTTGTTTGTTTTCTAGCATATATATTTTTTACCGCCGGATCCATTAGTGCAGTTATTTTCGTATTTCTTTCCGAAATGTATCCAACCAAAATACGTGGACTGGCCATGTCGGTTGCGGGCCTATCACTTTGGATTGGAACATTCCTCATCGGACAACTCACCCCTTGGCTACTCGAAAACGCAACACCTGCAGGAACATTCTTCTTGTTTGCCCTTATGTGTATTCCATATATGTTGATTGTTTGGAAACTGATGCCGGAAACAGCCGGAAAAACTTTAGAAGACATCGAGCGATTTTGGATGAAAAGAGAAGAAAAATGAATTAATCCTTCGTATTTAAGCCGAGGAGGAAGGAGCTTCTATCTCTAACATCAGGAGAAGAATAAAAACAAACCTTTTCATATAACTCTCTTAAAGGCAGGCTTTCTACTCAAAAGGTGGTCGCCTGCCTTTATTTCTTTTTATAATCTGAATGAATTTCGATATAAAAATGTAAATTTGTGCTACTGCACAATTTAAAACTTCATACGATGCGTAAGACTTTTATCCTCATCTTGCTGACTATTTTCACTTTTACTATTTCAGCACAAAAACAAAAAACAAAACAAGACGATTGGGCCGTGCTCGAAGCCCGCAAAACACCCGAATGGTTTGCCGATGCCAAGTTGGGAATATTTATCCACTGGGGGCTTTATTCCGTACCCGCATGGTCGCCCAAAGGCACCTATTCAGAGTGGTATAAATATTGGCTGGAAAACAAAACATTGATGGGAAACGGCGATTTCACAGGAACGGAAATCTACGATTACCACGTGGCAAACTACGGCAAAGACTTCCATTATAGAGACTTCGCGCCGATGTTTAAAGCGCAGAATTTCGATGCTGATGCGTGGGCCGATCTGTTCGCGAAATCGGGAGCGAAATATGCCGTGCTCACCACCAAGCATCACGACGGATTCGCTCTGTGGCCCAGCAAAGAAGCGTCTCGCGATTACGCCCGCCCATGGAACAGTACCGAGATTGGCGCTCACCGCGATTTGGTTCGCGAATACGCCGATGCGATGCGTAAAAAAGACATCAAAGTAGGTTTTTACATTACATTGCGCCAATGGGGGAATCCCATTTACACGCCCGAAACAATGGACTTGTTTGTGGACACACATTTCCTTCCACAAATCAAAGACTTGACAAACAACTACCTGCCCGACCTGCTTTGGTCTGACGGCCCCGATAGCTTCGACGAAAACCAATGGAAAGTAAAGGAAACTTTCCAATGGCTTTACACCGAATCGCCCGTGAAAGACAAAATCGTTCTCAACGACCGCTGAGCAAACACAATGGGAGACAAATTCAAAAAACGCGGCGATTACTACACGCCCGAATACAGCTCTACCGACCACGTTTACGACAAACCATGGGAAGAGTGCCGCGGCTTGGGATTCTCGTTCGGTTACAACCGCAACGAAGATATCGAAGACTACGCCACACCGCAAATGCTGGTGCTGATGCTCGCCAATATCGTTTCCAACGGAGGAAATCTCCTGCTCAATATCGGCCCCGATGCCGATGGCAAAATTCCACCCATTATGCAAGAGCGTTTGCTGCAATTGGGCGAATGGCTGCGTGTAAACGGCGAAGCGATTTACGGCACACGTCGTCCCGAAACGCCTGTTCAATGGTCGGAAGGTGATCGCAACTGGAAATCGGGCGCGAAACATTACGAACCCGCTTACCGCATTCTGAAAGAGACCGTTGACCCCGACGAAGGATTTGCCGTAAAAGAGGCTTTCTTCACGAAAAAAGGCGACAACACGCTTTACGCCATTCTTCCAATTTATCATAAACAAGAGTTCCGACTGAAAGACATTCCCGTAACGGCGCAAACCCGGATTTCGCTGCTCGGCTCCGATAAAAAAGTGGAGTGGAAACAAGACGGAAAAGATATTTTGGTAAAACTTCCCCGCCTGGAATTTCAGGAAGCGCCCTGCGATTACGCGTGGACGTTGAAGATTGAGAAATAAATATCACCCCCTCGTAGAGACGCATTGAATGCGTCTCAGCTGAATGAAATGAATAAAAGAGACGCACTCAGTGCGTATCAGCTGAATGAAATGAATAAAAAGAGACGCACTCAGTGCGTCTCTACGGTTGGAAAATTGGTAAAACAGATAAAAATGAAAAAAAACGTATCCATTCTTCTCGCCCTTCTCTTTTCGGTCATCTTTTCCGGAAACGCGAAGAACAAACCGATAAAAGTAGCCTGTGTGGGCAACAGCATCACATACGGCTACACGGTTGAAAATCGCGAACAGAATTCCTATCCTTCGCAGCTGCAACGAATGCTGGGCGATGGTTACGAAGTGGGTAACTTCGGAAAATCGGGAGCCACGTTGCTCAACAAAGGACATCGTCCGTATATGCAGCAAGAGGAGTACAAGCAGGCGTTGGCATTTGCTGGCGATATTGTGGTTATCCACTTGGGTATCAACGATACCGACCCGCGAAATTGGCCCAACTACCGCGATTTCTTCGTATGCGATTACTTGGAACTGATAGATTCTTTCAGAAAAGTGAATCCGAAAGCACGCTTTCTGGTGGCGAGAATGACACCGATTTCCGACCGCCATCCTCGATTTGAGTCGGGAACGCGCGATTGGCACGAAGAGATTCAACGCGCCATAGAAACCGTAGCGAAAGTGAGCGGCGCGCAGATAATCGACTTCTTCGAACCGCTTTATCCCTATCCCTACATCCTGCACGACGCGGTGCATCCCAACGCCGAAGGCGCGGGCATATTGGCGAAAACGGTCTATTCTTCCATTACCGGAAATTTCGGCGGATTGCAAATGCCGATGATTTTTTCCGATAATATGGTACTGCAACGCGAGCGTCCGCTTCCCATTTCGGGAACTGCAAACGCGGGCGAGAAAATTACCGTAACCATCGACAAGCAAAAACATACCGCTGTAACCGCCGATAACGGCAAGTGGAGCGTTGTGCTTCAACCGCTGAAAACGAGCGAAACCTACACGCTTACGGTATCGTCGCCCAAGAAAAAACTGACGTACAAAAACGTGGCGGCAGGCGAAGTGTGGCTCTGTTCGGGGCAATCCAATATGGAATTCCGACTGAGACAATCGGCAACCGCCAAAACCGATATTCCGCAGGCAAATAATCCGCAAATCCGCCTTTTCGATATGAAACCGCGTTGGTTCACAAACGACATCACGTGGAGTGAATCAGCGCTGGATTCGATAAACCATCTGCACTACTTCACCCAACCCGAATGGCAATCGGTTACACCCGAAACCGCCGCGCAATTCTCGGCTGTGGCTTACTATTTCGGAAAAATGTTGCAGGATAGTCTAAATGTTCCCATCGGATTGATTAACAATGCTGTGGGCGGATCAACTACGGAATCGTGGGTAAACCGATGGGCGTTGGAATATCATTTTCCGGCGATTTTGTGTGATTGGAAGAACAATGATTTTATTCAGGATTGGGCGCGCGGACGTGCCAAAAAGAATCTGGCCGAAAAAGCAGACAAACTGCAACGCCATCCTTACGAACCGAGCTATTTGTTTGATGCTGGAATTCGTCCGTTAGAGAAATTTCCCATTCGCGGAGCCATTTGGTACCAAGGCGAATCCAACGCGCACAACAAAGAGGCGCACGCCAAACTCTTTAAATTGTTGGTGGAAAGCTGGCGCGAGAATTGGAACGATGCCCGAATGCCGTTCTATTTTGTGCAACTGTCGAGCATCAACCGCCCGTCGTGGACGTGGTTCCGCGACAGCCAACGCCGCTTGCAACAGGAAATTCCGCACACCGGAATGGCAGTTTCGAGCGATGTGGGCGACTCGTTAGACGTGCATCCCACACAGAAAAAAGAGGTGGGAATGCGCTTGGCGCGCCTGGCGTTAAACGAAACCTACGGAATGAAAAACGTGGTTCCTGCGGGTCCGCTTTTCCGTTCGGCTGCGTTCCGAAACGGCGCGGCTTATGTCTCTTTCGACAATGCGGAAGGGATGAAATCGTCTGACGGAAAACCGATTATCACGTTTGAAGTGGCGGAATTTCCCGGATTATTTTATCCTGCCACCGCCGTGGTAGAAGGCAATCAGATAAAAGCGTCGTCGCCCGAAGTGAAAAATCCGAAATACGTCCGCTACGGCTGGCAACCGTTTACGCGCGCCAATTTAGTAAACGCGGCGGGATTACCGGCATCGACGTTTACCACCGAACCGTAAAAACACATTGAATGCGCCTCAAAAAAATCAACACTCGTAGAGACGCACTGCGTGCGTCTCAAAAAACAAAAGACGCTTCACGCGTCCGTAAACAATAGACGCATTCAATGCGTCTCTACAGGAAAAACAAAAAATGTCGGAAATAAAATTTCAAAACAGATATAGAATCCCATCAGCGCGATACCCGCATCACGCGTACGATGGAGGAATGTATTTTATCACAATTTGCACAAAAGAACACCGACATTATTTGGGAACAATTGACGACGAAGCAAAAACTATTCTCACGCCGATAGGGCAGTTTGTAGAAAAGCAAATTCAGAAAACGAAAGAGTTGCGTAAAAACATCAACGCGGATATTCCGATGTATGTGATTATGCCGAATCACGTTCATCTAATTCTGTTTATTGATAACTTTGCACCCACAACTGACGATGATTCAACCAATAAATTTGGTTCGCAAAGCCAGAATGTGGCATCTATAATTCGCGGAATAAAATCATCGGTAACAGGATATGCCCGTAAAAATAATATACCGTTTGCGTGGCAAGAAAGGTATCACGATAGGATAATTCGTGATTATAACGAATTGAACAGGATTGCCGATTATATTTTGAATAACCCGTATAATTGGCTGACAGATAAATATTATTCACCGTAAAACGTAAACAGATTTCAAACGCCCGTAGAGACGCATTGAATGCGTCTCATTGTAAAAAAGGAACCATAATGAGACGTATGCAATACGTCTCTACAAGGAATAAAAATATTTGAAAGAAGACGGCAATGCAATGCGTCTCTACGGCTGGGTGGAATTATAATTTTAGAACTGATAAAAAATAAACAATATGCGCTTTTTTTCGATAATCATACTTTTTCTCGCAACGTGTTGTTTTTCAATAAAATCGCAACAAACAACATTGAACCTGCTGCCCAAACCGCAGCAAATAACCGTTCACAAATCGCAAAAACATCGGTTGGTGAACGGCGAAATAAACCCGAAACTGATTTCCGAAAAAATGGTAGATGCCATTCCCGAAGCGACGGTAAACGGCGACGAAGCCTATCGGCTTACCGTTTCGCCCCAATCGGTTCTCATTGAATCCACCACGCCCAAAGGCGCGTATTGGGCGCGGCAAACGTTGTGGCAGATTGTGCAATCGTCCGACGGAAAATCGATTCCCTGCCTCACCATCACCGATTTTCCAGCTTTCCGCATCCGCGGATTTATGCACGACGTAGGACGCAGCTTTATCTCGGTTGGCGAACTGAAAAAACAAATCGAAATCCTTTCCCGATACAAAATCAACACTTTCCATTGGCACCTCACAGAAAATCAAGGCTGGCGCCTGCAAAGCCGCGTTTTCCCGCAACTGACCGACAGCGCCAATTTTGAACGCCTGCCCGAACAGTTTTACACCATCGACGACGCGCGCGAAATTGCCGATTGGTGCCGCCAACACAACGTGATGCTCATTCCCGAAGTGGATATGCCCGGACACAGCGCGGCTTTTGTGCGTGCAATGGGCGTGGATATGCAATCGGAACAAGGAATGACGATTCTGAAAAAGCTGATGACCGAAATCTGCACCGAAATCTTTCCCGACGTGCCGTATATCCATATCGGAACCGATGAAGTGCAGTTTACCAACCCGCGGTTTGTGCCCGAAATGGTGGCACACATTCGGGCGTTGGGCAAAAAGGTGATTTCGTGGAATCCGGGCTGGGAGTACAAACCCGGCGAAATTGATATGACGCAGCTCTGGTCGTATCGCGGCAAGGCGCAAAAAGGCATTCCCGCCATCGATTCGCGTTTTCACTACATCAACCATTTCGACCTGTTTGGCGATATTGTCGCGCTTTACAACAGCCGTGTTTACAACCAAGAACGAGGCAGCGACGACATTGCGGGCGGCATTGTAGGCGTGTGGAACGACCGCCTGCTTTCCGACGAAACGCAAATCATCTTGCAAAACGCTTTCTATCCCAGTATGCTTGCCTTCGGCGAACGCGCGTGGATGGGCGGCGGTTCTGAATATTTCGATAAAAACGGCGTGATACTGCCCACCGACGAAAAAGACTCGGTTTTTCAGCAGTTTGCCGATTTCGAACGCCGAATGCTTTGGCACAAAGAGCATAATTTCAACGGCTTGCCGTTTCCTTACGTAAAACAAACCAACGTACACTGGCGCGTTACCGACGCGTTTCCCAACAACGGCGATTTATCGGCATCGTTTCCGCCCGAAAACAACTTGCGAGAAACCTACACGTTCAACGATTCGGTTTACCGGAGCCGCCCCGCCACCGGCGCCGGAATTTACCTGCGCCACGTTTGGGGAACGCTTGTGCCGTCGTTTTATAAAAATCCGATGGAAAACCACACCTCCTACGCTTACACGTGGGTTTATTCGCCCAAAGCGCAAAACGTGGGTTTGTGGCTCGAATTTCAGAACTACGGACGCAGCGAAATGGATTTGGCGCCGCCACAGGGGAAATGGGATTACGACGGCAGCCGCGCCTGGATAAACGACAAAGAGATACTTCCGCCCGTTTGGACGGCAACACACACCCAAAAATCGAACGAAATTGCTCTCGGCAACGAAAACCTGACGGCGCGTCCGCCCATCACCGTGCACCTCAACAAGGGCTGGAACAAGGTGTTGCTGAAAATGCCCGTCGGGGAGTTCAAACGTCCCGAAGTGCGCTTGGTAAAATGGATGTACACCTTTGTTTTCGTTACGCCCGACGGCGAAAAAGCGGTGGACGGATTGATTTATAGTCCGGAAAAAGTGAAGTAATACGCTCAAAATGCACTTTTGAAAGAACGATTTTGGTAGATATATGTGTTTTCAGAAAAACGTTTTTTGATTAAATATGAACCACAAAGTAGAGATTCCGATAAGAGGAGGCGATTTTTGGTGGATTCGACATTTACATTTGAAGTAGGAGGGGCAAATAAGGATAGCCGCCAAATAAAAGATGTGGCTGATGCTTTTATCGCGATGGACAATATTGAAACCGGGTTTTTAAATAGAATCCCCCTCTGGCTATTTGGTTTCCTGTACTAAAAAATTTAAAACAATGAATACAACAAAGCAACTATTTTTCGCACTCGTTTTTCTTCTCGTTCCGTTACATCTGGCGGCGCAGAAAAGCCTGAGCCAACTGCACCAAAACAACGTGTGGTCATACCAGCAACTCGGCGATTCGCTGCTGGATGAAGGTTTGGCAGGCTGTTTTTTCGGCAAACAGGGAAATTATTTTCTGTTAGTCGGCGGCTCTTCGTTTCCCGAAGGCAAACCTTGGCAGGGTGGCAAGAAAACGCTATCCGATTTAGTGCTGGTATTTACGCAATCCAAAAACGGTAATTTGGAAACGGTGTACCACAACAACGCTTTGCCCGCCCCCGTGGCGGAGGGCGCTTACGCATCGGTTTCGGGTGGGATGTTGTGCATTGGCGGACAAACGCCGGACGGGCTTTCCGACGAAACGCTTTTGTTGTCATACAACGGGAAAGAGTTGTCGATAACCAACTTGCCGAAACTGCCTTTCGCCGTAAAAAACAGCACGGCAACCACCATCGGAAACACGGTTTATCTGATAGGTGGCGAACGGGCAGACGGTTCCTCGTCGAACCAATTTCTGATGCTGGATGCGCAAAATTCCGAAAAAGGCTGGCAGCAGCTGCCCGATTTCCCGGTCTCGGTTTCCGGCGCAACCGTGGCGGCACAGCAGGATGGCGAAGAAATATCGGTATTTGTTTTTGGTGGTCGCAACAAAACGTCGGATATCACACAGTTTTACTCGTCGGTATATCGGTATCGTCCGCTGCAGCGCGCTTGGGATAAGCGAAACGATATTCTGCTGCAAGACAAAACACCGCTTCCGCTGGCTATGAGCACCGCCTCTGCCGTTGGCGCGTCGCATATTTTGCTTTGTGGCGGCGATTCCGGCGAAACGTTCAACCGAGTGGAGAAAGCCATCAACGAAGGAGCGGTTTCCGTTCGAGACAGTTTGTGGCAGCATCACGCCGGATTCAACAACAAAATACTTGTTTACAACACCGTAACCGACACGTGGTACGAAGCCGGCGAAGCCGAAAATGCGCCCGTAGCGGTTACCGCCGATGTGTCCGACGGCGAAAGCGTGTACATTGCGGGTGGCGAAATTCGCCCCGGCATTCGTTCGCCGCGAATCACACGACTTACGTTCAGCACCAAAACCCAATTCGGATGGATCAACTATGCCGTGCTTATTCTTTATTTCGGCGGAATGCTGATGCTCGGATTCTTCTTTATGAAAAAAGAGAGCAGCACCGACGATTTTTTCAAGGCAAGCGGACGCATTCCGTGGTGGGCAGCCGGAATAAGCATTTTTGCCACCACCTTGAGCGCCATTACGTTTATTTCCATTCCGGCAAAATCGTACGCCACCGATTGGCGGATGCTCACTTTCAACCTTACCATCATCCTTATTGCCCCGGTAGTCATTCGCTACTTTTTGCCGTTTTTCCGACGCTTTAGTTTCGAAACGGCGTACGAATACCTCGAAGCGCGCTTTAATCGCATTGTACGTTGGATGGCATCGGCGCTTTTCGTCTTTTTTATGGTCAGCCGCATTGCCATCGTGTTGTTTTTACCGTCGCTGGCACTCAACGCCGTAACCGGTTTCAGCGTCTATTACGCCATTCTGATTATGGGCGTGGTTACCATTATTTACTGTACGAGCGGCGGAATGGAAGCCGTGATTTGGGGCGACGTCATTCAGGGGTTTATCCTTATCGCGGGCGCGCTGGCGGCTTTCGCCTTTATGATTGTGGGTGTGGAAGGCGGATTGGGTGAATTTTGGCGCACTTCGATAGAATTCAATAAATTCCACACGTTCGATTTCAACTTCAACCTGTCGCAGCCTGTTTTCTGGGTCGTTCTTATCGGAGGATTGGCGAACACCTTGATTTCTTATACCAGCGACCAGTCTGTGGTTCAGCGATATATGACAACGAAAGATGAAAAAGCCACCGCTCGAAGCATCTGGCTCAACGGAATTATCAGTGTGCCGGTAAGCATCCTCTTTTTCCTGCTGGGAACGGGACTTTTCGCGTTCTACAAATCCAACGCCGCGCAAATGGCGATAACCAATCCGAATATCGACTCGGTTTTTCCTCAATTTATCGTATCGGAAATGCCTGTCGGCTTTGCCGGATTGCTCATTGCCGCTATCTTCGCGGCCGCGATGAGTACGCTGTCGTCCAACATCAACTCGGTGGCGGCGGTCATTACGTCCGATTTCTATAAAACCTTGCGTCGTAAACCCACGCTCAAAGGCAGTATGTCGGTGGCGCGATGGTCGGGAATTATCGTAGGCTTGTTTGGTATCGCGATGGCGCTCGTGCTGGCAACGTGGAATATCGCCTCGCTTTGGGATCAATTCAACACCTTCCTCGGATTGCTGACCAGCGGGTTGGGCGCGTTGTTTATCCTCGGAATTTTCTTCCCTCGGGTAAACGCGTGGTCGGCATTGGTCGGTATCGTGGCGGGAATTATCGTGTTGGTTTTGGTGAAAAACAACACTACCCTCTCGTTTCTGCTCTACGGATTTATCGGTATGGCGGCAAGCATTGTTATTGCCGTGCTTCTCAGTCTCATTTCTCAGAATAAAAAAGAGGTAAAAGGATACACGTGGGAGTCGATAGACAGAGAGGAATAGTTGTGAATAATGGGTAAAAATAAGTTGGTGTTTTTATGATGAATAGTGAAATTATGACCTGCGCAACTGTCCCCTTAAGTTAAGGGGACGAGCGATCCCGATAGCTATCGGGAGAGCGGAGGGGTTATGATTTTAAATCAAAGCATTCACTCATAACCCCTCCCCGCCTATCGGCGGTACTCCCCTTAACTTAAGGGGAGAGTCGCGGGCTAATTTACTTCAACATATTGTATTATTTTTACCAACTTCTTTTTCTCACGTTACTAACTCAAAATTAGAAAAAATAAATAAAACGCGGACGGTTGAATACTTCAACACAAGGCAGACAGCCAACCGCTCAAAGCAAATTAAACTATGAAATTCGAAAAAATTACAGGACTTATTGATGCTCCGTTTACTCCGTTCGACAAAAATGGCGAAGTGAACCTCGAACCCATCGCGGCATATGCTGAAATGTTGCAGAAAAACGGATTGGTGGGCGTTTTCATCAACGGATCATCGGGCGAAGGCTATATGCTTACCGAAGAAGAGCGAATGCTGCTTGCCGAAAAATGGGTAAGCGTGGCCCCCAAAGGATTTAAAGTGATTGTACACGTGGGCAGCACCTGCGTGAAACAGAGCCACAAACTGGCGCGGCACGCGCAAGAAATCGGCGCGTTTGGCGTTGGCGCGATGGCATCACCGTTTCCCAAAGCCGGAAGGGTGGAAGAGTTGGTGAAATACTGCGAAGAAATTGCTTGCGGCGCGCCCGATCTGCCGTTTTACTTCTATCACATTCCCGCGCTGAGCGGCGTTTTCCTGCCGATGCTTCCCTTCCTGAAAGCGGTTGACGGACGCATCCCCAACTTCGCGGGCATCAAATACACGTTCGAAAGCATTTACGAGTACAACCAATGCCGATTATATGCCGGCGGTAAATTCGATATGCTGCACGGACAAGACGAGACCATCCTTCCCGCGTTGGCGATGGGCGGCGCGCAGGGCGGAATTGGCGGAACCACCAATTACAACGGCCGCGAACTGGTAGGAATTATCGACGCGTGGAACGCGGGCGATTTGGAAACCGCACGTGAGAAACAAAACTTTTCGCAAGATGTGATTAACGTTATCGTGAATTATCGGGGGAACATTGTGGGCGGCAAGCGCATAATGAAACTCATCGGGTTGGATTTGGGCATCAACCGCACGCCCTTCCAAAATATGACCGACGCCGAAGAAGAGGCGATGCGCAAAGAGTTGGAAGCGATTAACTTTTTTGAGCGTTGCAATAAGTTCTAAACGTTTGATGTTCAAAGTTGATAAAGCGTGGCTGTTATGAGTCGCGCTTTATCTTTGATTGTAAAAACAGCTTGAATTGATAACGTCTACGGCGAAAGTCCTGTACGAAGCGGAGAATAGAGCAATGCAGATAAAGCCCTTCAAATCAACACACTGTCACGAACGAAGTGAGTCTATCATTCCGTTGAGAAACGGAATCTATTGCGCAAGCCTATCAATATCTTAACTCTTATCGTTTATTTACTTTTAAACCTTTCCTTCCTTTATCTCATCCACAATTTCCGGATTCAACAGTGTGCTGACATCTCCAAAATCGGAATCTTCACCTTCGGCAATTTTTCTCAAAATGCGACGCATGATTTTCCCGGAACGGGTTTTAGGCAATCCGTTTACGAACTGAATTTTATCTAATTTGGCGATCGCCCCAATCTGGTCGGAAACCAACTGGTTTATCTCTTTCATCAAGTTGTCCTTGATACGCCACGCACCGGCCTCTTTCAGCACCACAAATCCGTAAAGCGCATAGCCTTTAATATCGTGCGGATAGCCCACAATAGCGCTTTCGGCAACAAACTGATGTTCGTTAATAACATCTTCGATTGGCGCCGTTCCTAAGTTGTGCCCCGATACGATAATCACGTCATCAACCCGTCCCGTGATGCGGTAATACCCCACTTCGTCGCGCAAGGCGCTATCGCCCGAAAAATATTTCCCCGGAAATGTGGTAAAATAGGTATCGATATATCGCTGATGGTCTCCCCAAATGGTTCGGGCAATGCCCGGCCAGGGATATTCAATGCACAGATTTCCGATTTTCTGGTTCACCTCAATTTCGTTTCGCAATTCGTCCATCAACACCGGTTTTATTCCCGGAAACGGCAGCGAAGCATAAGTCGGCTTGGTGGGTGTTACAAAAGGAATGGCCGAAATCAATATTCCTCCTGTTTCGGTTTGCCACCACGTATCTACCAACGGGCACTTTTTTCCGCCCACATGGTCGTTGTACCAATGCCAAGCCTCCTCATTTATAGGTTCGCCCACGGAACCAATAACTTTGAGTGAATCTAACAGAAAGTTCTGAACATATTCGACCTTCTCTTTCGCCAACGACCGGATAGCCGTAGGCGCAGTATAAAACTGATTAACCTTATGTTTTTCAACCACTTCCCAAAACCGACTGTGCGTGGGATAAGAAGGAATTCCTTCGAAAATAACCGTGGTGGCACCGTTAAGCAACGGACCGTAAATAATGTAAGAGTGCCCTGTAATCCACCCGATATCGGCCGTGCACCAGTACACATCGCCGTCGGAATAGTCGAAAACATTTTTAAACGTGTAAGCCGTATATACCATATAGCCGGCGGTTGTGTGCAACATGCCCTTCGGCTTTCCGGTTGAACCCGAGGTATACAGAATAAACAGCGGATCTTCGGCATCCATCACTTCCGCCATACTTGTTGCCGGCGCTTCATCCAACAGAGGTTGCAGCCACAGGTCGCGCCCTTCTTTCATTTCTACGGGTTGATGGGTGCGTTTTACTACAAGCACTTTCTCTACACTTGGAGAATTTTTAAGCGCATCATCGGCAATTTTTTTCAAATCGATGGTTTTAGCCCCTCTGAATCCACCATCGGCTGTGATAAGCATCTTGCAAGTACTATCGTTAATGCGGGTGGACAACGCATTGGCCGAAAATCCGCCAAAAACCACCGAATGTATAGCTCCGATGCGCGCACAGGCCAAAACACTGAAAGCCAGTTCGGGAATCATCGGTAAGTAGATGCAAACCCTATCGCCTTTCTGAATACCTTGCTCGCGAAGCACATTCGCCATTTTGGACACTTCGGCGTAAAGCTGGCTGTAGGTGTACGCGCTCGATGGTTCTTCAGGATTGTTCGGTTCGAAAATCAGCGCATTTTGATCGCCTTTGTTCGCCAAATGACGGTCGATACAATTTTTAGTGATGTTGAGTTTGGCATTTTTGAACCAGGTAAACTCCGCTTTTTGCATATCAAACTCCAGTACTTTGTCCCATTTCTGATACCACGTGAAGTTGTTTTCGGCAATTTTAGCCCAGAATTTTTTCGGTTTTTTAATCGAACGCCTGTACTCCTTGAAGTATTGCTCCAAGGACTTGATGGAATAGCTACTCATAATTATATTGCTGTGTTTTTATTCGTATTAGCAAAAGAATAAAAAAAGTTTGAATAATATGGCATTTTAAAATTTATTTTATCCTTTTCGTTTCAATTTAAAGCTAATTTAACATTAAACATTAAATTTATCAATAGTCTCGTTGAGTTTGATCACACCAAAAAAAAGCGGTAAAACCGAAGTTTCCCGCTCTCATTCGTATTAAAAGATGTGGTTTAGTCAAACATTTTCTTGAATTTATTGAACACGCTTTTCTTTGCTGCTTTTGATGGTGCAAAATTGGGAGATTTGTCCATTTCTTCAATTTTTTTCTTTTCGGAATCACTCAGGTTTTCGGGAACGTAAACGTTTACGTTTATTAATTCGTCGCCTGTTCCGAAACCGTTTACGCTGGGCAATCCTTTGTTGCGCAGTCGAAGCACTTTGCCCGGCTGTGTTCCCGGATCGATTTTCACTTTGGCTACACCTTCTATGGTAGGAACTTCCACCGTTCCACCCAGTGCCGCGGTAGGAAAACTAATGAAAAGATTGTAAATAATATCGTTGCGATCGCGGATTAAGTTTGGATCTTCCTCCTCTTCTACCAAAATAAGCAAATCGCCGTTTATGCCTCCGCGGCGGGCTGCATTTCCTTTACCCGACATGGATAACTGCATTCCTTCTTCGACACCGGCAGGGATGCGGATTGAAATTACTTCTTCATCGTGAACGATTCCGTCGCCGTTGCAATGCGCGCACTTTTTCGAAATGGTCTTACCGTCACCGTTACACGACGGGCAAGTGGATGTGGTTTGCATCTGTCCCAAAATGGTGTTTGCCACGCGTGTTACCACACCCGAACCGTTACACGTGCCGCAGGTGCTTACCGAAGTGCCGTTTTCTGAACCGTTTCCGCTGCATTGCGTACACGACACATATTTTTTCACCTTTATTTTTTTCTCGACACCGTTGAGAATTTCTTTCAGGTTGAGCTTTACTTTTACCCGAAGGTCGGAACCGCGGTTGGTACGTCGTGCGCTTCTGCCGAATCCGCCAAAACCACCGAATCCTCCAAAATGACCGCCGAAAATATCGCCGAACTGTGAGAAAATATCCTCCATCGACATGCCTCCGCCAAATCCGCCTCCGGCTGTTCCGCCTACACCGGCATGACCGAATTGGTCGTAGCGGGCGCGTTTGTTCTCATCGCTGAGTACTTCGTAAGCTTCGGCAGCTTCTTTAAACATTTCTTCGGCTTTCGCGTCACCCGGATTTTTATCGGGGTGATACTGAATCGCTTTCTTGCGGTAGGCCTTTTTTATCTCTTCGGCCGATGCCGATTTCGAGACCTCCAGTATTTCGTAATAATCTCTTTTCGCTGCCATCTTACTCTCCTACAATAACCTTGGGATAACGAATAATTTTATCGTGCAGTTGATAACCTTTCTGCACACAGTCAATTACTAGTCCTTTTTGCGATTCATCCTGAACCGGGACAGTTGTTACGGCTTCAAATTTATCGGCATCGAAAGGTTGCCCAACTGCCTCAATTTCTTTTACGCCGTGTTGGTTCATGAAACTCACAAACTTAGAATAAATCAAATCCATTCCCTCCACCATAGCAGCTTTATCTTCTGCCTCGTGAAGCGCCAGCAAGGCACGTTCGAAATCATCGGCAAAAGGCAGTATATCTACTAAGACACGCTCTCCTCCGCTTTTAATGATATCAGCTTTTTCTTTCATCGTGCGCTTGCGGAAATTATCGAATTCGGCATGAAGTCTTAAATAACTGTCGTTTAAGTCATCGTATTTTTCCTGCAGTTCTTGTGCCGGATCCAAATCTCCTGCCAAATTGTCTTCGGCTTCAGTTTTTACCCCATCGGTATCTTCTTCCGTTGGGTCTAAATTCATATCGTCATCGTACAATTCTTCCGAATCGATGTAATCGTTATTTTTTTTCATAATTATCTAATAAATATAGAGTTGCCTTCTGGCAATAAAAAATCTTCACTATTCAGATGTTATCACCGCAAAAAGTTTGCCAAAAATTACAATCGAGAGTTAAAAGTTGAAATACTTACTTTTAAGTCACCCGTGCGAATGATCAAAGCGTTCAGATGTGGCGGAAGAGAGTATCACAAAAAAAACTCGCACCATTCATCAAATATCTCCACTTGATGCGTACCGTGATTTCTTAAATTGGCTCTTATTTTTTTAAGGGGTTTTTCTTTTCCCAACTGCGATTTGGAGTAAAACTTATCGGCAAAACAGATGATTTTCTCTTCGAGACTTTTAGGGCGCATATCGCGGTGCGGAATGGGAAGTTTTCGAATCAATATGGTTTCTAAGCTCAGCCCGGTGCCGGTATGCCGTTCACACACCAAACCGTGCTTAGGAAACCCCTCTTCGGTGAGAATTTCTCTCCCTAAATAACCGTGGCAAATGTAGGGCATTTTACCTTCGCAGGCAATATTGGGTGCTTTGGTCTTGAAAATACCAATATCGTGCAACATGGCTGCTTCCTCAAGAAATTTCACATCTATAGCCAGTTCGGGATGCTTTTGTGCCACGAACAAAGCTTTATTGGTTACATCCGTTACATGTGAGATGTAAATATTATACAGTTTAGTCCCCGGCTTGTAATACTTTTGAATAATTTCGAGCGGTTGCATTAAAAAAATGTTGGTCTTTAGATTGATAATTTAGATTTTCTCCCTTTTTCTGTTGCAAAGATAATTTTTTTATGTCAAAATGACTACCTTTGCGCTTGTGAATATAAAAATGCGTAATATAACCCAATGGGCGCTTACTCTCCTTTTTATAGGATATGTGAGCAGCATATCGTTTTTTACGCATACGCACGTCGTTAAGAAAGTCACTTATGTGCACTCGCACCCTTTTCAAAAAGGAGACCACACACATACCGATGGCCAATTCTTACTGCTGCATCAGTTTTTTCACACAACTATTACTTCCGCTGTTGTTCCTGAGTTTGATTTATCTGCAAAACCAACTCAAAAAACAGCCGTTTATCCCAATTACAAAGGGCTCACCATTCAGCTAACCGCTGAAAACCAACACCTTTCCCGTGCGCCGCCCGCAGCCGCCTAAATTTTCATTTTTATTATTTAGTTGACATGTTAACTAGTTGACGTGTTGACAAGAAGTGGATTGCGCCAGAATATCTCGCGATTCGCAACCCTATTCTCATTACAAAAAATTACAAACAAATGAAGAGTCTGAGTCCTAAGCAGAAGAAGACGGCTATACTCATATCCACGGCTTTGAATAATTCAAGCGCAAAGTCTTCATTCTGATATCTTGGTTCTTGTGGCTCTAAAACTACAAACAAATGAAAAAAATATATATGCTCATTCTGAGCCTGTTCACACTGTTCGCATCGGTACAGGCTGACGATATTATTCTAAAAGGAACCGACGCGAACATTTTCGGACACGTACTCGACAAAAACACTCGCGAACACCTACCCTACGTTACCATTCAACTGAAAGGGACAACCATTGGCACAACTACCGATGAAACCGGGCACTATTTTCTGAAAAACCTGCCCGAAGGAAAATTCACGATTGAAGTGAAAATGATTGGCTACAAAACCATTTCGCAAGAAGTGAATATTGTTGCCAAAAAAACGATGGAATTGGACTTCGAACTCGAAGAAGAAAGCATCGCCCTCAGCACGGTGGTGGTATCGGCAAACCGAAACGAAACCAACCGAATGCTCGCGCCCTCGCTGGTGAGCGTGTTGGACGTGAAGATGCTCGAAAACACCAACTCCAAAAACCTGGCGCAAGCACTCAATTTCCAACCCGGATTGCGCGTGGAAGACAACTGCCAAAACTGCGGATTCACACAGGTGAGAATCAACGGTTTGGAAGGCGCCTATTCGCAAATCCTCATCGACTCGCGTCCCATTTACGGTGCCCTCACCGGCGTTTACGGATTGGAGCAAATCCCCACCAATATGATTGAACGCGTGGAAGTTATCCGCGGAGGCGGCTCGGCGTTGTTCGGCTCGTCAGCTATCGGCGGAGTTATCAATATCATCACCAAAGAACCCACCCGAAACAGCGGCGATTTGAGCCACACCCTAACCTCAATAAACGGCAAAGCCCTCGAAAACAACACGATGTTTAATGCCGCCATTGTTTCCGACAACCGAAAAATAGGCTTGATGCTCTACGGACAAAATCGCGACCGCCAAGGCTACGACCACGACAACGACGGTTTTACCGAAATGCCGATGCTCAAAAACCGGTCGTTAGGTTTCCGCTCCTTCATCAAAACCGGCATTTATTCTAAGCTAACGCTTGAGTATCACAACATGCACGAATTTCGCCGCGGTGGCGACAGCTTAAAACTGCAGCCGTTTCAATCGCACGTTACCGAACAATTGGAGCACTACATCAACGGCGGCGGAATTAACTACACGCAAACAACTGCCGATTACAAAAACCGTTTCAACCTCTATGCATCAGCGCAGCACACGCTTCGCAAAAGCTATTACGGCGCGGGAATTCCTGTTGGAATTACTCCCGAAGTGGACAAAACGGACGAAAAGAGCATCGAAGAATACAACAAAATTATTGAAAACCTGAACGGCAGATTAG
This sequence comes from uncultured Petrimonas sp., assembly GCA_964557135.1. Classification (GTDB taxonomy): domain Bacteria; phylum Bacteroidota; class Bacteroidia; order Bacteroidales; family Dysgonomonadaceae; genus Petrimonas. Next base: position 88,208 of record CAZKZB010000002.1, on the reverse strand, counting down.
GTTCCTACGGCCGCTCCACCGAGATGGTGTATCACTTTGGCGGACAATATACGCGAAACATCGACCGGTTTTTGTTTATGCCCGCCGAGCTGACTGCCGGCGCGGAATACTTGAAAAATGCGTTGAACGACGTAAGCGGTTATCGTTCGCAGGACATCGATCAGAAAACACGTACCGTGAGCGCATTCCTGCAAAACGAATGGAAAAACGACCATTGGGGCATTTTGGTGGGAGGACGATTAGACAAACACTCGCTGGTGAAATCGCCTATTTTCAGTCCGCGCGCCAATTTGCGCTACAATCCCAACGGAAAGGTTAACTTCCGCTTGTCGTATAGCGAAGGGTTCCGCGCTCCGCAATATTTCGATGAGGATTTGCACGTGGATATCGCCGGCGGAGAGCAAATTATTCGCGAATTGTCGAAGGAACTGAAAGAAGAGCGTTCGCGCAGTTTCAGCGGGTCGGTAGATTTTTATCACACCGCCGGAGCGTTCCAGTTTAACACATTGGTAGAGGGATTTTACACGACGCTGAAAAATCCGTTCGATACCAAAGACGAGGAAGAAAGTGGAGTTACCAAAAAAATCGTATATAACGCGAGCGGTGCCAAAGTGTACGGATTAACACTGGAAGGAAGAATGGCTTACCGCAGTTTGCTTGACCTGCAATTGGGACTGACTGTGCAAAAAAGCTTGTTCGACGAAGCGCGCGAACCCATTGACGGTGTGGAAAAATACCGCGAATTTATGCGCACGCCCAACACCTACGGCTATTTTGTTTCCACGTGGAAACCGGCGAAACGCTTTTCGGCAGTGCTTTCGGGAAATTATACCGGAAAAATGCTGGTTCCGCACGAAGCGGGCGACAGAGATCTAGCAAAACCGGGCGACAGGGTGCTGGCAGAAAATAAGATAGAAAATGTCAAATCGTTCTTCGAACTGCATTCCAAACTGACGTTCGATATTCCCGTGTTGGAGTATTACACCTTGCAATTGAGCGCGGGCGTACAAAATATTTTCAACGCTTATCAATCCGATTTCGATACCGGCGCCGGACGTGCATCATCATATATTTACGGACCGGCAACGCCTCGAAGTTTGTTTGTAGGAGCAAAAATGACGTTCTAAACACATCACCGGGTTTTACACAAAAGCATCGACAGGTTTCTCAAAACCTCGCCGATGCTTTTGCTTTTTGTTTCCGATAATTTTCTACAACGGAATCACATATTTTTTCAGCATTTCATCTTTCAGTGAGGCAGGCACCCCGTTTTTTATTTCATCCACGATAATATTGAGCAAACGCTCGCGAATAAATTCTTTTCGAGTAATCAGACTGATTTCGCGCACGGGGGTACTGTTTTTAAATGCGCGTACATTTTTTTTCTGAGTTTCACTCAGGTTGTAAATCGCCATTTCGGGAATCACCGTCAATCCGTCGTTGTTATCCACAATATTTATAAGCGTATCGATACTCCCCGCTTCGAACGTGAAAATAGACTGCGACGTACGACGCTTTTTCATGTTACACAAATGCAAGATTTGCGTTCTGAAACAATGCACTTCGTCGAGCATCCAGAGTTTTCCATTGTTCAAGTCGCTTTCATCGAGCTCATTTTTTACATACAACGGTCGTTCCTTCGGAGAAACATAAGCGAAGAATCTTTCGTAATAAAGCGGTCTTTCGGTAACGGAATCATCATTCAAAGGCGTGGCTAAAATTCCTCCGTCAAGCGAATCATTTGCCAATCCACGAAGGATATTATCTGTCGTTAACTCTCTGATTGTTATTTTAATATCTGTATTCGCCTGCGTATGCACATCCATCAGTTTAGGCAGCAAATAGGGCGAAACCGTAGGGATAATCCCCAATCGGAAAGTACCTTTAATAATGCCTTTTTCCTCCTGAATGATATCTTTTATCTGATTTATCTGGGCTATAGAAACACGAGCTTGATCAATAATCCTCCGTCCGATTTCGGTAGGCTGCACCGGAAGTTGTGTTCTATCGAAAATTTTGACACCCAGTTCATCCTCTAATTTTTGTATCATCATGCTCAGCGTAGGTTGCGTAACAAATGACGCTTCGGCGGCTTTCGAGAAGTGACGGTGATTATCAACGGCGATTATGTACTCAAGTTGTTGTATGTTCATTGCTGGAAGTTTGAGAAATATTTCATAAACTGAACGCGTTCGTATAACGAGGGACTTGCGATATTGGCATAATTTAGTTTTCCCTTGAAATCGGAAATGTGTTCGTAATTATTTTGCTCCATCCACTCGTCCATACACGTAAGAATCTCACCCACAGAGCCGAGTCCGTGCTCGTAAAGCATGCTGCAAAGCTGAATACCCGACGCGCCGGCCAAAATGCCTTTTACGGCATCTTCCCACGAGTGTACTCCGGAGGAACAGGCGATATCGAATTCAGGCACACGACCGGTCACAATCGCTGTCCAGCGAAGGGTATCGTGAAAATCGGCGGGATTACTGAAAACCGTTCCGGCGGTAATTTCCATTTTGTTTATATCAATATCGAGTTGGTAGAATCGATTGAAAAGCACCGCGCCGTTAGCTCCCAGCGATTTCATTTTGCCTACCAGTCCGGGCAAATTACTGATATTCTTCGCCATTTTTACCACAACGGGAATTTTCACCGTTTTGCGCATCTGTTTTACAATGCTCAAATAAGAGTTTTCTAAGTAATTATCTTCGAATTCACCTGCGTTTAGCAGGAAAATATTCAGTTCGATGGCATCGGCTCCCGCATCTTCGATACTCTTTCCAAAATCCGTCCAGTGCGTTAATTTATAGCTGTTTATGCTCGCCACGATAGGAATATCGCACTCCGCCTTAGCCGAACGAATCAAATCGAGATACTTATCCACGTGGTTCATTTTGATGTAGGCGTTGATGTAGTCCGCCGCTTCGGGATAATCGGACATATCGGTCAATTTCTCAGAGTGATTCTCAATCTGCTCTTCGAACAACGATTTGAGAACTATCGCACCTACACCGGCTTTTTCCAATTCGGTAATCTTGTGTAAAGTGTTTGTTAAGCCGCTACTGGCGGCAATAAGCGGATTTTTTAGCGTTAATCCGGCGAATTTTGTTTGTAGATTTGCCATTGTATTGAAAAGTTTTTCGGTTTTTACAAGTAAGACAAAAGTAAGAATTTTTATTGATAGAAACGAAATGTTGATTGAAAATGTTTATGGCGTAGATTTAACTCGCAACTCGCAACTCGGAACTCGCAACTCGCAACACGTAACACGTAACACGTAACACGTAACACGCCTTACCTCTCTCCAAAAATAAGCGTGCCCACCCGAATCATCGTGCTGCCCTCTTCCATGGCAATGCCGTAATCGCCCGACATTCCCATCGACACCTCTTTAAACTGCTCGTCATCGGCAAAATAAGTTTGTTTAAACTCGTCGAAAAGCGATTTTATCTGCTTGAATTCCTGTCGGATTTGCTCGGTATCATCGGTAAACGTAGCCATTCCCATCACGCCGGCCAATTGAATGTGCGCACAGTCGCGCCATTTACCGTCGGCGAGAAATTGACGGCATTCATCGGGCGAAAATCCCGATTTGGTATCTTCGTCGGCAACGTGAAGTTGCAGCAAACACGAAACCTTTCGGTTTACAGCAGCGGCGCGTTTTTCAATTTCGCGCATCAATCGCTCGCTGTCCAAACTGTGGATAAGATGCACAAACGGGACAATTTCGCGCACCTTGTTTCGCTGCAAATTGCCGATAAAATGCCATTCGATATCCTTGGGCAATTCAGCGTGTTTGGGAATCAGTTCCTGCACGCGGCTTTCCCCAAAAACGCGCTGACCGTCGTTGTACGCTTCGAGAATGGTTTCGTTGGAATGAAATTTGGATACGGCTATAATTTTCACCGATTCGGGAACCGTTTCGCGCAGCGCTTCGATATTCGATTGTACTGTCATTCTGCCTCTTTCTCTGTTTTTTGTTCCTTGGAATAGGGGAAAACATCCATCAACGGTGTTTCCGTAACCGAAGCAATGGTGTAGTCAATCATCGTTTTCTTCATTTCCGCATCCACTATTTCCACGGTTTCTTTCACGGTAGATGCTTGTACGAGCATATTTACCGCGGTTTTCTTTTCGGCGCCGCTTTTCTCGTCCAAGGTAATAAAATAAAGTCGAGCCTTGTAATACCGGTCGCCCGATTCGTTGAAAAACGTATCGGAAAACTTCACTCTTTTGATATCGGAAATGGTAAATTCTCCCGAAATATAAGGCTTCATCTCTTCGATTATTCGCGCTTCGGCTTCGGTAAACGATAGCGCGTCAACCAAATAGGGTTCCGTAACGGTTTTTATCATTCCCGTGTCCAGCGTTTTATCGTAACGCACTTTGCATTCAAACCAGTTGTACATATAATAAAGTCTGTTTATAAATTAAGTTGCGAAAGTAAGAAAAATATACGATTTGCACAAGGGTGTACAGACATTCTTGTCTGTACACAAAGAGTACACGGGTATTCTTACTCGTTTGTAATTATACGGACAAGAATATCCATATTCCTAAACACCCGTTCTCTATAAATCGAACGCGCACCAAGTTCCGCTCCAATCTCTCCAATGCCCCACCAATCCTGCTTTCACCGGATTATTAATGGTGTACATAATAGCGTTATATGAGTGTCGGAAATCGCGGATAGTAGTTTCAAAATTCTCGTCTTGCCACACTTTTCTTCCAACTCTGTTTTCTTGTTTGTTGATTTCGTAGGCGGAAAATCCGTTGACCACTTTCAAAATATCTTGCAAATAAACAGGTTTTCCGTTCTCGTCTTTTTCAAACAGCCTCATCACCCAATGATAATGGTTGCGCATTACGCAAAACGCGTAGTTTTCGAGTCGCCTGCCTTCGTAATATCGAAAGGCATTGATCATAATCCTCTGATTGTCGGGACTATTCAGATTAATTTCCGAACTCCGGTCAAGCGCAAGCAAATTGTCGTAGGCGTTGATGTACTTTTTTCGCAACAAGGCGTACTCTTTTTTTAGTTCTTTCAAAACACCAGCTTTCGTTTTATCTGATTGTAGATGCTTAATTTTATCGCTCAATATCTCCAACTCCGACGAATAGCGTTTTAGCGCTTTGGGAGGAACGGCGTCTTTTAGATTTTTGGTAATGAAATATTCTTGCCCGGGTTGCTGATAGTGTGGCAATTGTCGGCGATAGTGTTCTCTTTTTTCCATTTTTTCTTTATTTTATATACGGACAAGAATGTCCGTACGCCCGGAATGTCCGTACGCCTTAATAACAGTAAAATTACAAAAAAACTTTCCCACCGCCTCAACAACCACACAAAATACCTACATTTGCAAACCAAACACTCAATACAATGAACACCCAACAGAAAAAACTCGGTTTGTGGCTATTGGTCTTCGTATCGCTGGGGTCGATGATCGGCTCGGGGATTTTCAACTCGCCCAAAGACCTCATCAATGTGGCCAACCCGATGGGTACGATACAGACCTGGATTTTCGGCGGCGCAGGCGCATTAACGCTGGCTCTGGTTTTTATTTATCTTTCCGCCAAAAAGCCGGAGCTGAAAAGCGGCATCTACGCGTACGCGAAAGACGGTTTCGGCGATTATATGGGTTTTAATTCCGCGTGGGGATATTGGTCGTTGGGCTGGCTGGGAAATATCAGTTATCTGGTACTGTTTTTCAAAACATTGAACGACTTATTGGGCGAATATGCCCTTTCGCCACTTACCTGCTTTATTTCGGGTTCCGCCATTCTTTGGTTTTTTTACATTATTCTTCTCGCGGGCGTTCGCGAGGGCGCTATTCTGAATTTCATTGTTACTGTAGCCAAGCTTGTACCTATCGCGTTAGTTGTTTTATTGGGATTTTCGTTGGTGGATAACGAAATTTTCAACGTTCCCGATTGGCAAAGCAAACTCGCATCCACCGGAAAAACCACCTCCCCGCTGCTGCAAATAAAAGATGCTATGGCCGTGGTTTTGTGGTGCTTTATCGGGGTTGAAGCGGCCTCGGTATTATCGGGAAGAGCTAAAAGTCAGCAAACGGTGCGGAAGGCAATAATCATTTCGGTGCTTGCAGTACTCGCCATTTATATGCTCGTTACCTTTGTCGCTATGGCAGGTATTCCGGCTAAAGAGCTGGCCGATTCCGATACGCCGCTTTCGCTCGTACTGGGAAGAACGATGATAGGACCCGCCGGTTCGCTCATTGTGCAGGTGGGTATTATGATTTCGGTGCTGGGCGCCAGCTTATCGTGGATTCTTTTATCGGTAGAAACGATGTATGCAGCCGCGCGCGAAGGCGTTATGCCGAAAATCCTGGCAAAAACCAACAAAACAGAAACGCCCGTAAACGCGCTATTGCTCACACAACTGTTCACGCAACTGTTTCTGTTGTCCATTCTATCGCCCGCGCTCAACGAAACCTATCTGGTAGTAATTACCGTGGGTACTACCGTAGTACTTATACCCTATTTGCTTTCGTCGCTTTACGCGATAAAAATTTCCATTGCCGACAAGCGCGAAAAGAGTTTAAACAAACTTATCGCCATTTTGGGAACGCTTTACGCCGTGTATGTCATCTATACCGTGGGGATAAAATATCTCGTTTTGTCGATACTTTTCTATGCACTCGGCGCGTTCGTTTTTCTGAAAGCCAAACACGAGCAAAAACAAAAGCCCAAACACTGGGAATGGGCTTTTATGCTAACACTGATTGCCGCGGCAATCGTTCTTATCGTTTTGATTCTTATGGGAAAAGTGGACTTGTAGTCAGTAGATATTCAATTGTTACTCAGTTGTTATTCGATAGATATTGGCTGAGCCGTTGAACTTTTTCACAACTGAATTATCTGTTAAAAACTGTACCGTACCGTCGCGCCCAATCTCACCGGATAACCGCGTTGCACGTAGTGATTCTCTTTTCCGGCCATATCCGACGCGGTGAAGTAAAACGAGTTGTATTTCTTATCGAAAATGTTTTTTCCCCAGAATTCCAATCCGAAACCGCCTTTTTCAACCGCGAGACTGGCGTTGGTTAGCCCGTAAAAAGGTTGATACACGTCGTTGGCTTCGGTCCAGTAAATTTTTCCGGCGCCGGTGTACTGCATATTGGCCACCAATCGATCGATAATTGAACCGTATTTAAAATTATACACATACGTAGCTCCCACGCTCAATGTGTGTTGCGGAGCAAACGGAATGTGATTTCCGGAATAATCTACCTGTACATTTTTTCCTTTTTCTTTCTTTTCGGTTTGATAATTTTTGAATTTGGCATCGGCAAAGCCGTATTCGGTAAAGAGGGTAAAGTTGCGCGTCGGATTGTATCGCAAACTAAGTTCTACTCCTTTGCTTTCAGACTTTCCGGCATTGGTAACAATACGTCCGGCTCTTCCATCATCGAGCAACTTAATAATCTGTATATTATCTACTTGCGAATAGAACAACGCGAAAGTAGCTGAAAGTCTTCTTTCAAACATTTCGTAACGACCGCCCAATTCATACGTCCAGCTTCTCTCGGGAGCGTACGATAACTGCTCTTCCAAAGTCGGTGTTTGTGCTTCATTGGGTTTCGGTGTCGGTGCTCCACCACCTCCGGGGCGAGGAGGCATTGCCTTCATAGCGTTGCGCATAAGCGACTCCATAAGCGAGTTTTGCAATATTTGAGAGAATGACTGTTCGTTGTACCCACCTGTCTTGTAGCCTTTTGAAGCGGAAATATAGACAAATGCCGTTTCTACAGGTTGATATTTGATGGCGAATTTGGGCAAAATTTCCCAGTAGCTTTTGCTGAAAGCGCCCTGCATAAGGGTATCACCGTTTACCGGCGTGCTCGGGACGGTCGGCGGAGCTTGTTTAAAACGAAACTCAATATCAGCTCCTTTACTTTCGGTAAAATAATCTATTTTGGTATGTTCATAATCAAACCGAACACCGGCAGTTGCCGACAAACCCTTTAATCCGAAAATATCGTTCAACGTAGATTGATGAAACAGAGCCACACCGCGGGAAGGCTTTTTGTAAACACCGGGAAGGTCGATTCTTTCCGTTGTATATTTCATAACAACAGGAGTATTCGGGTTTTGGGCAAGTGCATCGAAAACCGATTGCAACCCTTTTATCCCGTCTTTTTTAATAGCCACGGGAGTATCAATCGTTCGATTATCGTAAAATCCAAACACGCCCAGCACCCAACGATAACGGCTGTCGTTTTCCGATTTCACAGTAATTTCCTGACTCAACGAGTGTTCTTTTTGTTCCTGACGGATAGAAAAAACCGATAGTGGCGTATAATCTTGGTCCATTTTCATATCGTCTTTCAAAAACTGATATCCGGTGGTTGAGTTCACGCTAAATCCCCTACCCATATATTGCAACGAAAGCCCATTGGTTATCAAATGTCTTTTGTACGACGACGGTTCGTTGAAATTTACGTGCGTGGAATCTTCGTGCATATACGGAAAAGCCCCTTGCGAAATGTAGTCGTAATTTCCGAACAGCAACGCTTTAAACGAAGGCGAAATCTCCCATTCCAATTTTATTCGTCCGCCGATATTCTCGGAGTTATCCACTTTTTTCCCGGTGTATTTATTTACAAAATAGCCGTTGTCTTTTCTGTAATAGCCGGCCAACGACACGCCGAAACTGTCGCTCAGCTTATTATAGGTGGCTCCTTTTACGGCAAGTTGTCCGTAATTTCCGCCGCTGAGCATCACATTCGTACCTTGAAACGTCAATGGCGAAAGTGTATAAACGTTCACAATACCGCCAATGGCGTTTCGGCCGTAAAGCGTTCCCTGCGCGCCGCGCAACACCTCAACACGCTGAATGTCTTGAAATTCGAAATCGAACGCCGAGGGATTGAAACTCGGCACGTTGTCCACATACATACTCACGGTTTGAGAGCCTAATCGGGCGCCGATTCCGCGGATATAAATGGGGGTGGAAACTTTGGATCCGTACGAGGGAATAAAAAAGTTGGGGATAACGCCGCTCAATCCGGGCAGCGATTCTATTTGACTATTACTGAGCTGTTTCGGAGAAATAACAGATACAGCCGTGGGTAAATTTTTCAGTTGATTGGTTTCTTTTACAGAAGAACTTATAACCACCTGATCCAAATAATATACTTTGAGTGTATCTTTGGGTGTATCCTCTTTTTCGGGAATAACGTTGGTGGAGTAAGAAGCAAAAATTTGGCCTATTGCCAGTAATACAATTATTAATCTTTTCATCGGTTAAAATATTCTATTAAAAATTCGATGCAAAGTAACACGATAATCGAATGCGAAACAATCACCACAAATAGTGATTTTTTTCTTTAATTGGGACAATTTAAGTAAAAAAAGGGTCTTTTTGAAAAATAGTTAGATTTCGACGCAACGTTTTTGCGTTTTCTCCGTCTATATAATACAGCTATGCTCCTAGATCAAGACTGAAAATTGATTTTATGAAGACAATCGCTTTAAAAACCTACGGAAAAATCATCGCCTTTTTTCTGAGTACTATCGCCTACCTTACCGGATGTGAAATCTTTGAACCCGGAACTGCGGAATACGGAACCCCCTCGGCCGATTTCGTTGTAAAAGGAAAAGTTGTTGACCAATCGTCCAAAAAACCTATAAAAGACATTCGGATAATCCACAAGACGGGTTACACACCGATGAATGATACGGTAAAGACCAACAGCAATGGTGAATTTGAATTGAAATTCAACGAGTTTCCGGGAGTCGATCATTGGATTTATGCTGAAGATTTAGACGGAGCGCAAAACGGAGGATTGTACCGTCCGGATTCGCTTACCGTAAATTCAGCACAAATGAAAAGAATAAAAAAAGGAAGCGGAAGTTGGAATCAGGGTGTTTTTGAAAAAACCGACGCAAATTTCACGTTAAAAAAAGCGGAAGAAAAAGAATGAGAAAAGGACTTCTTACATTTTACGACAAAATAATTCTCGCCGCGCTGGTTGGCATGCTGGGATTAATAGGTTGCTGTCGAAAGTCCTATCCCGAAAAGAAACAGCAGCAAGCCGAATCGAAAACGGATTCGCTAAGAAACTCCGACTCCATCCGCATTATCAAAGACAAATTCGATAATCGGGTTATTGCCATGTACGGGGTGCGGCCGACGGAAAATATAAAATAAAACGTTGAGAGAATGGGACTTTGGAAAAAACTAACTCTTTCGCTCTACCAAGAGCATAAAAAAACGCAAACCAAACTGCATCGGCTGAACTACCTGTTTTGGGAATGTACGCTGCGTTGCAATTTCAACTGCGTGCACTGCGGCAGCGACTGCACCAAGGAAAATATTGTACCCGATATGCCCAAAGAAGATTTCCTGAAAATCCTGTCCGACATCCGCCCGCACGTAAACCCACACAAAACCATGATTGTAATCACTGGTGGCGAACCGCTCGTACGCAAAGACTTGGAAGAAGTGGGCAAAGAAATCTACAAAATGGAATACCCATGGGGGTTTGTTACCAACGGCTGGGGATTGACTCAAGAGCGGCTCAATTCGCTTCTCGCGGCGGGATTACGCTCCGTAACAATCAGCTTAGACGGCTACACGGAAGAGTCTCACGAATGGTTTCGCGGTAAAAAAGGCTCGTGGCTGCGCGCCATAAATGCCATTGCCCGCGTGGCGTCAACGCCCGATTTGGTTTACGATGTGGTAACCTGCGTAAACAAAAACAACATCGAGGACTTGCACAAACTAAAATCACTGCTCGTTTCGTCGGGCGTAACGCATTGGCGACTTTTTACCGTTTTCCCCAAAGGAAGAGCCAAAGACAACCCGCTGCTCAAACTCTCTACCGAAGAGTTTGTGCAGATGATGAATTTTATTCGCGACACCCGAAAAGAGGGGAAAATCCGTGTTTCTTACGGTTGCGAAGGCTACTTGGCCGATTATGAAATGGAAGTACGCGACGCGCCGTTTTTTTGTCAGGCAGGCGTTCATATCGCATCGGTACTGGCAAACGGAGATATCAGCGCATGTCCGAGTCTTCGGGGCGATTACATTCAGGGAAATATCTACAAAGACGATTTTTGGACAGTTTGGAACACCCGCTACCAAGTAATGCGCGACCGCCGATGGACAAAAACAGGGAAATGCGCCACCTGCAAATCGTATAAATTCTGCCAAGGAAACGGGTTGCATCTTCGCAATGAAAAAACGGGCGAGCTCTTGCATTGCCACCTCGAAATGATGGGAAAGTTGGATGGGACAAGCGATTTCTAAATCGCTTTATTAAATAGCGACTTAGAAGTCGCTTCACCCCATTGAACCCAAACCCTTTTTCTTTGTTATAAACTTAAACTACAAAGGCCTCTACCGTCGTGGTTCTTGGCTCTTGATTCTAAAAGTCTTACAACAATGAAAAAAGCCCTATTAATAGTTGATGTTCAGAACGATTTTTGCCCCGGCGGAGCGCTGGGTGTGAAAGATGGCGATAAAGTCGTACCTGTTATCAACCGCATTATCGAACACTTCGATTTTGTAATTTCGTCGCAAGACTGGCATCCCGAAGATTCGGTTCATTTCGAGAAATGGCCGCCGCACTGCATCGCCAATACACACGGCGCAGACTTCCATCCCGATTTGCAAACGGATAAAATCGACCTGAAACTTAAAAAAGGCACGGCCAACAAAGACGACGGCTATTCCGCTTTTGAAGCCACCAATGCTTCGCTGCCCGATTTCCTCCGCGACAATAAAATCATAAACCTGTACGTTTGCGGCTTAACTACCGACTACTGTGTAAAAGCAACGGTGCTGGATGCGCTCAATCAAGGTTTTCACACTTATGTAATTACCGATGCCATTGCCGCCGTAAATGCGAATGCGGGCGATGACAATAAGGCATTGAACGAAATGTATCAGGCAGGTACGGTGCTGGTGGAGTCGGACGAAATAAATTAGCGTCCGAAGTTTAACTCTTTCGCCAACTCCACCCCAATTCCCGGCAAATCGTTGGCGATAATTTTCCCGTTTTCCAGTTTCGCGCCGCTGAAACAATCGTTGCCGATAAGCAACGCGCCGTCTAAATCGGCGAAATCCATACCGGCATAAAGCTGCGCGGCGGCGGAAATGGCGCACGATGTTTCCGTCATGCAGCCCATCATCACTTTCATGCCCAGCGTTTGAGCAAAGTTGCGCATTTTCCACGCTTCGCGCATTCCGGTGCATTTCATCAATTTGATGTTGATGCCCGAAAATACGCCTTTCAACCGCTCAATATCGGTTAATCGTTGAAGCGATTCGTCGGCAAAAATGGGCAGCGGACTCTGTTCTGTAAGCCACGCGATGCTGTCCAAATCGGTTTTTGGCATCGGCTGCTCCACCATTACAACGCCTTTTTCTTTCAGCCAAAAAATCATATCAAGCGCTTGGCGTCGATCTTTCCATCCTTGATTGGCGTCAACTGCAAGCGGCAAATCGGTAACGGAGCGAATGGCTTCAATCATCCGTTTATCGTCCGCGCCGCCCACTTTTATTTTCAGAATATTAAAACGTCCCAGCGCTTCGCGTGTTTTTTCGCGCACCACTTCGTCCGTATCAATGCCGATGGTGAAAGTAGTATCGGGAACGTTGGTTTTATCCAATCCGTACATTTTGTGCCACGGCGCGCCGATGATTTTCCCGGCCAAATCGTGCAAAGCAATATCCACGGCCGCTTTTGCCGCGGTGTTGTTAGCAGCTATTTTGTCCACATATTCCAGAATTTCATCCAAATGCGTAGGGTCTTTGAAAGCGGACAAATCCACTTTTTTCAGAAATTCGATAACCGATGCCTGCGATTCGCCCAAATAAGGCGGCAACGAGGCTTCGCCGTATCCGGTCAGCCCGTCGTATTCTATTTTGGTAAGCACCACGGGCGTGGTTTTTCGTGAAAAGCCCGATATGGTAAATGTGTGACGAAGTTCAAGATCGAATGGAGTCCAGGAGAGTTTCATTTGGGAAGAGTTTTTTGTGCGTTGTGGTTTAGCTGCGGTGGATAGCGCCGGCAGCGATATTGCCGTGGCAGCCATTGCGGAAGATTTAATAAATTGACGACGAGACTGTTTCATAGCATATCTTTCAGAATGAGAAATCTATTTATAAAATTCGTTTTCAAAAATCCGCCCAATTCCTTTGGAATTCACCTCTCCGATAATTCTTTTCGTACGCAAATACCGATTGGTATTGTATTCATCGAAAAGTGAATCTGCCGGATCGAAACTACCTATCTGAATGTAATCGGAAGCGTGGATAAAACGCTTACCACCGATATAAATTCCCACGTGAACAACTCCTTCTTTCGGGTTTTCGTCCGTTGCTTTGGTTCCGAAAAAAACCAAATCCCCGAGCTCCAGTTTGTCGAAATCGCCCGCTTCATCGATAAGTTTTCCGGTCAGCACCTGCTGCGATGCATCGCGTTGAAGGATAACACCGTGTAAGAAATAGACCAATTTGGTAAATCCGCTGCAATCGAGTCCCGTTGACGATGTTCCTCCCCAAACATAGGGGATTCCGGCGAATTGCCTGGCTGTTTTCACAATACTTTCCTGTGTGAACTCAATATCGTTAAGCCACTGTTTCAACTCTTTGGCATCCGTCTTTTTCACAAACGCCTCACGCCCGTCGGGGTACGATACGTGAAAAAAATCATCTTTAGTACCCTTTAAAACTAACATGTCACCAATTAACAAATTGGAAACCGGTTGCGACTCCACACTCCACTTTTCGTACGCCACAGCGTATAATGCGGTTATCATAACCTTCGGTTTTCGATTGTATTCGCGTAACTCGGCCTCAGTCATGGTTTTTATGGCTTCCGAAACCCATCCGATATATCCTTCGGGTGTTTGTACACGGCGCCAGCCCCCTTTCTTGTCGAGCAGCCTCACCGGCGTTCCCAGCAAAACTTCGTTCACGGTTTCACTACCGTAACTATTGCCGGCGTGCAGTTTCTCTACCGAATTATAAATTACGCCCCACAATTTCTCTCCGATTACCTCATCGGGCAACAGTCTGACTTTATTTTTCACGGTATCCGACACAAGTTTCTGCAACTCGCCATACGCCTTGGGATGAGAAGTTTCCCCCTCCAACACATGCTCATCGCCCTGTATCGAAATTTTAACATCAAAAACCGTCACCCGCCTATCGGGAGCATATCTTTCCTGAATTGCCTCAACACGAGACACAATATCGCTATTTTGAGCCATAAAACTAAACGTTGAAAATATCCATAAAAGGAAAAAAAAAGTTATTTTTCTCATATTCGTCTGACGATAAATAGAAAGCGAATTTACGATTTTTATTTCAATTGAAGAATGATATCGAAATAATTTAGGACAAAATGCAGAAATTCATTATCTTTGGTATAAAAAAGAGGAGGAATCAACACATGAAATCCATCGCAATTTATACCTTGTCTTTATTATTAATTACCTTTTGGTCCGCTGGTACATCCAATTGTGCCTACAACAAAAACAAACAAAACAAAAACAATTACCAAGTGATTAATCCATCCCACAACACCGACGAAGCCCGAAAACTTTCCCAAGCGCTAGAAAAGAAGGGAATACGCGATAAACGAGTTTTAAACGCCGTCGCCAATATTCCCCGACATTTATTTATCAGCGAGACTCTTTCGGAGTATGCCTATCTCGACCGGCCTCTACCCATTGAGAAAGGACAGACCATTTCGCAACCCTACACGGTGGCTTTCCAAAGTGAGCTTTTGCAGTTGAAACCGGGTGAAAAAGTGCTTGAAATTGGTACCGGAAGCGGTTATCAGGCAGCAGTTCTGTGCGAAATGGGCGCCGAAGTTTACAGCATTGAACGTTATCGGGAGCTGCACCTGACAGCGAAAGAGAACCTCAACAAAACAGGCTATTACCCCAATCTGTTTTTCGGCGACGGCTTCGAGGGATTGCCCGAACACGCGCCTTTCGATAAAATTTTGATTACTGCCGCACCCGAAAAAACGCCTGAGAAACTGCTGCAACAACTCAAAGTTGGCGGATGGATGGTGGCGCCCGTTGGTGGCAGACGGGGACAAAAAATGACAATCATTAAGCGTGTAAGCGAAGATAAATTCGAAGAATCGGTTCATGGTGATTTTATTTTTGTACCGATGCAGAAAGGCACGGAAGAATAAACCCCAATCCGTCCGGCCGATTACCGACCTGACGGATACATATTTACAAAATACAGGTAAAATTTATAGTTGATTTTTGTCTCTTTTCAGCGCGAAAAGGACTATTTTTGCAGCTTCATTTCTAAAATTTAATAAAAAATGAACAGACAAAAACAGTTATTTAATCAGAAAACGTTTCGTTTTAAGCGGTTTACCCGAAAATCGTTCAGCGTTTTCAACAGCATTCACAAAGCAGTAACCATCGGGGTACTTTCGGGATGCACGTTGATGAGCGCTCACGCGACATCGGTGAATCCGGTGGAAAAAGCGATCCTTCACACTCAATCGGACACCATTCCCGAAAAAGAGTTGGATGAAGTGGTGGTAACCGCCGCGAAAGCGAGCCTGCCGCTCAATTTGACGGCAAAAATGGTTACCATTATCAGTAGTAAAGAAATTGAGCGGGCGCCCGTCAAGAGCATCGAAGACCTTCTTAATTACGTGGCAGGCGTAGATATCCTGCAACGCGGGCCGCACGGCGTACAGGCGGACATTTCTCTTCGCGGCGGTTCATTCGACCAAGCCGCCATTCTCCTAAACGGTATTAACCTGACCAACCCTCAAACCGGACATTACAGTTTCGACATTCCCGTAAACCTTTCCGATATCGAACGCATCGAAATCGTACAAGGGCCGTCGTCGTTGGTTTTCGGCGCAAGCGCGTTTTCGGGCGGGGTAAACATCATTACCAAAAAAGATACGCAATCCAACGCGTTCGCCAAGTTGGAAGGCGGAATGCACGGACTTTTCGGAGCCGAAGCACGCGGCGCGTATAAAGCGAAATCGTCGGTGCATCGCCTGTCGGCAGGATATAAACGCTCCGACGGATACATAAAAAACAGCGACTACAATATTTTCAATCTTCTTTGGCAAAGCCGATTCGATGTAAACGGCGCCAACATCGATATTCAGGCGGGATTGAATGACAAAAAATACGGTGCAAACACATTTTATTCGGCAGCCTTCCCTAATCAGTACGACGATACGCAAGGGCTATTCGCATCTGTTAAAGGCGAAACAGGCGGAAAACTGAAATTCATTCCACAACTCTACTGGAGTCGGCATTACGATGTGTATCATCTGTTTAGACCGGGAACGCCCGATTTACCGGCGTGGTACACAGCACCCAATCATCACCGAAGCGATATTTACGGCTTAAACCTGAATATGCAGTACGCCTCGAAATTAGGGATTACAAGTTTCGGGGGCGAATTTCGCAACGAAGGTATCCTGAGCAGTAATCTGGGACGGCCGATGCGGCAAAAATCGGGTTCTTACGATAAATGGGACAACCGCTCCAACATCAGTTTCTTTGCCGAGCATAATTTCATCATCGACAAACTAACGCTCTCCGTTGGAGGACTTTATAACTACAACACCGCTCTTGCCGATACGGCAAAGGCGCAAGGATTTTATCCGGCCGTGAATGTTTCGTTTCGCGCAACGGATGCCGTAACCCTTTACGCATCGTGGAGCAAAGCTACCCGCATGCCCACGTTTACCGATTTGTATTACAGAGCCGGACAGCACCGAGGCAACGCGCATTTAGTTCCCGAATATACACAATCGGGCGAAGTCGGTGTTCGTTTCCGCAACCGTATTCTTATCGCCAACCTGAACGGATTTTATACCCGGGGCGAAAACCTGATTGATTGGGTTTTCGATACCGAGACTAAACTCTATTTCGCCAAAAACCTGGCACAAACAACCACGTGGGGTATCGGAACAGAGGTATCGGTAAACGTGACCGAATGGTTGGGCAGCGCCCAGCCGGTGGAAACCTTTCAGATGGCTTATCAACACATGAAACAATCGGGTGAAGACGTAAGCGAAAACAATCCCATCTCAAGTTACGTGCACAACTTCTTGCGGCACAAGTTTACTGCAAGCTTGCATCATCGGGTGGTGAAAAACCTTACGTTGTCGTGGAATTTCCGTTGGCAAGAACGCGCCGGTTCCTATTATCAATATGTGGATTTGGTGCAAGGCGACCGCGTAAACTACAAGCCATTCTCCATACTCGATGTTAAAGCTAACTACGCGTTCGACCGATGGAATATTTTTGTAAACGCCAACAATATTTTCAATACCACTCACGTGGATTTCGGTAATATTCCGCAGCCGGGATTTTGGCTGACAGGAGGCGTGAGCCTGCAATTGTAAGAATTTGATAAAGGCGAAAACGGATTCGCGCGCCGTGCATTTCGCAAAAACCACTTTTTCGAAAAAGAAGACGGATTAAATTCCGCCTTCTTTTTTTTGCATCTTAGTAAAATTAAAAAAAACTAATCAAGCTTGCCTGAAAGGCAACATTTTCATAACCGTATGCAATCCGCCGACAGGCGGAGCAGCTTACGGTGTAAATCGACACAAATTCCTCCGCCCGAAGTGGCGGTACTGCTTAAAACCGAATTAAGTGCCGCCACTTCGGGCGGAGATATGGAAAGTGTTTCTTACCACAGGCGAATAAATCGCCTACGTCCCGATAATTATCGGGAGAAAATGCCGTCCATTCGGACGAGCAGGTGTCGCCCATTCCTTACATAGTGGGAGCTGTGACGGGCGGAAACTCCAGTATTATCTTTCAGGTCGATAAAGTTATCTGTTTTCCGGGAAACAACTTTGATGTTTTATTTTTTGAATTTTACTTAACATCTAATAATCTGCCACTTAAACATCTAATTCCCTAATTCTAAAAAACTACAAACTCTATCATTTATCATAAAATATGTTAAATGTTGAGTTTTTATTTTGTCAATTCAAAAACATCGATTACTTTTGCGGTGTACTAATTCACTAATACACTATTAAAGTAAACAAACAATAAGTATAACAATTAAAACTCAAAACAAAATGAAAACAAATGTATTAAAATCAGCCGTATTGTTCGCAGCACTTTCAATTGCATTTACCTCTTGCGAAAAAGATTCGTTAGTAACCGAAATGGAAACAAAAAAAGTAAAATCGGAGCAAATCCGACCCATTGAGAATAAAAACGACAGGGAATTGGAAAGAGAAATATTCCAAGAACTACCTATTCGTCGGGAAATTACTCCTACCCCCACTCCAACTGCTCCTGTAAAAAAACAGAAACAGGATAAGATAATTTTACAAAAAGAAATAGATACCAAATAGCAATTAACGTTAAAAACGACATTACTACTTAGAGATAAAAAAAGAAACTTTACCTTTGGGCGCTCTAATTCACTAATACACTAACAGAGCCGATAGATTAAAGATTTAAGCATCTAAAAAACAACGGCACTTAGCTCTCAGCTCATTGCCAAAAGCCAACTAAAAATGATACACATTCAAAACCTCTCGTTCAAATACGGCAAGAAAGAAATTCTGAGCGACATATCGATGACGCTCGAAGCCGGAAAGATTTACGGACTGCTGGGCGAAAACGGCGTGGGAAAAACCACCCTGCTCAAAGTCATCAGCGGATTGCAAAAGCCATACGGCGGAAGTTGCCAAGTGTACGGAGAGAATCCGTTCGACCGCACGCCGTCATTTCTGAGCCGCGTTTACTACCTGCCCGAAGATTTGGAATATATCCAAGTTGATTTCTCCGCCGAGCGTTTCTCCAAATTGAACGGGCTGTTTTATCCCCGTTTCGATTTCGATAAATTCAACGCCGTTGCGCGCGAGTTCGACGTAGATGTTACCAAAAAAATGAGCAAACTCTCGCACGGACAAACCAAAAAAACCGCCATTGCCTTTGCCCTTGCCACCAACGCCGATCTACTGCTGATGGACGAGCCGAGTAACGGACTGGACATTCCGTCGAAAACACTCTTTCGGAAAATTATGGCGCAATACGTTTCAGATAACTCCTGCACGATAATTTCCACACATCAGGTGCGAGACTTGGAGAATCTTATCGATCCCATTATCATTTTGGATAACCGCGCCGTGCTGCTTAACGCGTCGCTGGAAGAAATTTCGGAGAAACTCTACTTCGGTTTGGAGGCATCCATTCCCGCCCACGCGCTCTACAGCGAACCTGCTTTGGGTGGGTACCTCTGCGTAAGCGAAAACCGGGGCGAAGGCGAAAGCCGCGTCAACCTGGAAGCGCTTTTCAATGCCACGATGCAGCATAAAAACAAAATTAAGGAACTGTTTGGGTAGTGGTTGGCTCTTAGCTACTGGCCTTTAGCTGTTAGCAAGGATGTCCAACAATAAAACAATAGTAGAAAAATTAACAACAATATTAGCAAAAAGGCAAATCGGTACAACACCGCACCAAAAGCCAACGGCTAATAACTAAAAACATAAAGTAATGAGTAACAACATATTTCAATTCGACAGGTTTTCGAAACTCCTCGCGAGAAACGTCCGGCTCAATCCCAAAACATTGTTGCAAAGCATCGTTGTATATGCCGGATTGCCCTTGCTCTTTTTATTGGTTAACGCATTGAATTTCGGTATCGAAGTAGATTACAGCGACCGTGTAACCCTGCTCTCGCTTTTTATGGCTGTAGCGTTTATCTTTGCGCCTTTCACCTATTTCTACGGTGTGAGCCACCCCAAAAAAGGACTCACAGACGCGATGCTTCCGGCATCGGTTTTAGAAAAATTTGTAGTAATGCAGCTGGTTTGCGTTGTTTTTGCGCCTCTGTTAGTGTTGCTGCTTTTTGGCGGAATGGATAGCTTGCTGTCGCTCATTTTCCCGAAACTCTTCGGAGGATTTATTGTAAAAGATTTTTTTGCTTCGTACGATTTCGATTCGTTACTTATGATGTTCGTAGTACTTCAAGCCACTTTCTTTTGCAATCTGCTTTTTATCAATAGAAAAATTTTGAAGACCGGTGGGTCCTTGATCCTAGTCGGAATTGCTTTTTCGTTGATTTTTGTTGGCATCATTGCCATTATGGATTCTTACTCTTCGTTTACAGACCTCGATGGATATAATATAGATTTAAAAGGGAGAGCTTTTTATCAAATTTATGCCGATGATCATCCCATTGTAATCATCATACAACTGATGCGTATTTTCGCACAAGCGATAATGCCATTGGCGTTGCTGGTTGGTTCTTATTTCTTGATGAAGAAAAAACGTTACTGATATGAATTTCAACGAACACAAACCCATCTACCTGCAAATCTCGGACACCATTTGCGAGAAAATTCTCAACAATGAGTATCCCGAAGATGAGCGCATTCCCTCCATCCGGGAATTGGGCGGCGTGCTGGGAGTCAATCCCAACACCGTGATGCGGAGTTACGAGTATCTGAAATCGATAGATATTATTTACGACAAACGCGGCGTGGGATTCTTCACCTCGCCCGACGCCAAAAAAGCCGTAAAGAAAATGTATAAAGACGAGTTTATGAATACCGAACTGCCCGAAATTATCAAGAAAATCAGACTCTTGGATATCGATATAGATAATTTGATTGAACGTATTAAAAAAGAGTTGACGAGTTGACAAGTAAACAAGTTGACAAGAGATAAATCAACCGCAGCCCCACAAATCCCAAATTAAAATGATTTCCATCAAACAACTTCACAAATCTTATCACACAGAAGCCATTTCGTTGCACGTGCTCAAAGGCATCGATTTAGAAATTGAGCGGGGCGAGTATGTATCCATTATGGGCGCGTCGGGTTCGGGTAAATCAACCCTGCTCAACATTTTGGGCATTCTGGACAACTACGACGCGGGCGAATACCGATTAAACGGAACGCTTATCAAAAACCTGTCCGAAAAACAATCGGCATATTATCGCAACCAAATGATTGGCTTTGTGTTTCAATCGTTCAACCTCATCAACTTCAAAAACGCGATGGAAAACGTGGCGCTTCCGCTCTACTACAAAAACGTGAGTCGCAAGCAACGCAACCTCCTCGCTATGGAGCATTTAGACAAAATGGGGCTGAAAGAGTGGGCGCACCATCTGCCCAACGAACTTTCGGGCGGACAAAAACAACGCGTAGCCATTGCCCGCGCGATGATTTCGAACCCAAAAATCATCCTCGCCGATGAACCTACCGGCGCCCTCGACAGCCAAACCACCGTGGAAGTAATGGACGTGCTTTCCGATTTGAATAAACAGGGAATCACCACCATTATCGTTACGCACGAACCCTCGGTTGCCGAAACCACAAACCGCATTATTCACCTGAAAGACGGGATAATTGAACGCGAAACCCGTAAAGACACACGGCCGTGTATCTCTAACGCGAAACCCGTAACCCGCAACTCGCAATGAACGACCACCTACAAGAAATACTCCAAACCCTGCGCAAAAACAAACTGCGCACCACACTCACCGGGCTGTCGGTATCGTGGGGAATTTTTATCCTTATCGTGCTGATTGGCGCCGGCAACGGATTGAAAAACGGCGTAACGTCCAATTTCAGCGGTCGCGCGGTTAATCGCGTGTCGTTGTGGTCGGGAACGACATCTATGCCGCACAACGGGCTCAAATCGGGTCGCAACATACAGTTTGCCGAAAAAGAGGTGAGCCGCATCAAAACCGAAATGGCGGAAAGTCGCCTTATCGCGCCACGTATCGAAAACACGCAAACCATCTCTTTTGGCGCGGAATACGGCTCGTACACCGTTCGCGGCGTAACGCCCGATTATATGGAAATCGAAAAATTGGTTCTCCGTCCCGAAGACGGGCGTTTTATCAACAACCTCGACCTGAGGGAACAAAACAAAGTCATCGTCCTCGATAATCGCGTTGCCCAAACACTTTTCAAAGGAAAACCGGCATTGGGCAACTACGTAAAGGTGGGCAACCTGATGTTTAAAGTGGTGGGCGTAAACACTAAGAAACAATCGGAAAACGCCTCGGCGGTATATATTCCGTTTTCCACGGCGCAAACAATATTCAACCCGAGCAAAAAGTTCAACGGAATTATTTTCACGGTGGAGGGGCTCGAAACCACGGAGGCAAACACCAAGTTCAACGACGCGTTGCGCAGCCTGCTGGGACGCAGCCTCAACTTCAATCCCCAAGACAAACAAGCCCTTTGGGTGAACAATATGCAATCCGATTACATAGAAACACAAAAGGTTTTTGGCGGCATCACCATTTTTGTGAGCATCATCGGTATCCTTACGCTCATAGCGGGCATTGTGGGTGTGAGCAACATTATGCTGGTTTCGGTAAAAGAGCGCACGCGCGAAATCGGCATCCGAAAAGCTATCGGCGCGCCGCCATCGTCTATCTTGAAAACCATTATTCTGGAATCTCTTATCATCACCGCCATTTTCGGATACATCGGGATGATATTGGGCATAGGACTCACCGAGCTGATAAACTTCGTGATGGAACAATCCGCCAACGGCGTACAAGGCTCCGGCAGCGAAATGGAAATGTCTGTTTTTAAAAATCCCACGGTAAATATCGGGTACGCCGTTTTTGCCACCGTTGTTCTCATCATTGCCGGCGTTGTTGCCGGATATCTGCCCGCCCGAAAAGCGGTGAAAATTAAACCGATTGAGGCGATGAGGCAGGAATAAACAGCCCCACCCAACCTCCCCAAAGGGGAGGAGCAGAAACGGAATGGTTTCACTATGCAATAAAAAACGACCGAAAAAATGAAAATAAATTCACAAAACGATAATAAGTTTCACGCCCATAAAGCCTCCCCTTTGGGGAGGTTGGGAGGGGCTTTCGACCTCGACCGCTGGTACGAAATCTGGGTAACCATCACCCACAACAAATCGCGCAGTTTTCTCACCGCGTTCGGTGTTTTTTGGGGAATATTTATGCTCGTGCTGATGGTGGGCGCCGGAAACGCGCTTAACCAAGGCATTCAATCGCAAATGGAAGGGTTTGCGCAAAACTCCTGCTTTTTCTGGACGCAAAACACGTCGGAGCCCTACAAAGGTTTCCGCAAAGGTCGCCGATGGAATATGCTCAACAGCGATGTGGAGATTATCCGCAGCAACGTGCCCGAATTGCAATACCTGTCGCCGATGCTTTTTGGTCGCTCCAGCGATAAGAACGTGGTGCGCGGCGAAAAGGGCGGATCGTTTCAGGTAAAAGGCTGTTATCCCGAGTACAACGACGTGGACGAAAGCCGAATCATCAGCGGACGTTTCATCAACGATATCGATATTTCCGAAAACCGCAAAGTGTGCCTTATCGGCGAACGGGTTCACGAAGTGCTTTTCCACAAAGGGGAAGACGCCATAGGCAAAATGGTGAAAGTGAACGGAATCTATTTTCAGATTATCGGCGTGATGCGCAAAATGTCTAACGCCAGCATCGGCGGCTCGGCAGACGAATCGGTTGTTTTGCCTTTCAGCACGATGCAAAAAGCGTTTAATCAGGGCAATGTCATTCATTTTATGGCAGCAACGGCTCGTCCGGGCATAAAAGTGAAAGTGGTACAGGATAAAATTACCGAAACGCTCAAAAACCTCCACCAAATCAGCCCCGACGACAATGTTGCCGTAGGCTCTATGAACGTGGAAGACCAATTTATGATGTTCAACAACCTGTTTATCGGCATCGGCGCCCTCATTTGGATTGTGGGATTGGGCACACTGCTTGCCGGAGCCATCGGCGTGAGCAACATTATGTTGGTAACCGTTCGCGAGCGCACCAAAGAAATCGGTATCCGCCGCGCGCTGGGTGCCACGCCTCAAAACATTATCGGACAAATCCTTACCGAAAGCGTTGTGCTGACCGTTCTTGCCGGCGTAGGCGGCATTGTGTTGGGCGTAGGAATACTCTCGGCTGTGGGCGTGGCTCTCAGCCAGGGCGATCAGTTTTTCAAAGACCCGCAAATCAGTTTTACGATGGCAATCGGCGCCCTGTTCATTCTGCTCATTGTGGGAACATTTGCCGGATTTATTCCCGCGCAGCGCGCTATGTTGATAAAACCGGTGGAGGCGATAGCGGAAGAATAGTTCAATTGCGGATTTGGGATTTGGGATTTACGATTTATTTGCGGGCTGCCCATTATCAGTCGCCCTCCACAACATTAAACTTTGAACATTAAACTTTGAACATTAAACTTTGAACATTGAACTTTAAACATTGAACTTTAAACATTGAACTTTAAACATTGAACTTTAAACATTGAACAATAAACATTGAACTTTAAACATTGAACAATAAACATCAAACTATAACTCAAATGAAAAAAGTATTCAAAATTGCAGGATTGGTTCTTTTAGGACTGTTGGTCATCTGGACGTTTGTTTTCCTTTGGCAGAAATCGCGCCCTAAAGTAAAGCAATACCAGATTGAAACGGTAAGCCGAAAAAATATCGAAAAACGAACGGTGGCAACCGGAAAAGTGGAGCCGAGAAACGAAATTCTCATCAAGCCGCAAATGTCGGGCATCATTTCCGAAGTGTACAAAGAAGCGGGCGATGTGGTGCAGGCGGGCGACATTATTGCCAAAATTCAGGTTGTGCCCGATATGGTGAATCTCAGCAGCGCCGAGTCGCGCGTGTCGCGCGCCCAATTGGCTGCCGACCAGAGCCGTCAGAACTACGAACGCGACCGAAAACTGTACGAAAATCAGGTTATTTCGAAAGAAGAATTCGATAAAGTGCAGCTTCAATACAAAAACGAGCAAGAAGAGCTTCGCGCCGCCACCGACAACCTCAGCCTTGTGCGAACCGGCATCAGCAAAAGCTCTGCCAAATACAGCAACACGCTTGTTCGCGCCACCGTGAGCGGAACCATTTTAGATGTGCCCGTTAAAGTGGGAAATTCGGTTATTCAGACCAATAATTTCAACGACGGAACCACCATCGCCTCCGTGGCAAATCTGAAAGATATGCTTTTTGTGGGAAAAATCGACGAAACCGAAGTGGGCAAACTCTCCGTTGATATGCCTATGGAGATTACCATTGGCGCGGTGCAAGACAAAAAACTTCCCGCCAAACTCGAATACGTGTCACCCAAAGGAAAAGAGGAAAGCGGAGCCATTCTTTTCGAGATGAAAGCCGCTATGGAACTGCCTACCGATGTGTTTATCCGCGCCGGATACAGCGCCAATGCCGATATTATCCTCAGTCGCCGCGACAGCGTGCTGTCTATTCCCGAAAACTGCATCGAATTTAGCGGAGATTCGGCATTTGTTTACACGTTGAAAAGCGAGAAACCGCAGGAATTCAACCGCAAAAACGTAAAAGTAGGGCTTTCCGACGGCATCAATATCGAAATTGTGGACGGATTGAAAGTAAACGAAAAAGTACGCGGAAATGAAATTGTGGAGAAGAAGTGAAGAAATTAGAAAGTCCCTCTTGTAGAGACGCAATGCTTGCGTCTCATAAAACTAATCAACCAGCAGATTATCCGGAACTTCTTCACAGAAAAGATATTTCCTGATTTCAGAAAGCGTTCGTTCGGGAAATTGAAAAACTTCAAAATTTTCAAATCGCAAAACTCGGATTCCTTTATCTAAGAGATGCTTGGTTCGCAATTTATCTCGTTCAATTTGGAATTCATCGAAGTGGCAATTCCCATCCAACTCTACCGCAAGGCGATGTTTGGGCGCGTAGAAATCGACAATAAAATTATCGATACTGAATTGACGAAAAAAACGAACGCCGTCTAATTGCCTATTACGCAACATTTGCCAAAGCGCAATCTCAGCCGGAGTCATTTTACGGCGTAGTTCCCTGCGAAAAGGCTTTAGATATGATTTGTTTTTATCGTGCACAATGATAGATATTTAGAATAATAACAACAAGAAAATGGAATAGTTTATAAATGAGAGGATAATATGTTGGGGAAAACAATAAAGAATTGCTGCCCGCGACTCTCCCCTTAAGATAAGGGGAGTCCCCCGTGAAACGGGGGGAGGGGTTATGATTGAATTGTTAGATTATAAAATCAGAACCCCTCCGGGCTTCGCCCTCGTCCCCTTATCTTAAGGGGACAGTTATGGGCTACAAATGTTGTAAATTCAGACATAAAGTTTACCAATCCATTCTCTCACACATCAAACAAAAACACCACACAACTCTCAAAATATGAAAAAAATAATTTTTATCACACTGTTTTGCGGCGTCATTTCGGCTGGGATGGCACAACAAAAACTCACCCTCCAAGAGTGCGTAGATATTGCCCTGCAAAACAACCGAAACATCAAGCAACAGCAGCTCAACAAATCGCAACGCGAAATCGCTTACAATCAGGCGCGCGCCGATTTACTGCCCGGATTGAACGCATCGGTGGGACAAAACTTCGTTTTCGGACGTTCCATCGGGCTCGACAACACGTATCAGAACACCAATTCGTCGCAAACTTCGTTTGGCGTGGGCGCAGACATTACGCTGTTCGACGGATTGCGAATGAAACACAACATCGATGCCAAACGCGCCGATTTAAGCGCTGCCGAAGCCGATTTGGAGAAATTTAAAGACGAGATAGAAATGAGCGTCGCCACCGCTTTTCTGCAAGTTTTGCTGCAAAAAGAACTGTTGCAGATTGCCGACAACCAAATAGAGTTAACCGATGCCAATCTTGCCCGCCGCAAAGAACTGATTAACAGCGGAAAAATGGCGCAGGGCGAAATTTACGAACTGGAAGCGCAGCGCGCCCGCGAAGAGCAAAACCGCGTTCAGGCGGAAAGCAATTTGAAGCTCGCGCTGCTCGACTTGGCGCAGATTATGGATGTGGAAGATTTTTCGCTACTCGACGTTCAGGCTCCGCCAATGGAATCGATGATAAACGAGGGCGTGCTTTTGTCCACATCCGATGTTTTCAACAGCGCGTTGCTTGCCCGTCCCGAAATTCGCGCGGCGGAATATCGCCTGCAAAGCAGTCAAAAAGAGGTGCTGATGGCAAAATCGCAACTCTATCCCTCGCTTTCGTTTGGCGCCAATTTCGGAACCGGATACTACAAAATGAGCGGACGCACCAACGACGCGTTTAGCCAACAAATCCGAAACAATATGAGCAACTCACTCGGTTTCAACCTGCGTATTCCCATTTTCAACAAATTTCAAACGCAAAACAGCATCCGCACGGCAAAAATAGCCGTCGAAAACAGCCGCCTCGAAATCGATAAAGTGAAAATAGACCTTCGCAAACGTATCGAACAGGCGTATCAAAACGCCGTTGGCGCGCGAAGCAAGTGGAACGCCACGCAAAAATCGGAAGTTGCCGAAAAAGAAGCTTTTCGGTTCGCGCAGGAAAAATTCGACAGTGGCCGCTCCAACGCCTACGAACTTTTTCAGGCAAAGAGCAACCTCACAAAAACGCTCTCCGACCAAGCGCAGGCAAAATTTGAGTATGCTTTTCGGTTGAAAATGCTGGAATTGTTAAAAAACTGATTTTTTGTAACCGAATCGCAACTCGTTACGTCTAACTTATATAACATAAAAAACTAACATCATAAAAATTCAACAAAATGAAAACTAAAACAAACTTCACGCTCATCGCAATTGCTCTTTTAGCAACGCTGAGTATTCAAACCGCTTGTGCTCAAAAGAAAATCATTTCGAAAAACTACAATGTTAGCAATTTTTCCGCCATCGATACCGACATCGTGGGTAACGTAATTTTCACGCAATCCGCCACCACAGGCGTTTCTGCCGAGGGCGACGAAGAAATGGTGAACAACCTGATTGTAAAGGTAGAAAACAACACGTTGAAATTATCGAAAAAGAAAAACCTGAAACGCTTGTTCGGAAGCCGTAAAGCCAAGCGGCTTGTGGTAAAAGTGAGCGCGCCGGAACTTTACAAAATTGAGTCGGACGGCGTGGGAAACATCACCCTCGACGGACAAGTAACCACCGACCGATTGGATATTGAGTCGGACGGAGTAGGAAATATCTCGGCAATGCAACTCAATTGCAAACGATTAACGGTTGATTCCGACGGCGTGGGAAACATCCGCCTGAAAGGCAAAGGCGAATACGCCGAATATAAATCGGACGGCGTGGGAAATATCGACGCGCGAGAATTCATTGCCGACGACGCCAAGGTTCGCTCAGAAGGTGTGGGAAATGTAAAATGCTACGCCTCGAAAAACATAGAACTTTACGGCGGCGGCGTGGGCAACATCATCTATTACGGAAAACCGAACGTGAAAGCATTGAACAAAAACGGCATCGGCAAGATAAAGTCGGGGAACTAATTTTCGGATTATTTCAACGAAGCCACGGGACATCGTCCCTCAAAATAACAACTCTACTTTTAGATTAAACTCTATCCAAAAACGGGCACTTGGTTGAAAGTGCCCGTTTTTATATCATTCACTCGCTCCATCCGCCAGCTTCAAGCGGGCTGAAGGATTTTCATCTCACGCTTACCTCACCATTTTAATATCGCGCAACCAACTCATTACCCGATGTGGCCATTCGTTTACCAAATCGCCTGTGTTACGAAGTCCGTAGCCATGCCCTCCTGTCGGATACAAATTCATGGCCACCGGTACCTTTGCTTCTTTCAGGGCATAATAGTAGAAAATACTGCTGTTGAGCAGCCGATGATCGTCCTGGGTTTGAACAAGAAACGTTGGCGGCGTTTTTTCGGTGACTTTCAGTTCGGGAGCTATGGAAAAATTCTCACCATCTAAATAAGCCGGATAAATAAGAACACAAAAATCGGGACGAAGGCTCACATCGTCAAAATTATCTACTTTCGGATAAGTGCGCTCGTTGTAGCTGTTGCTCGCCACAGCCGCCAGATGCGCTCCGGCTGAAAATCCCATCACCCCGATTCTGTTCGGGTCAATTTTCCACTCTCCGGCATGTGAACGGGTGTAGGCGATGGCTCGCTGTAAATCTTGAAGCGGCGCTTGGTGTTTCTCCAATCCTTCTCGGCGTGGGACTCGATATTTCACCAATACACAATTAATACCGTGACTGTTAAATCGCTTGCAAATCTCTGTTCCTTCTAAGTTGTACGCTAAAATATGGTATCCTCCGCCGGGATTCACAATGATGGTAACTCCCGAATTGTTATCCGCAGGCGCGGGATAAAACGTCAGCGTAGGTTCGCTCACATCGCTGATGCGGAGCACGGGGCAACCCGCCACTTTGTTTCCCGAATAATCATCTTTCTGCTTCAACTTGACAGTTTCTCCGGGAGCACCGTTCGGGAAAAGCAGAACAGGATTTTCCTGCGCCATAACCATGGTAGAAAGTAAACTGAAAATTATAAAATACTTCTTCATAACAATAAAAATAGCTGGAATTTGGGATATGGGATGTGGGATTTGGGATTTTAACTTCCCTCTTCGGTCATCCAGCACCCATCAACGAATAATATCCTTCAACTTCACCGCTTGAAAAGCCATATGCGCCACACTGCTTTCGTAAAGAATTCCCACGGTTTCACGATCAATCATCGTCAGGCAGGAATATCCCCAGCCGTGATCTTCATCCAACAGCACCTGAAACTCTTCCGGAAACGACAAACCTCCGTCCAAACTGGCTTTAATGGTGATGTGGTGTCGGCCTTCGGTAGTATTCGGATTGGAAAACAACAAAATATCCTTGCCCAACACGTTGTCTTTCGCCTCCACTTTTATCAGGCTGGCCATACAAATCGGTTCTTGCAGAACGCTTCGATTAGAGGGGTGTTCCGTCCAGGTTTTTCCTAAATCTTTAGTAATGGAAACGGCACGGCTTCCTCCCCGATTATCGCGCATGTTCAGCATCAAAACACCCGGTTCAACCTCCGCTACTTGTGCCTCAGTGGTGTTGGTGCGGGCGTGGTTGTGAATTTTCCAGGTTTCACCCCGGTCTTTGCTGTACATAATTCCCGCATTGGGTACGCGGGTGGAGTCGATATACTGGATGGGGAAAACCAACGTTCCGTCCTGCATCGTGATACCCATTCCCGGACCTTGTAGCAGAAATTTCCACGACGGATCTTTCACTTGCGAAGTAATATTGATGGGTTCAGACCAGGTTTTGCCGTCGTCGGTACTTTTAGCGAGAACAAGTTGCGCTGTATGCTGCACGTCCATTCCGGCTTGCGAATTATGCCACGCCCGCATGTTTCCCATTCCGTGTGTCCACGCGGCTATAATCCAAATAGTTCCTGTCTTTTTGTCCACCAAAATCGCCGGATCTCCTACTCCATTTTGCGCTTTGGGTAATCCGCCGTATTCGCCGAAAGCCAGCGGGATGCGCATTTTTTCCCAAGTTTGGCCTTTGTCGGTGCTTCGGCTCAAGCCGATATCGACAAACTCCTGCAAATCGTTACTGTTGTTGTAACGCGCGTCGTAAACGCCCAGCAATGTGCCGTTGTTGCTTGTTACCAATCCCGGAATGCGATAGGCGGCCACTCCGTCGTCTCCGGCATGGCGAACGCCAATTCCCATCCGATGCGGTTGCGGTTCGCCGGCAAACGATAAGGGAGCGTTTTTCATATCGAGTTTTCCGGATGTTAATTCCACATCGATTTTAGACAACAGCGACGTGTTGGGTTTCATCTGCAAGCTAATCCAGAAATAGTTGATTCCCGGGAAGAGTTTGTAGTTGGGCGACAGCGTAACTTCGTTTTTGGGCGACAGTTGCTCCACAACCTTTATGGAATACGACGGATTGGCCTCGCGCGTTTTCCCTACGGCGAACCCTGATACATACTGCACCGGCGCATAATGTTTTTGTCCAAACCGCTGAAACGCTTCGGTGCCTCCGTAATAAAGTTTCACCGATTGAATCTCGTTGAGGTTCACCTCTTTTCCGAATTTCAATTTCAATTCGTTGAGTTCCCGCGCTTCTTTGGCATCTATTCTGACGTAAAAAAGCACATTGTCAATTCGATCGATCAGTACGGGAATTTTCGTCTGCTTTACCTGAATGGTATCGGTTGCCTGAATAAAAAACACCGATAAAAAAAGGAAAAATAAGGGTAGTAATAATTTTCTCATTGCTTTTATTGTTTGTACGTTGCACAAAGATAAAAATAAAACGGATAATAAGTAAATGACAACGTTTATTCTTTAAATTAGATAACGCCTATGGCGACAGTGCCGGCCACTTGACGGATCGTCTCTCGTATGAGCGGGATACATAGCTGCGGAATCTATCGCGTAAACCTATTTATTCAACTGCATTTTCACAGATACAAATAGAAGTCCTTTGCCAACTCAATAAATTCCGGTGTGTAAACATGACGCTGCGCTTCGATGATTAACTTATTGCTTTCGATTTTTTCCGGTTTTTTCGCGCTAAATTCCAGCAAAACTCTTTTTGGCAAACTTTGAGGAGTGGGAAAAACAACCGTTTCGCGCGATAAGTGCAGATTTTCTTTGGCGGCGGCATTCAAAATATTCTCCCGCTCCGCAAACGGATAAATCAGAGAAAGTGTTCCGTTATCGCTCAGCAGTTTTTTACTCAGAACAACAAGCTCGTTCACGGTAAGTGACTCCGCGTGACGGGCATCTGTCCTTTTTAAATCGGGCGACAGGAGCGATTTGGTAAAAAACGGGGGATTGCTAACAATCGCGTCGAACTTTTCGAGTCTGTTCACAGCAAATTCCTGCAACGAAACATTCAACACCGAAATTCTATCTTTGAAAGAGGAGTTGTCCGCGTTTTCTTTTGCTTGGCGCGCTGCCTCGGAATCGATTTCTATAGCCGTAATTTTAGCCGAACGATTTCGCTGAGCCGCCATCAAAGCAATTAATCCGGAACCCGTTCCCACATCCAGAACGGATTGACACGTATCAAAATCTGCCCACGCGCCCAACAACACGCCGTCAGTACCAACCTTCATGGCACATCTGTCGTGATAAACGGTAAATTGCTTAAATTTAAAATAGTTGTTGCTCATTGTGTATCGAAAACCATAATTGGCACGGAATTTGGAGTAAGTAGATGTAAACTTATTCTGAAAACAAAAATAGCACTTTTCCGTGAAACTGTATTTGCATTTTTGCAATAAGCTTTTAGCATGAAAAGTGTAAAATTGAAAGTAAGTTCAAAAACTGACGTAATATTAATTGTAAAATACAGGCTGCAACGTTGTTTATTCATCGTAAAGCTGATTTCGAATCAGTGAGAATCCATATTTAGGAGCAGCCATCAGCTATAAATTATGTTTCAATTTAAAAATACCATAATGGCTCCCGATAGCAGCGAGGGGCATGTAATTTCTTTTATCGCAAGCGATTTTTCGGACATGAGCAACGAAATTGACGAGAAACTGCTAAAAGAGAGCTTGCCTATTTTGCCGTTACGCAACACTATTGTTTTTCCCGGAAGCGGACTTCCCATTTCTGTAGGACGCAGTAAATCGCTCAAATTAGTCAGATCATTGGGCAAAAAACACCGATACATCGGATTGGTCTGCCAAAAAGACAATAATATTGACGAGCCTGACAAAGACGACCTATATTCCATCGGCGTAATTGCGGAAGTAATCCGTGTTATTGAACTGGACGACAATAACGTAAGCATTATTGTACAGGCAAAAAAGCGTTTCGAGATAACCGAATTCATTCAAACTGAACCGTTTTTTAAAGCGCATTACCGCATTTTAGAACAGAAAAAGGCATCGAAAGACGACAAAGAATTCAATGCCATCCTCGATTCCATCAAAGACGCTATCAACCAGATGCTCCATCTGTTTGGAGAACCTCCCAAAGAGCTGCTGCAGACCATCAACCATCCCTCTTTTTCAGATATGTTGGTGAGCTACAGCGCAACTAACTTGCCTATCGAAAATCGCGAAAAGCAAGAATTGCTTGGTATCGACGACGAAAAGGAACAAGCTTATCGCCTGCTGATGATTATGAACCGCGAAACGCAAATTCTGGAGTTGAAAATGAACATCCAGATGAAGACCCGCGAAGACCTCAACCAGCAGCAGAAAGAGTATTTCTTGCAGCAACAGATAAAAACCATTCAGGAAGAATTGGGCGGCAATACGCAACAAATTGAGATTGAAGAGTTTCGCAAAAAGGCTAAGGAGAAAAAATGGAGCAAAGAGGTGGGCGAGACATTCGAAAAAGAGATTTCAAAACTGGAACGTTTACATCCGCAATCGCCTGATTACTCGGTGCAGTTCAGCTACTTGCAAACCATTATTGATTTGCCTTGGAACGAGTACAGCAAAGATAGTTTCAACCTAAGAAACGCCCAAAAAGTCCTCGATCGCGACCATTTTGGAATGGAAAAAGTAAAAGAGCGCATCATCGAGCATTTGGCGGTATTGAAACTGAAAGGAGACTTGAAATCTCCGATTTTGTGCCTTTACGGCCCCCCCGGAGTAGGAAAAACCTCACTCGGGAAATCGGTTGCCGAAGCGTTGAACCGCAAATATGTGCGCGTTTCGTTGGGCGGATTGCACGATGAAGCCGAAATTCGGGGACACAGGCGCACCTACATTGGCGCCATCCCGGGAAGAATCATCCAGAACATTCAAAAAGCAGGAACGTCGAACCCGGTTTTTGTGTTAGACGAAATAGATAAAATCGGTAACGACTTTCGGGGTGATCCATCATCGGCTCTTCTCGAAGTGCTCGATCCGGAACAAAATTCGACTTTTCACGACAATTACCTCTCCATCGATTACGACCTCTCCAAAGTGATGTTCATTGCAACGGCAAACAACCTGAATTCTATTCCTCAACCCCTTCTTGACAGAATGGAATTGATAAACGTGGGCGGATACATCAGCGATGAGAAAATAGAAATCGCGTATCGTCACTTGGTTCCCAAACAGTTGGAGAATCACGGAATTAAAAAGAAATCGTTCGCCATTTCGAAACCCGCGTTGTTGAAAATAATAGAAGATTACACACGTGAGTCGGGCGTAAGGGAATTGGATAAAAAAATCGCGAAAGTAGCCCGAAAAATCGCGCGCAAGATTGCCGGGAACGAAGAGTATCCCAAAACACTGAAACCGAGTGATATAAATGAATATCTTGGCATCGAAGAATACAGCAAAGACCGTTATCAGGGCAACGACTACGCCGGAGTGGTTACCGGACTGGCCTGGACAGCCGTTGGCGGTGAAATTCTTTTCGTTGAGAGTTCACTCAGCCGCGGAAAAGGAGCAAAACTCACCCTTACGGGCAACTTAGGCGAAGTGATGAAAGAATCGGCGATGCTTGCCATGGAATATATCCACGCCAATGCTGATTTACTGAACATCGACGCCGATATTTTTGAAAACTGGAATACGCACATTCACGTGCCCGAAGGCGCCATGCCCAAAGACGGCCCGTCGGCAGGAATTACGATGATAACTTCGCTGGCATCAGTTTACACCCAGCGAAAAGTGCGGAAAAATTTAGCCATGACAGGCGAAATCACCCTTCGTGGAAAAGTGCTTCCGGTTGGCGGAATTCGCGAGAAAATATTGGCCGCTAAACGCGCGGGAATTACCGAAATTATCCTCTGCAAAGAAAACGAGAAAGATATTTTGGAAATCAAACCCGAATATGTAGCCGGATTAAATTTCCACTACGTAGAAGATGTAAAACAAGTACTGGATTTGGCTCTCTTGGAAGAAAAGGTAAAGAACCCAAAGGATTTCACCGTTCAGAAAACCGACAAGTAAACGCGTTTCGCGGGAGCGGGAGAAATAAATCGGTCTTGTTTAGAAATGTTCAGCCAGCGGCTGTCACCTAAAATAGGACGACAGACTATTCCAAGTTAACGGAATAATGAAGGGGTTGTGGAAAATAAAACCATAACCCCTCCCTACTTCACAGACTCTCCTCACCTTAAGCAGAGAGTAACTCGCAGCGTTTTTTAAAGCAACTTCTTAATCTGCCTTTCTAATTTAACCAAATCTTTGGTGAAATTGCGGATACCTTCAGCTAACTTTTCAGTAGCCATGGCGTCTTCGTTCATCATCCAGCGGAAGGTTTTTTCGTCGACGGTAATTTTTTCGATATCCATTTCCTTGGCTTTATCGGCATCTAATTTTTTGGTTAACGTGCCTTTTGTTGATTCCAATTCTTTCAGCAAGGAAGGAGAAATGGTCAACAAATCGGAGCCGGCCAATTCGCAAATTTCGCCAATGTTTCGGAAACTGGCGCCCATTACTTGCGTTAGATAACCAAATTTCTTGTAATAATTAAAAATGTTCGTTACCGAAATCACGCCGGGATCTTCCGTAGCGGGAATTTCGGAGACGCCACGGTCTTTTTTGTGCCAATCGAGAATTCTCCCCACAAACGGCGAAATCAATCTCACTCCTGCTTCCGCGCATGCGATAGCTTGTACTTGAGAGAAAAGGAGGGTCAGGTTACAGTGAATTCCCTCTTTCTCCACAATTTCAGCCGCTTTAATCCCTTCCCAAGTAGAGGCAATTTTAATGAGTACTCTTTCACGAGAAATGCCGGCGGATTCGTATAGCGCGATAATTTCACGAGCCTTGGCAACGGTGGTTTCCGTGTCGAAAGACAAGCGGGCGTCAACTTCGGTGGAAGCTCGTCCGGGAACTATCTTCAGAATTTCGAGACCGAAATTTACGGCTAATTTATCCATCGCCTTGGAGAGTTGTTCCGATTTGTCGGACGATGATTTCCGGGCAAATTCGATGGCATCGTCAATCAGGTGCTTGTACTTGGCATCTTGCGACGCGGCATAGATTAAAGATGGGTTTGTGGTTGCATCAACGGGTTTATATGCTTCAATTGATGCAAAATCGCCTGTGTCGGCAACTACTTGTGTGTACTTTTTGAGTTGTTCAAGCAAATTCATAGTTTTGATATGTTTTTTTGACAATAAAACTGTCATTACAATGTCTGTTCCTCTTCCGTTTCTGTTGTCGCATCCGTTTGAGACTCTGTATCGGCTTCGGGACTTTCCGTTTCGTCTTCCGTTGTATTGCTGAGTTGCTCTTTCAGATAATTGGATATAACACCGGAGCCCTCCTTGGTTTGAGCCGTTGTTTCGACAACTTCAGGCGCGGGTTTCGGCTGTTCAACGGTAACGGTTTTTTTTCTCACAATCAGATTTTTTCCTACCGATAGCCTGTCGGACTTCAAACCGTTCCACGATTTCAACTTCGCGACCGTTGTTCTGTTTTTTTGCGCTATTTTTCCCAAATTATCACCGCTACGAACCCGATAATATTCATTCACCGTTTTAGTAACGGTTTCCGCACCTGTTGTTGTTTGCTTCGCAACTAATGTTTCGGCCGGTTGTGACTTAACAGCCGGCGCTACCTCTCTTTTTCCCACAACAAGGCTCTTACCAACGGAAATTCTTGTCGATTTCAAATTATTCCAGGAACGCAATTGTGCTACGGTAACGCGATGTCTCGAAGCAATTTTAGATAAATTATCACCTCGCCTCACCCGATAATACACGTTCGCAGTATTTCCTCCTGATACAGACGAACCGGACGAAGCCAAATAACGATCGGTATTTTCGCGATGCTTCAAGAAATCATTTTTACGAAAATTTTCAATCTCCTCTTTTTTCTCTACAAAAGCGTAAACTTTATTGGTTGGAAGCACCAACGCGTAATTCTGAAAATTACCGGGAACCACATCCTTCTTAAATTGAGGATTCCAGCGTCGAATATCGCTCAACGGGATATTCAATACTTCGGCTATCTGGTTAAAATGAATCTGATTATTCACATGAACGGTATCGAGGGCTACCACATCGCGATACGCCTCAATGGGGCAAATATTATGCTCGTCGTAATAATTCATGATATAATTCGCAGCTATAAATGCCGGAACATATCCTCGTGTTTCACGCGGCAGGTTGTAATAAATTTCCCAATAATCTTGTTTTCCGCCGCTTCGGGCAATGGCTTTGTTTACGTTTCCCGGCCCGCAATTGTAAGCGGCAATTACTAAGTTCCAGTCGCCGTAAATGGCATATAAATCTTTCAGGTAGCGAACGGCCGCTTCGGTAGATTTATACGGGTCGCGACGCTCGTCGACCAGGCTATTTACCTGAAGTCCGTATCCTTGCCCCGTTCTGAGCATAAACTGCCATAGACCTGTTGCACCGACTCTTGACACTGCCACCGGATTAAGCGCCGATTCAATTACCGGCAAATATTTCAGTTCTAACGGCAAACCGTACCTGTCGAGTGCTTCCTCGAACATCGGGAAATAATATTCACCGATGGTCAGCATATATCCCACCATGTCGCGGCGACGGTTAGCATACATATCGATATATTGCCTCACCACTTGATTATATGAAAGCTCCATTTCCGTTGGCATACCGTACAACCGCTTGGTGTAAACGCTGTCGTGAAAAACTACGTTCATGCCTTGTCGGCACTTGTTTTCCGATTTCGAGAAGTCAATCTGCCAATCGTGCAACAAGGTAGCCAGATGCTCGTTCAGGCTCTCGGGCGCTACAATGGCATCGTCTTTAACATTGGTCTTGTTTTGTTGCGGAACTTCTTGGGCGAAAATCATCGATAAACTAACTACCGCACAAGAAAACAGGGTCAATAATTTTTTTTTCATTTTAATGTTTTTTTGAAACGCAGTTTTCCGCGTTCGTTTGGCAAGTCGGGGCGTATTTGTAGCACCAGTTTCACACAGGTTTAGAAAGCGGACAATCGTGTCTCGCTAAAAACTAAAACTGAATCTGAATCCGTAAGAGTTTGAATTAGCTAAGTAATTCATGTCGTTTTTTTTGAGAATTACCGGCTCAACGCGCATCGATAAATCGGGACTAACATCAAACTCAAAGAGTTGCGCGTCCACGTAAGCATCCACAATTCCTAATCCGTACCACAAAACGGTGAGGATAACACTCAAATCCCGATAGTACCTGAAATAATTTTTTTTATCTTTTAAAACTCCGGCAAACCACTGTTTATCAACAGACTCAGGATTTTCCCTGTACTGATATGGAAGTAATTTATGCCAGATAATATCGTTATTCGGATCGTCGTCTAAAATGGCCTTTTGTCCTTCAAAATAATCTTGATAATGCCCGTTATTCCACGTTATGGCGTAAGAAAATCCCACAAATCCGCCATAAAGAATGGGCAGTTTCCAATATTTCCGGTTATATATTTGTCCCAATCCGGGGAAAATAGCGGAATAAATCACCGCTCTTTTCGGATTGGGTTTGAACTCTTTTTTTTCAACAATTTTTTGTATCGCCTCAACCACCACAGAATCGGACGATGGAGGTAGTATTGTTTTTTTTGCCTCAATCTTCACGGAGTCTGATTGCAAAATCAGCGTAGAGTCCGCCTTAATTTTTATCGAGTCAGGTTGCTGCGGAACCGTGTTCTGTTGCGCCGTTAATCTACAAGCGACAGCAAAAAGTAATAGAAAAACAATGTTCCGGTATTTCAGCATAAACGTTACTTCTTCATGGTGTCAAACATACCGATAATTCGCTCCAAGTCTTCGGCAGAAGAAAACGATATGGTAATTTTTCCTTTCCCGCTTTTGTTGTAGTTGAACTGAACATCGGTCTTGAAATAATTTGATAAATGCTGCTTCAACGCATCAAAATCATCGGCAAACGACTTTTTCGGTGTCGAATTCTTCTTTTCAGTTCCTTTTCCGGTCGATTTTCCGTTGATCGGTTTTCCCTCGGAATATTCACGCACAATGGCTTCTACGCGACGGACAGATAATCCGTCTTCTAAAATAAGGTTGTAGAGCGACAATTGTGCCACCGGATCGTTCATTGTAACCAACGCACGCGCATGCCCCATATCTATTTTTTTGTCCTTTACACCCATTTGCACTTCGGCGGGCAGCTTCAGTAACCGCAAATAGTTGGTAATGGTAGTCCGCTTTTTTCCTACTCTTTCGCTCAGCTGTTCCTGAGTAAGCGAGAGCGAATCGATAAGATTCTGATAGGCCAAAGCGATTTCAATGGAGTTAAGATCCTCTCGTTGAATATTTTCCACCAAAGCCATTTCCATCAATTCGTCATCGCCGGCAGCTTTTATATAAGCCGGTATGGAGGTTAAGCCGGCCATGAGCGAAGCTCTGTATCGGCGTTCTCCGGCAATAATCTGATAAGAATCATCGCTTTCGCGACGGAGCGTTACCGGCTGAATAAGTCCGATTTTTTGAATGGACACGGCCAATTCTTCCAACGACTCTTCATCGAAAACTCGCCGAGGTTGGTCGGGATTGGGGGATATTTTCGAAAGTTCTACTTCGTTAATGGACGTAGAGCCCTGCGATTCGCCTTCGTTAAATGTTATCAGCGCATCCAATCCTCTACCGAGTGCATTTTTTTTTGCCATAACTATAGATTGAATGGAGATTGAAACTTCGTTAAGATTGAATGAGATTGATTGAAGATCGGCGGTGTGTCAGTCTACATCAATTTTTTTCAATCTTTAATCAATCTTTTTGTTGCAAAGTTAATTATTTTTTTCGATTATTTCTTGTGCCAACTGCATGTGATTGATGGCTCCGCGTGAACCTGCATCGTACATAAGCGCCGGTTTTGCATGGCTTTGCGACTCGCTAAGCGTAATATTTCGCTGAATTACCGTATTGAAAACCAGTTCTTTGAAGTGACTTTTCACCTCTTCGTAAATTTGGTTGTGCAATCGTAAGCGCGAATCGTACATGGTGAGCACAAAGCCCTCGATTTCAAGATTTTTATTCAGTTTCGATTTTATTATCTTGATGGTGTTCAGCAGCTTGCTTAATCCCTCAAGCGCAAAATACTCGCACTGA
The DNA here is from genome assembly GCA_964557135.1 of uncultured Petrimonas sp. Classification (GTDB taxonomy): domain Bacteria; phylum Bacteroidota; class Bacteroidia; order Bacteroidales; family Dysgonomonadaceae; genus Petrimonas. The sequence continues at coordinate 48,440 of CAZKZB010000002.1, read as the reverse complement.
ACGGGAATAATGATGGAATCGGAAGCGGTTAACGCGTTTACGGTAATAATTCCGAGCGACGGCGAACAGTCGATAAGTATGTAATCGTATGTTCCACGGAGCGGATTCAGCAGGTCGCGCAAGCGTTTTTCCCGATTGTCCATTTGCACCATTTCCAACTCGGCACCTACCAAATTGATGTGCGAGGGAATAATGTCGATATTCTCGAACGGCGTTTTCAGAACGGCATCCTGCGGCTTGCACTTACCTATCAGCCCTTCGTAGACGGTATTTTTCAGCGTTCGTATATCAATTCCCAATCCCGACGAAGCATTTGCCTGCGGATCGGCATCCACAACCAATACGTTTTTCTCGAAAGCGGCCAACGATGCCGCTAAATTTATGGTAGTAGTGGTTTTTCCCACACCACCCTTCTGATTTGCTAATGCAATAATTTTGCCCATTTAATAGTCTCCCAAATGAAACAGCAAAATAAGCAATAATTCCCTTAATTCTATGTTAATTAAATAAAACGTTGCTGATTTTGTTGAAAAAACATGCCTAAACGCAAACCAAGTGACTAAACAGATTACTCACCCTCACCGTTCTCACACTTTTACAAAGTGTGCGTTGCGAAGTAAATAAATGCCTCACGGCAGACACGCTTTACAAAAAAGCAATTTACACAACACACCATTCGCAGAATGGCACGAACGACAACACCGTCTGACCGATTTTCGGTCAGACGGTGCAACAGAATCTATTGACAAATTGGTGAAACTTAGTGCCTTGGAGCCTTAGTGGAAATAACAGTAACTGTTTATCTGCTTTTCACTCCCAACTAAAATCACTTTCTTTTCCGTTCCCGCCAATCAGATTGTCTTTCTCAAAGAAAAACTCCTTTTCACCGAAGGCGGGTTTTAGTTCGTCGAACCAGGTAGCCCGACCATCGTATTCCGCAAAAAACGGGATATCCACCAAGTTAGGATTTCTACATTGTAAGAACCTGAGCACGAATACTTTTTCGCCTTTCACTTCCGACATTCCCAACACTTGCACCTTACCCGGACTGCAACTCATGCTCGGCCCGCGAACCGTTCGGGCAATTCCGCTCACATCGGTATAAGCTTTTTGGAAAATACTCCACGCGCGAGCGAGCGGCACTTCGAAAAAAGCTTTCGAACCCGTGTCGCGCGCCACAAACATATAGTAAGGAATAAGCCCCAGGCGGACTTGCTCTTTCCACATTTTCGACCATATTTCGGGCTTGTCGTTAATGTTTCGCAACAACGGCGACTGCGTCCGCATCTGCGCTCCGGTGTTTCGAATGCGCTCAATAGCCTGTTTTACAATATCGGTCGAAAGCTCCACCGGATGATTGAAATGGGTTTGAAGAGCCAAATGTTTGCCCGCTTTATTCACTTTTTCAAACAAGGCGAGAAGCTCATCGGCATCGCCATCCGTCAGAAAACGATAGGGCCAATAGGCCAGCACCTTAGAGCCGATTCTTATGTTTTGTATGTGACTGAATTCTTTCGTCAACAACGGCTCAATGTACGCGGCCAACACTCTTGCTTTTGTTGTGAGCGGGTCGCCTCCGGTGAATAAAACATCGGTCACTTTTTTGTTTTTAAGCAGGTAACGATGCAGTAAATCGGCTTCTTTCATCGCGAATCGCAAATCTTTCAATCCCGTAAATTGAGGCCAACGGAAACAAAAAGTGCAATAAGCGTGGCAAGTTTGCCCCTGACTGGGAAAAAACAACACCGTTTCGCGGTATTTATGCTGTATTCCGTTCAGTATTTTTCCTTCGAACGAAGGCACGTTGTATTCCTGTCCTGCCGGATTGGGATTAAGTTTCAGCCTGATTTTATCGACTTCTTCCTGAAAAGCTTGCGAAGCTCTCGGGCCCTGTTCGGTCTCCAACATCTTGGACACTTTATTGTAATGCGGTTTCGAAAGCATCTCTCTCCGTGGAAATGTAAGGGTGAAAATCGGGTCTTCGGGGACATTCTTCCAATCTATCAGTTGTTCAACCACATAGTTGTTTGTTTTAAAAGGAAGAACATTTCCCACTACTCGGATGGCTTCAATTTGTTCGGATGGTAAGTTGGATATCTGCGGTAAATCTCTGTAACTGTGTAAGGTAAAATTCTTGTACTTCATCTTTGATTTTTATTTTTCTTGTTCGTAACTCGCTGCAAATGACATCAGAATCGCTCACACCGTTTCACAAATATAAGAAAAACGAAGAAACACACACCATGCGTAAACACACTTTACACTTTTTTTCAACAAATTGGCAAAACTTTCACTTTCAAATTTATTTTTGAAATTTTCTTTCGTTTTTTCGCATTTATTCAAATATATGTATTACTTTTGCAGCTTCAATGAAGATTTGTAGAACACATATCACTCCCAAATTCATCGTTACGGATATCGTCCGACGATGCTTTTAACTATCCCCGATTTTTTACGGGTTTTAGGTTACAACCGTAAAAATCAACCCGATTACATGCTCTCGGACATGTAAAATTCCTCTTATTTATCACTTAATTTTTTCTTTGTTACACAAAATGGATGTGGAAATTTATATAGCTACTTCCGCTTATGCAAAATATGCACAGGAAGTGTGTGATTTAATTTACGAATCGGCACAAGCGCGCGGAACAGGCATCGCCAAACGAAGCGTTGAGTATCTTGCCGATAAAATAAATTCAGGCAAAGCCGTGCTGGCGTTTGATTGCGACAAGCTTGTCGGGTTTGCTTATATCGAAACTTTTAGCCATCAGCGATTTGTGGCAAACTCGGGATTGGTAGTGCATCCCGATTATCGCAATCAGGGATTGGCAAGAAAGATTAAACGGAGAATTTTCGATCTGTCGCGGAAGTTGTTTCCCAACTCCAAAATTTTCAGCATCACCACCGGATTGGCAGTGATGAAAATGAATACCGAACTGGGTTTTAAGCCCGTTACTTTCTCGGAGCTGACCGATGACGAAGAGTTTTGGAAAGGATGTCAAGGTTGTCGCAATATCGATATTTTGCAGCGCAACAACTATAAAATGTGTCTTTGCACGGGACTGCTTTTCGACCCCGCGGCAAAACAACCGCACCAGGCAAGCTCTTTCGCCCGAAAAGTGGTAAAACCGGTGGTGAAGAAGAAAGCGCCCAATAAATTGCACAAAAAGTAGCAGCTCCCTTAGCCCCAAGGGGGAATGCGAACAGGAACTGATTAAAATAACATAGTAACAGCAAAAAAAATATAAAAATGAACAAAACAAACAACAATTCACAGCCCACAACTTCCCCCCATACGGGGGGAGCGAGGGGGGCTGTAGTTTTAGCCTTCAGCGGCGGTCTCGACACCTCGTTTTGCGTGCCTTACCTGATGAACGAAAAAGGCTTGGAAGTTCACACCGTGATTGTAAACACGGGCGGATTTTCCGACGATGAACTGAAGCGTATCGAAGAACGTGCGCTCACACTCGGTGCGAAATCGCACACCGCGATTGATGCCGTGGATGAATATTACGAAAAAGGTGTCAAATATCTGATTTTCGGCAACGTATTGAAAAACAATACCTATCCGCTATCGGTGAGTTCGGAGCGGTTTTTCCAGGCGTTGAAAATCGTTGAGCACGTGAAAAAAACAGGCGCAAGCTTCGTGGCGCACGGCAGCACCGGAGCCGGAAACGACCAGGTGCGCTTCGATTTGGTTTTCGAAGTGTTGGCGCCCGATGTGCAAATCATCGCGCCCATTCGCGAGTTGGGATTGTCGCGTCAACAGGAAATAGACTATCTTGCCGGTAAAGGATTTAATTTTTCGTGGGAAAAATCGAAATATTCCATCAATCAAGGATTGTGGGGAACGAGTGTGGGCGGCGTGGAAACGTTGAAATCGTCTGGTGTGCTTCCCGAAGAAGCCTATCCGTCGCAAGTTACCGATTTCGGCGTGGAACGCATAACCATCGGTTTCGAAAAAGGCGAACCCATTTCGCTGAACGGCGAAAAAATGCAACCCGTAGAATTAATTCGCACACTGCACGAAATTGCATCAAAATTCGGAATTGGACGCGATGTTCACGTGGGAGACACCATTATCGGCACCAAAGGGCGTGTGGCTTTTGAAGCGCCGGCACCACTTATTTTGGTAAAAGCGCACCATTTGCTCGAAAAGCATATTCTCACCAAGCAGCAACTGTATTGGAAAGAGCAGTTGTCGAACTGGTACGGACAACTGATGCACGAAGCGCAGTATCTGGAGCCGGTGATGCGCAATATCGAAACATTTCTGGATGATACGCAAAAATTCGTATCGGGTGAAGTGGAGGTAGAATTGCGGTCGTATCATTTTGCTCTCTTGGGATGCCAAAGCCCGTATGATTTAATGGATTCCAAATTCGGTGAATACGGCGAAACCAACAAATCGTTCTCGGGACAAGATGTGGTAGGCTTTACGAAGGTGATTGCCAATCCGTTGAAAATTTATTATGACATTCATCAATAAGTAGCTATTAGCTATTGGCTGTTGGCTGTTGGCAGAGTATGAAATAATTTAAAGTGATTAATGAAATGAACAAAAAGAAACAATATTTGGAATCCGTAAACTCCCCTTTAGGGGATATAGGGGTGTCCATTGTCGGCGGAACCGGCTACACCGCGGGGGAACTTCTGCGCCTTTTATTGCGTCATCCGAATGTTGAAGTCGAAGCGGTTATTAGCTCAACTTCAGTAGGCGCACCAGTTTCGGAAGTTCATCGCGATTTGCTGGGCGAAACCGATTTGTGTTTTACCGATAAAATCGGCCATCCCGATGTGATTTTTCTCTGCCTCGGGCACGGACTTTCACGCGCTTTTCTGAAAGAAAACGATATTCCTGAAACCTGTAAGATTATCGATTTGGGCAACGATTTCCGCAACGAACCCGTTTTTGCCAATCGCGAATTTGTTTTCGGATTGTGCGAGTTGAATCGCGAAAAAATCCGTGAAGCGGATAGCGTAGCTAATCCGGGATGTTTCTCAACGAGTATTATGCTGGCGCTTTTGCCGTTAGCATCCATAAACAAGCTTACGGACGACATTCACATTCACGCCATTACCGGCTCAACCGGAGCGGGAAAAAAACCGACGGAAACCACGCATTTCAGTTACCGCGATAACAATATTTCGGTGTATAATCCCTTTACGCATCAACATTTGGAGGAAATTGGCAACACGCTCAAGACTGCCGGTAACGCAGAACTTCCACAACTCAATTTCGTGCCGATGCGGGGCAATTTTACGCGCGGAATTTTTGCCAGCGTTTACACCAAATGGGATAATTCAATGTCGGAATCCGATGCAATCAATCATTTCAAAGAATATTATAAAGCTTCTCCTTTTGTATTCGTTTCCGATTCGCCCATCAGCCTGAAAGAAATCGCAAACACCAATAAATGCCTGTTGCACATTGAGTTTCATAACGGATATATTCACATTACATCCATTCTCGACAATTTGCTGAAAGGCGCATCGGGGCAGGCGGTACAAAATATGAATCTGATGTTTGGGTTGGATGAAACAGTGGGATTAAAATTGAAAGGAAGCGCTTTTTAATGTGCCGACCCCTCTAAATTTCCCCTGAAGGTGATTTGGGAGCTGCGATTTCTAAATCGCAGTAAAGAAATAGAAAAAATGAACACAAAAGAACAACATTCGCCGCCTACACCCTCCAAGTTGCGGGAAGCAGAAGGGAGCTTGTTTGACGTATATTCCCTCTGGCCTATCGAACCCGTTCGCGCACTCGGTTGTAGGGTGTGGGATAAAAGCGGCGTGGAATACCTCGATTTTTATGGCGGTCACGCTGTGATTTCCATCGGGCATTCGCACCCCGAGTATGTGAAACGGATTTTGGAGCAGGTGGAGAAAATCGGGTTTTATTCCAATTCGGTGCATAACAGCTTGCAAAAAGAGCTGGCACAAAAACTTGCCGAGCAAAGCGGATATCCCAACTACTCGCTATTTCTGTGCAATTCGGGCGCTGAAGCCAACGAAAACGGACTGAAATTAGCGTCGTTCCACACCGGAAAGAAACGGATTATCGCTTTCCGAAACGCTTTCCACGGGCGCACATCGGGTGCGGTAGCAATTACCGACAATCCGGCAATTCAATCGCCGTTTAATACCGGCCACGATGTTGCGTTTGTTCCGCTGAACGACATCGAATCGGTGGAGAAGGAACTCGCGAAAGGCGATGTTGCCGCCGTAATTATCGAAGGAATTCAAGGAGTTGCGGGCATTTTTGTTCCCGAAACCTATTTTTTACAGCAGCTACAAACACTTTGCCGGAAACACCGCGCCGTGCTTATTCTTGATGAAATTCAATCGGGATACGGACGAACCGGCAAGTTTTTTGCTCACCAACACGCCGATATTCAGCCCGATATTATCGCGATGGCGAAAGGGATGGGCAACGGTTTTCCGATTGGTGGAATTTTAATCTCGCCGCAATTTGAAGCGAAAAAAGGAATGCTCGGCACCACGTTCGGCGGAAATCATTTAGCGTGCGCTGCTGCTATTGCGGTGTTGGATGTGATAAAATCGGAGTCGTTGTTGAAAAACGCCGATGAAATGGGCGCTTTTATCAAAAAAGAACTGTCCAAACTGAACGGAATAAAAGAAATTCGCGGTCTCGGCCTGATGCTCGGTGTTGAATTAGAACCGCAACACGCCGACTTGCGAGACAAACTGCTTTTCGAAAATCATATATTTACCGGTGGAGCAAAAAATAACGTAATGCGGTTACTCCCTCCGCTCTCAGTTTCGAAAGAAGAAGTTGATGTTTTTTTGGAAGAATTCAAGAAGAAATTAGAAGTGAAGAAATAAAGAAATCAGAATAATCTTTGGAGTCTCGAATCCATTCTCTAACAGTCAGTCTTGATTCTTGGCTCTTGATTCTAAAAGTCTAAAATAAATGAAACATTTCACCGGCGTTCACGATATCGGCGACCTGAAAACCGCCTTGCAAAAAGCAAAACAAGTAAAAGAAAATCCGTTTGCCGACCAACATTTGGGAAAAAACAAAACCCTGATGCTCATCTTTTTCAATTCGAGTCTGCGCACCCGATTGAGCACGCAAAAAGCCGGTATGAACCTCGGGATGAACGTTATCGTGCTCGATATCAACCAAGGCGCGTGGAAGTTGGAGACCGAACGGGGCGTGATGATGGATGGCGACAAACCGGAGCATATTCTCGAAGCCATTCCCGTTATGGGTGCTTATTGCGATGTAATCGGCGTGCGCTCGTTCGCGCAATTCGAGAGCAAAGCCGATGATTATAATGAAGTTATCCTCAATCAATTTATCCGATACTCGGGCAAACCGGTTTTTAGTATGGAAGCAGCGACACGCCACCCGTTGCAAAGTTTCGCCGACTTAATTACGATTGAAGAATTTAAGAAAACGGCTCGCCCCAAAGTGGTGCTTACGTGGGCGCCGCATCCGCGAGCCTTACCACAAGCCGTTCCCAATTCGTTTGCCGAATGGATGAACGCCACGGATTACGAATTTGTCATTACCCATCCCGAAGGATATGAGTTGGACGAAAAATTTGTCGGAAACGCCGTTGTGGAGTACGATAAAGAGAAGGCTTACAAGGACGCCGATTTCATATACGCGAAAAATTGGGCGGCGTATCGCGACCCCAATTACGGAAAAGTGTTAAGCTTCGACCGCTCGTGGACGGTGGACGCGCGAAAAATGGCACTCACCAACAACGCCTATTTTATGCACTGCCTGCCCGTCAGACGAAATATGATTGTTACGGACGAAGTGATAGAAAGCAAGCAGTCTATCGTTATTCCGGAAGCAGCAAATCGGGTAGTTTCAGCACAGTCGGTATTGAAAGAGATATTAGCCCCCTAAATCCCCCGAGGGGGACTTTTCCTATGAAATTGATTTTAAGCAATATGAACAAAAACAAACATAGCCATCAGCCCGCACTCTCCCTTATTGGGGGAGTTGGAGAGGGCTTGAGCATCATAAAAATCGGCGGGAATATTGTCGATAATCCCGTTGCTTTAGAGAATTTTCTTTCCGATTTTCATCGGTTGGAAGGACGAAAGATATTGGTTCACGGCGGCGGCGTGCTGGCTTCAAAAATGGCTGAACAATTAGGAATTGAAACGATAAAAGTAGACGGCCGCCGCATTACCGATGAGGAAACGCTGAAAGTAGTGACGATGGTTTACGCCGGATGGATAAATAAAAACATCGTAGCTCTGCTGCAAAAAATCGGATGTAACGCTATCGGGCTTTCGGGTGCCGATGCCAATTGTATTCCGTCGGTTCGGCGAAATCCCAAGCCGATTGACTTTGGGTTTGTGGGCGACCCAAAAACCGAAAATATCAATATCGATTTCATTTCGCAACTGGTCGAAACCGGAATCACACCCGTTTTTTGTGCGATAACGCACGACCAAAACGGTTCGCTGCTTAACACCAATGCCGATACGATTGCCTATTCAATAGCAACGGCATTGTCGAAAGATTATGACACAACTTTGTATTACTGTTTTGAGAAAGAGGGGGTTTTAAAAGATGTAAACAATCCAAAAAGCCTCATTTCATCGATAAAAAAGCAAGAATTTGAGGCACTTAAGCAACAAGGAGTTATTGCCGACGGAATGATTCCAAAACTGGAAAACTCGTTTCGAGCCATAGAAAACGGTGTAAGAGAAGTCGTGATTTTACACGCAAAAAACCTATTAAACAAAAAAGGAACAACTTTGCAAAGATGATGGAAAAAGAATGTGCAGATTTATTGCGAAAATTGGTGGCTATTCCATCGTTTTCGGGTGAAGAAAAAGATCGGAGTGATTTTTTGTGCCGCTATTTATCGGAAAAAGGCGTAAAACCGGAACGTATCGGTTACAACATCATCGCCCGGCAACCGCATCACGACGCAATGAAACCCACGTTGATGCTCAATTCGCATCTCGATACGGTAAAACCAGCTGCGAGTTACACGTTCGACCCCTTCAATCCGCCCAAGTCCGACACGCACGTTTACGGCTTGGGCAGCAACGATGCGGGCGCAAGCGTGGTTTGTTTGTTGCAAACATTGCTGCATTTCTACGCAATGCGATTACCGTTTAACCTGATGTTGGTGTTGTCGTGTGAAGAGGAAAACTCGGGACCAAACGGAATGAAAATGCTATGGAAAAAACTTAAAAAATCGGTCGATTTCGCGATTATCGGTGAGCCAACCGGTATGCGCGGGGCTATAGCCGAACGTGGCTTACTCGTTATAGATGCCGAAGCTAAAGGCGTGAGCGGGCACGCGGCGCGAGACGAAGGTATAAATGCCATTTATATCGCGCTGGAAGATATTCAAACGATAAAATCGGTAAAATTTGAGAAAACTTCGCCCACGATGGGTCAGGTAAAGCTGTCGGTTACGCAAATAAACGCCGGGACACAACACAACGTCGTGCCTGATTCCTGCTCGTTTGTAGTGGATATTCGTCCGACTGACTTGTACAACAATTCCGAAATTTTGCAAATGCTGCAATCGAAGGTAAAAAGCACGCTTACGGCGCGCAATCTCACCAACAAAAGTTCGGCCACGCCTGCCGACCACGCCTTAATGAAAGTAGCTGATAATCTGGGGATTGAGACCTATGTTTCGCCCACCACATCCGACTGGATGCGCATTTCGTGTCCGGCAATCAAAATGGGGCCCGGAGAATCGTCGCGTTCGCATCAAGCCGATGAATTTGTGCTGGTTAAAGAGTTGGCAGAGGGGGGGGGGAGATATATAGAGTTTGTGGAAAAAATGATGCTTATTACTAAATAGTAAAAAAAATGACTAAAATCTGGAACAAAGGCTTCGACGCCGATAAATTAGTAGAAAGTTTCACGGTGG
>CAZKZB010000002.1:0-38453 GCA_964557135.1 uncultured Petrimonas sp. | reverse complement strand
AAAATCTGGAACAAAGGCTTCGACGCCGATAAATTAGTAGAAAGTTTCACGGTGGGAAACGACCGCGTATTGGATTTGCAATTGGCAAAACACGACATCATCGGTTCGATGGCGCACATAAAAATGCTGGTCCAAATCGGGTTGCTGCAAGCAGATGAAGAAAAAGTCCTTCGGAACGAGTTGGAGTTAATTCAGCAAGAAGTAGAATCGGGAAAATTTGCCCTCAATGACGATGTGGAAGATATTCATTCTCAGGTTGAATGGATGCTAACGCAGCGCTTGGGCGATGTGGGAAAGAAAATTCATTCCGGACGTTCGCGAAACGATCAAGTATTACTGGACTTGAAGCTCTTTTTCAAAGAAGAAATTCTTAATCTGAAAACCGACGCATTGTACCTTTTTTCACTGCTGCAAGAGTTGAGCGAAAAGCACAAATCGGTTCTTCTTCCAGGATACACGCACGGACAAATCGCGATGCCATCGTCGTTTGGGCTTTGGTTTGGCGCGTATGCCGAAACGCTAATCGACGATATGCACACGCTGGTTGCAGCGTGGCGCGTAGCCAACCAAAATCCGCTTGGTTCCGCCGCCGGATACGGCAGCTCTTTTCCGCTGAATCGTGAAACAACCACACGGGAACTCGGTTTCGCCACGATGAATTTTAACGTGATTGCCGCGCAAATGGGACGCGGAAAAATGGAACGCATTCTCGCTTTCAGTATTGCGTCTTTCGCTTCCACGCTCAACAAACTGTCGGTTGACAACTGTATGTACCTGTCGGGAAACTACGGCTTTATCTCTTATCCCGATAACCTGACCACCGGCTCAAGCATTATGCCGCACAAGAAAAACCCCGATGTGTGGGAGCTTATCCGCGCGCATAGCAACCGACTGCAAAGTCTGCCCAACGAAATTGCACTAATGACTACCAACCTGCCGCACGGTTACCACCGCGATTTCCAACTGCTGAAAGAGGTGCTTTTTCCCGCCCTGCAAACACTTCGCAAACTGTTCGAAATGACGCATTTTATGCTATCGCATATTTCGGTAAACGAAAATATTTTGAACGACGAAAAATACAAGTACCTTTTCACGGTCGAAAAAGTGAACGAACTTGTACTTCAAGGCATTCCGTTTCGCGAAGCGTACAAACAAATCGGGCACGAAGTGCAAAACGAAACGTTTGAGTTCGAACCCGCTGTGAATCATACGCACGCAGGAAGTATCGGGAATTTGTGTACCGAAGAAATCAGGCAAAAAATGGAAAATACGGCAAAAGAAATCGGGTGATTTTCACGGCTTTTATTGCCGGTTATTGCAAAAATAGTTACCTTGCAGCATAAAATGAGCAAAACAAATCAACGAAAAATGGAAACAATTCAAATAGAAATTTTAAATCCGAAAGCAAAAAGCATCTTAAAAAGTTTAGCTGAGTTGAAATTGATTGCAATAAAGAAAAAAACAACTTTTTCAGACGTACTGGCTGAACTTCAGGCAAATGCTGACGATGCGCCTTCTCTCGAAGAGATTACAAAAGAAGTGGAAGCGGTAAGAAAAACTCGCTATGCGAAGACTACGAATCATTATTGATACGAATATTTGGATTAGTTTTTTAATTTCAAAAAAGCATCCGGAAATTAAAAACTTAGTTGAAGGAAAGAAGATAACTCTGCTGTTTTCGAAGGAGTTACTGAATGAATTTTTAGAAGTTACAGCTCGGCCTAAATTTAAAAAATATTTTTCTTCAAGAAAAACAAAACTCTTATTCCAAGTTTTCGATGATTTTGGAATAAGAATAAACACATACCCTTCTATAAATATTTGCCGTGACGAAAAAGATAATTTTCTTTTGGATTTAGCAGTACAAGGAAATGCTGACTATTTAGTTACAGGTGATGAAGATTTATTGATTTTAGAAGAAATCGAAAGTACCAAAATCATTACACTTCACGATTTCCTTAAAGTGTTTGCCTAAACTACGCTTGTTCAGGAAAACTCTTCAACGTTCCTCTTTTCCCTTACATTTTGCTACCTTATTCCCTATTTTTTTCGTACTTTTGTGCCGAAAGTATCGCAAATTTCATTTTTACCCGATTACTACAACATCGAAAAGCTCAAAACAATAAAATACACTATGAATTTAATCGAACAAATTATCGAGCGAGCAAAAGCCGATAAACAACGCATTGTCCTTCCCGAAGGAACGGAAAAGCGCACCTTGCAAGCCGCAAATCAACTGATTAAAGACGGCGTTGCCGAAATTATTTTGATTGGCAATCCGCAGGAAATCCACAGTTTAGCAAAGCAATTCGAGTTGCCGAACATCGAAAAGGCTGTCATCATCGACCCCAAAAACCATGACAAAAAACAAACCTACATCGATTTGTTGGTCGAGTTGCGAAAAACCAAAGGTATGACACCCGAAAAAGCGGCCGCTTTTGTGGAAGACCCGCTCTATTTGGCGTGTCTGATGATTAAAAACGGCGATGCCGACGGAGAAATTGCCGGCGCCCAAAACACCACGGGCGACGTGCTTCGTCCCGCCTTGCAAATCATTAAAACATCGCCCGGCGTGAGCGTAGTATCGGGTGCGTTCTTGATGTTTACCCAAACACCGCAATACGGCGAAAACGGCACGCTGGTATTTGCAGATTGTGCTGTAATGCCCAATCCTACGGCCGAAGAGTTGGCTTCTATTGCAGTGGCATCGGCAGAAACCGCGCGCAGCATCGTAGGCGTGGAACCGCGCGTGGCAATGCTCAGCTTTTCGACCAAAGGCAGCGCGCAGCACGAAATGGTGGACAAAGTAGCACAAGCTACCGAGTTGGCAAAAAAAATAGCGCCCGAACTTTGTATCGACGGCGAATTGCAAGCCGACGCGGCTCTGGTAGCATCCGTTGGCGAGCAAAAAGCGCCCGGAAGCACCGTTGCCGGAAAAGCCAACGTGTTGGTTTTCCCCACGCTAGAAGCCGGAAATATCGGTTATAAACTCGCGCAGCGCTTGGGAAATGCCGAAGCCGTTGGCCCTATTTTGCAAGGAATGGCTGCTCCCGTAAACGATTTGTCGCGCGGCTGTTCGGTGGATGACATTTACAAAATGGTTGCCATTGCCGCCAACCAAGCCATCGGGTTAAAAAATAAATAACACTTTGTTTAATTGAATAATTATCAAAATATATGAGCGAATTAATCATTGAACCTATTGAAAAATACGGACTCAACATTCGTCAGGAAAGCCGTAACAAACCGCTTTTTTCGCGAATTGGTGTTGTGGGAGCCGGAAAAGAGGGGCGAAACATCATCAACCTGACCGCATCGGCAGGGATGGATGTGGTTTTTCTCGAAGAATCGCCCGAACGTATCGAATATGTGCTGGGCGAGCTGAACAAAACAATGGACCAGAAAATCAGCAACTGGGGACTTACACAAGCCGAAAAGCGGATTATTATGAACCGCATCACGCCCACGCTCAACTACGACGATTTCAAAGGCTGCGACCTTGTAATCGAGTGTACGCGCTATTCCGAAAGCGGCCGTCGAAGCACGCCGTTGCGCAAAAACATCTTTAAAATTTTAGAAGGCGTGTTGGATTCCGACGCCATTATTGCCACCAACGGTTCGGTGGTTATCATCAGTGAATTGGCTTCGGAATTGGAGCGCAAAGAACGCTGCGTGAGCCTTTATTTCCCGGTTTCGCACGCCGACGCGCGCATTCTCGAAATCGTGAAAGGAATGTACACGTCGGAAGAGGTGTACAAAAAAATGGAAATCTTCGCACAGCTTATTTCTTACGCTCCGCATCGCATCAGCGAAAGCAACGGAAACATCAGCCTGCGCATGGTAGCGACAATGCTCAACGAAGCATGTCAGATTTTATTGGAACGAATCAGTTCGATGGAAAGTATCGAAGAAACATTTACCGTTATTTTCGGGCAACGTTTCGGAATTTTTAAACTTGCCGACATAGTTGGTATTGAGCGACTTGTAACGCTTATGGAGGCCATGTTTAACGACTTTGGCGAAACACAATACAAACCCAATCCGCTGCTCTGGAAACTCTATCGTTCCAATCAGTTGGGCGTACGCACCCGAAAAGGATTCTATATTTACGACGAAAACGGAGTCGCTCTGTCGCCAAACACATCACTGTTCAACTAAAAAGAAGGTAAGAAGATTATGAAGATATTGGTATTAAATTGTGGGAGTTCGTCCATAAAATACAAGCTTTTCGAAATGGAAAGCAACGAAGTGATTGCCCAGGGAGGTATCGAAAAAATCGGACTGAAAGGTTCGTTTCTCAAATTAACATTGCCCGACGGGCAGAAAGCAATGCTGGAAGGCGAAATTCTGGAACATCGTGCCGGCATTGAATACATTTTGGGCGTATTGCTCAGCGAAAAATACGGTTGCATCCGCTCGTTGCAGGAAATTGATGCCGTGGGGCACCGCGTGGTACACGGCGGCGAGCGATTCAACACCAGCGTACTCATTACAGACGAAGTAGTGAAAATGATTGAAGAGTGTATCGAGTTGGCTCCGCTGCACAATCCGCCCAACCTCAAAGGTGTTTACGCCATTCAGGAGCTCTTGCCCGAAACGCCCCAAGTAGCGGTTTTCGATACGGCATTCCACCAAACAATGCCCGATTACGCCTATATGTACGGCCTGCCCTATTCGCTGTACGAAAAATACGGCATTCGCCGATACGGCTTTCACGGCACCAGCCACCGATACGTATCGCGCCGCGCCTGCGAATTTTTGAACGTTCCTTACGAAGAGCAGCGCATCATTACCGCACATATCGGTAATGGAGGGTCCGTTACTGCCATTAAAAACGGCAAATCCATCGATACAAGCATGGGAATGACTCCCGTTGAAGGTTTGATTATGGGAACGCGCTCGGGCGATATCGATCCCGGCGTAATTTCTTATATTATGGAGAAAGAACATATGCGCCCCGGCGGAGTTTCCACGCTGTTGAACAAATTTTCGGGCGTGTTGGGTATTTCGGGCGCGTCGTCGGATATGCGTGAAGTGAATGCCGAAAAAGACAAAGGCAATCCCCGAGCTATTTTGGCGCTAAATACCTATGATTACCGCATCAAGAAATACATCGGCTCGTATGCCGCTGCGCTGGGCGGAGTAGATATTTTGGTTTTCACCGGTGGTGTGGGCGAAAACGATGAGGCGGTACGCGCCAATGTTTGTAGAAACATGGAATATATGGGCATCGAGTTGGATGAAGAACTCAACGCATCTGTTCGAGGAAAAGAAGTGGTGATTAGCAAACCCACATCGAAAGTAACTGTTGTCATCATCCCTACAGACGAGGAGTTGACCATTGCAAAAGATACTATGGGAATATTAAAGAAATAAAACTCAATTAATTTTCTTTTTTAATCACCTCATCCAACCGAAATATGTTATAAATCTCAGCGTGCTGTTTCAAGGCATCATGAGATTTTTCAAAAACAAAAAACGTCACCGAGAAAAATTTTCATCCGGTGGCGTTTTTACTCATGTATAACTAATGTCTAATTTAAAAAGAAAAGTTTATTTTTCGATCGTGTATTAGAGCAAAAATTGCTTCCAACACAAGATATAATCTGATTAAATTGAGTTGTATCTATATTCATTTTTTTTTGCTAAGCCAGGTGTGAGACAAGATTCGGAAATCCTTTTATAAATTATATCAGCAATCTTTTGAAGAAAAACAGATTCACCCTCATTTGCCTTAATGCCTTTTCGAAAACAGCTTTCATGTTTTTTTTTATTGTTTTTGTCAAGGGTGTCACAAAAGATGCTCACTTATTGGTCAAATAAGGGAGTTCATTACATGTTGCATTGCGAGTACTTTGAAATAGATTTATTACATACCAATTGTTCACTCCCAACCAAAGCTCAAAGAATCGTTAAAATGAAAAGTAGGTGAAAAACAACCTTAAAAATATCAATAATAGAATTCCGCGCAGTTAATTTTCAAAACGAAACGCTAAGCTACTTTATAAACACAACACATCTTTAGTGCAAATATAGTTAGTCAAAAATTAAAGTGTTAGGCCTATTTACACAAAATTTTGGATTCCTCAAGCATCAACATTTCATTCATTTGTACTCCACATAGGTCATCCGACTAATGACAGACTGATAATCAATAAACTACAGGTAAAAATAAGACAAAAGCTACCTCAAAAAAAAACAGTCTGATTGGTAGTAGCGATTAATTAATCTTTTACGAACTTTAATTCTTGGCGCTTGTAAACCGGATGCAAAATGATGGATGGGTAAATGAAGACCGTTTCAGCTTGCAGTAAACAGAAACTATTGTGGGAACTTTCGGTAGGCACTGGGAGTAACTCCGGTTATTTTTTTGAATGTGCGGGAGAAATAGGCCACATCTAAAAAACCGCATGCTTCGCCAACTTCGCTAATATTTTTTTCGTGTTTGTTTAGGAGTTTCTTTGAATAGTCAATTTTTACTTGTAGAATGTAGCTGCTGGTAGAATATCCGGAAAGCGCATTAACTTTGCGATTGAGTTGAGATGGGCTAATATTAAGAGAGTCTGCGATTTGTTGAGGATTCAAATTGGGATCAGATATATTGTTGAGAATTAAATTCGTTACATTATGGAGAAAAGTCATATTCGTATCCGAAGGATCTTTAGGTTTCTCCTCTAAAACAATTTTCATATACTTAGCCTTCATCACTTTAATAAGTTCGAGCAGGTTGGCAACTCTGATTAAAAGTTCTTCGGGTTGGAAAGGCTTTGTAATGTATGCATCCGCGCCACACTTCAGTCCGGCCAGCATATCTTCAGAAGCAGTCTTTGCCGTAACCACAATGATTGGAATATGATTTAAAATAGTTGAAGACTTCACTTCTTTACACAAAGAAAATCCATCTTTTCGAGGCATCATGGCATCAGTAATGATGATATCCGGTACTAATCTGAAAGCCTTTTCCATAGCATCAACCCCGTCAACCGCTGTTATTACGCTATAATCATCTTTTAAGAGCGATTGCATATAAAAGAGTACATCTTTATTATCTTCAACTACCAAAATGACGGGTTTACCATCAATTTGAGTATTCACTTCTTTATCTAATATAAGTTCTGCTTTTTCGTCTTTTGAATCTGCCAAGTTATGGATGCTGTAGGGAGACTCACTTCCGGGTTCCCATTTTTCTATATGCACCTTTTCATTTGTTCTTATCGGTAATGTGACTGTAAACTCAGAACCCTCATTTATTTGACTCTTCACTTCAATAGTTCCATTCACACGTTCCACCAATTGCTTTGTATAAGCCAAACCTATACCGCTTCCTTGCTTATTTTCTGAACTGGGAACTTGATAAAACAGATCGAATATTCTTTCGAGTTCATCGGTGTCTATCCCTATTCCGTTATCAGCAACCGTAATCTTAACAGTTTTGTTGTCAGGAACTACTGATACACTTACTAAGCCGTATTTAAGTGAATAGTTTATGGCATTTGAAAGCAAGTTTTGAAAAATATTATTTATGTAATTAGGAACGAAGTCCATCTCTATAAGTGGACATTGAGGATAATAAGAGATGAAAATATTTTTGTCGTTTGCAAATAAACGATACCTGTCGATTAATATCCCAATAAAAGTTACAATGTTGCCGTATTTCCAAACAGGATTATCCATACCCACATTTATCTTGGCAATATCCAGCAACTGATTTACCAGACGCAGCATTTGTTCGCCTTGCTTTTCAATAGCTGAAAGGTAGGACTTTTCCTCTTTTTGCGGCAAATCAGTTTTTTTCTGCAATTGCCTGCTGTGTCCTAAAATAATCGTTAATGGTGTTCGGAATTCGTGAGTAATATTCGTAAAGAAATTTGATTTAACTCTATCTATTTCACGTAATGATTTATTTTTTTTGGTGCGCTGCAAGAAGGCATACCACAATGCAACCGAAAGAGAGATTAACAATAACAGTGCGATAACAGATGAAGTAAGTATAATTTTGGTTTCACGCACCTGCATACTTTTCTCTCGGTTCAACTGATCAATATATTTCAAATTTTTCTCTCTTTCATAATTAATTCGTGTCTCCACTACTTGGTTGGATTTCTGAATACTTTGAACGCTATCATGGCACATTACACTCTGCTTGTGGCTTTCGAGTGCATTTTTAAAATTCCCGAGACGACTAAAATACATTTCATATATGGAATATGTTTCCGATAAATGCTCCGGTGATTTTATTTCTTCAGCCGTAGTTTTTGCTTTAACAAGATAAATCTCAGCCTCATCAAATCGGCTTTGTTTAAGACTTATACGCGCCATAGCCAAACATGCCTCCAGCCAATGCCATCTATCTTCCATTCCATCCATAACATTATATGCTGCGCGGTATTCATTTTCGGCTTCCGCATATTTGTTTTGCACTTCATAGATTTGACCAAAGTGCTTATGACAAAGTCCGATACCTAACTGTGAACCAATCAATTGATTCTTAAACATAGAAAGCTCATAATAGTAGAATGCCGAATCATACATACGTCTTTTCTGGAATATAGCACCTATATTAGCGTAGTTAATGGCTTGTCCAAGGTTACTGTTTATGGTAACCTCACCTTTTAAAGCTTCACGAAAGTTACTTTCCGCTTCATCAAAATCGTTCAACGTAAGCGCAATATTCCCTATTCCATTCAGCGCCATCACCCTGTTTTTTTGATTGACTTCGTTATTTATATCATGATAGCTTTCTGATATTTGCAGGGCTTGATAATGATAATCCGAAGCCTCGGGAAGAATACCCATTCGTCTTAAATTGGTTCCTATATTATTTTGGGCTTCTGCAATAGACAAGGTATCTTTCAGAAGAAATGCAGCATTTAACGATTGCCGATGAAAATCAATGGCTTTAGAAAAATTAGATTGTGTACGGTATCGATTGCCTAATTCGGTACTTGCGATATATATGCCGAGATTATTTTCTGAATCTTCAAAAGAAGTGAGGAGATGTAATATGGAATCGATAGGAAAATCTCGAGCGAGGATTTTTTTCTCTAAACTATCCCTGAGTTTCGTTGTACTTTCGATACCATTCCCGTTTTTGGCACAGGATATGCTAAAAAAAAGAAGAAAAAAAGCGGCAAATACGGTCAAATATAGTAACCGATTTGTACATAAATGAATGTACTTTATAGGTATCCGAATTATTCTGTCTTCTTTTCTCATAATTCTAAACTGTACATTCGCAGAAGTTTCCAAATGTAACAAAAAAAGCTGACAAAAAAAATATTTGTCAGCTTTTTTGCTTATTACTTTTTCATATAAGTTTATTCGGCCACCACTTCAAAGGGTATTTCAACCAAAACCTCTTTGTGAAGTTTTGCGACAGCCTCGTAATTTCCTACTTCTTTTACCTGTCCTTTGATAGAAATTAGTTTTCTTTCTACTTCGAAGCCTTTTTCCAACAAAGCATCGGCGATTTGGATATTGGTTACCGAGCCGAAAATGGTTCCGGTTGAGCTAACTTTAGCACCTATAGTAAGCGATACGCCTTCCATTTTATCAGCAAGGGCTTGTGCTTCGTTTTTGATTTGCTCTAATTTGTGCGCACGTTGTTTCAGGTTTTCTGCCAGCACTTTTTTTGCCGATTCGGTAGCGATAATCGCTTTTCCTTGCGGGATCAAATAGTTGCGGGCATATCCTTTTTTGACATTAACTATATCGTCTTTGTAGCCCAACGTCAGCATATCTTCTAATAAAATTACTTCCATAAATCTTCCTCCTTTTTTTATTTCATTAAATCGGTTACGTACGGAAGCAAAGCCAAGTGACGAGCTCTTTTAACTGCTTGCGCGATACGGCGTTGAAACTTAAGCGATGTGCCTGTGATTCTGCGTGGAAGAATTTTTCCTTGCTCATTCAGGAACTTTTTCAAAAATTCGGGATCTTTGTAATCGATATACTTGATTCCGTTCTTTTTGAAACGACAATATTTTTTCTTTTTAACATCTACCGATACGGGAGTCAAATATCTGATTTCTGATTGTTTTGCCATTTCTTAGTCCTCCTTTTCATCTAATTCAACTTCTTTTTCAACCTTAGCAGTTTCTTTACCCGACCCTTGAGTGCGGTCTTCCTGCTTTTTACCACCTTTGTTGCTTCTTCTTTTTTCAGCATATTCAAATGCAAAGTGATCTTGCCTGATGGTTAAGAAACGAATAACTCGTTCGTCGCGACGGAAGTTAATTTCCAATCTGTCAATCACTGCCGGATCTGCCTTGAACTCCAAGAATGTGTAAAATCCGGTCGATTTTTTGTCGATGGGGTAAGCTAATTTGCGTAATCCCCAATTTTCTTCGTTTACGATTTCGGCTCCTTGCTCGGTGAGCAGGTTTTTGAATTTTTCAACCGCTTCCTTCATCTGGGCATCAGACAAAACGGGAGTCAAAATGAAAACGGTTTCGTAATTGTTCATACTAAAATGAATTAATAATTAATGATTTAAATCGAAAAATGTATTTTTTCGGACGGCAAAGATACAATAAAATATCTTATCCACAAAACGTTAAGACGCGGGATAATTAAAAATTAACAATTTAAACCGGAAACGATGCACTCGCCTACTCTTCCACCGGTGTCCAAACCCGATAACGCAATTCGAAACCTTTGGGAACAGAAATTACAATCGGCTTTTCGTTCTCGAACGAAATTGTAATGGTGTCACCGTGTATGAAGGTTGCAGTTAGTTCTTCGTCCGGGCACGCCATGCGTGTTGAAGCAAACTGTCCGTCAGATTCGAAAATAACGTAGAAATAGCCATTTTCGGGGAAAGTTGTTCTCACAAAATCGCTTGTCAACAGCCAATGTTTGTTGCAGTCAACCTCTTTTACAATGCCGGGAATAAGTTCTATTTTTGCGTTTTCCGTAGCCGTATTCGTTTGCAAAACATAGGTGTCGTACGTGTCGTTTTTTGCAGCGATAAATTTGAGAAGCGGCTCATCAGAATCGAACTTGGCAGTGGTCATTTCCGACATTTTCCAAACACGGTGTTTCAACTCAATACCATCGGGAAGATAAGCCACCAAGGGTTTTTCACTGTTATAATCCGCCATAATCGACTGCGCGCTGACAAATTCAGTGTGCATTTTATCGTCCGGACAAGCCATAAGCGTTTGAATAACTTCTCCGTTGGAGTTGAAGACATAATACGGCGCTCCGGTTGCATCCACTTGCAATTGCTCAAATTCGCCCTGCAATCCGTAACTGTTGCAATCGTCCACTTCCATGGTTTTTCCGGCGATAAGTTCAACTTTCAATGTTTCATTATCGGTTACCGATTTCAGCGAAACCAACTGCGGTTTAAAACCCTCCATTTCGGGATAATCTTGCAAGATCAACTCATTCTTAGCTGTTTCAGTTGTCGTCTTTTTCGAATTACAAGCCGCGGCAACAAACAAAATTATCGCAACGGCGGTAAATAATTTAATTTTTCTCATTTGTGGTTTGATTTATTACGTTAGCTTATCCAATTTAAACATCTGGTTATCAAAAAGGTTCTTTATTGGTCGGAAAGAATCGAAAAAATATCGTACTTTTGCAAAAAAAAATCACAGAATGAAGAAAGTATCCGATTTTGAAATCATGTCGCCGGTTGGTTCGTACGAATCGTTGATGGCGGCCATTCAGGGTGGCGCAGACTCCATCTACTTCGGCATTGAGGGGCTGAATATGCGCGCCAAATCGTCGAACAATTTCACCATAGAAGACTTGCACAACATTGCGAAAATTTGTCGCGAAAACAATATAAAGAGCTATCTCACAGTCAATACCATTATCTACGACAACGATATGGAGTTGATGCGCCAAATTGTAAACGCCGCCAAAGAAGCCGAGCTTTCGGCAATTATCGCCGCCGATGTGGCGGTGCTGATGTACGCCCGAAGCATCGACGTTGAGGTGCATCTCTCCACGCAATTGAACATTACCAACACCGAATCGCTGAAATTTTACGCCCAATTTGCCGATGTGGTGGTGCTGGCGCGGGAATTAAATCTCGACCAAGTGGCAGCTATTCACAAAGACATTGTAAAACAGCAGATTAAAGGACCGGCCGGAGAGCTGATTCGCATCGAAATGTTTTGCCACGGCGCGTTGTGTATGGCAGTTTCGGGAAAATGTTATTTGAGTTTGCACGAGAAAGATTTGTCGGCTAACCGGGGAGCATGCAATCAGATTTGCCGCCGCGGATACATTGTGAAAGATAAAGACAGTGAAATTGAACTGGAAATTGATAACGAATATATCATGTCGCCCAAAGACCTGAAAACCATTCATTTTATGAACAAAATGATGGATGCCGGCGTGCGGGTTTTCAAAATTGAAGGGCGTGCCCGAGGACCGGAATATGTGCGGTTGGTTACATCGTGCTACAAGGAAGCGGTGCAGGCGTATTGCAACGGTACTTTCAGCGAAGAGAAAATTGAAACTTGGAACGAAAAACTGTCCACCGTTTTCAATCGCGGATTTTGGGACGGCTACTACCTGGGACAACGCCTCGGCGAGTGGACGCACCGTTACGGTTCCGGCGCCACAAAACGGAAAGTGTACGTGGGAAAAGCCATCAAACACTTCGGAAACATTGGCGTAACAGAGTTTTTGGTGGAAACGCAATCGGTAAAATCGGGTGACGAACTGCTGATTACCGGACCTACCACCGGAGCCGTGTTCCTTACGGCAGAAGATATTCGGGTGGATTTAAAAACCGTTTCCGAAGCGTTAAAAGGCGACCACTTCTCCATAAAAACACCCGAAAAAATCCGCCCTAACGACCAACTCTACAAAATGGTAAAAGCGGAGCGGAAAGGTACGGCGCACGAAAGGTGAAAATTATTCTTCGCAATTCTCTTTGTTGCAATGCAGCGGAATAACCTGACGGTTTACAGCCAGCTGCATATAAAGATATTGCCCTAATTTTGTAATTTTCAACAGCCAGAAAAAGGGAATAGCCACCCAAAACAACGGTACTCGTATAAAAATCCGATACAGGGAGTCGTATCCATACCTCCATTTTTCCTTAGAAACTGAAGCTAACTGTTCTTCTGCCAACTTCAAATCCAAGCCGACAGCACTTTTGGTGTGATCCTGGTTACGCAATTCTTTGCTCGAAATGAGTTTTAACCAATCTAATTTATGAGCCAATTTCATAAACCGAGAGCAGTTTTTGCACCAATTATCGTAATATACCGTCATTCTGCCAATTGTTTAAAAAAATCCCAAATCACAATTCCAGCCGTAACCGACACATTGAGTGAGTGTTTGGTGCCGTATTGCGGAATTTCGATGCACTCGTGTGAAGCATCGATTACTTGTTGTTGCACGCCGTGCACTTCGTGGCCGAGAACCACGGCGTATTTTTGGTTTTTATCCAACCGTAACGTTTCTAATGTAATGCTGTTTTCGGTTTGCTCCAGCGAAAAAACGGTGTAGCCTTCGGATTTCAGTTCATGAATCGCAGCAATAGTTTCTTCCACATAACGCCACTTCACCGAATCTTCGGCGCCGAGCGCGGTTTTATGGATTTCGGCATTGGGCGGCGTGGCGGTAATACCGCAAAGGATGATTTCCTGTACCCGAAACGCGTCGGATGTGCGAAAAACCGAGCCGATATTGTTTTGGCTGCGCACATTATCGAGCACCACTACTAATGGAATTTTTTCGGCTTCCTGAAATTCTTCGATGCTGATGCGGTTGAGTTCTTCAACGTTGAGTTTTCTGCGTTTCATCTGCGTTTAAATAATGCTCTTTGACTTTTTTTCGTAAGTTAGCAAATGCCTCTTGCACAGTGTACATTTTTTCGCCTTGTAATTCTTTCGGAATACTCGCTTCTATTACCGATATTTGTATTGACATAATGATTCGTTTTATCGTTAAAGCGCCATGCGATTTAAAACCTCAAGGCGCCTCTCTAATTACATTATTTTATTACCGCCCTCACCACAAACCAAACGTGATGCAAAAACGTGGAAATTTGTCCGTAATGTTTTGCCATAATCCGATAACGTTCTTTGAGCGAGGCCTTTCGGTTTTGGGTGGTCATTCCTTCGCTGAGGTAATTTATGAGTGTGAGGCGTGTGTTGTGAATGAGTTTTGCCTTTTTCATCAGGCGGATGCACCAATCCACATCGGCGGAAAAGCGATACGATAAATCATACGGCTCAAAAAGCGACCGTTTGGCAATAAACGCCTGATGGCACACCAGCATCCCTTGCCGAAAACTTTTCCAAGAAAGCGTTTCGGGCGCTTTCAATCGGCGCATGTGCAGAAATTTGCCGTTGTTGTCCACAATTGCCGTTTCGCCGTATAAAATATCGGGAAAAGTGCTTTGGGGAACCGATTGCATCATTTCCGCCACCGTGTCGGACGAGAAAAACGTGTCGCCGGCGTTCAGAAAACAGAGATAATCGCCCGAAGTCATCGCCGCGGCTTTGTTCATCGCATCATATAATCCTTTGTCAGGCTCGCTTATCCAACGCAATTGGGGGTTTTCGTATGCACGAATCAGTGCCAATGTGCCGTCTTTCGATTTTCCGTCCACAACCACGTGTTCGATGTGCGGATACGACTGTTCGCGTACGCTGTTGAGCGTTCGTTCCAACGTTCGTTCGGCGTTGTAAGTAACGGTAATAACGGATAATGTTTTCATTTTCGGGCGTATATGGCGATAAACGGCGATAACAACCGTCCTTTTATCGGAAAAAGTTTCAGGAAGTAGCTCAATACTTTTATCCGCTTACGGTATTTTTTATTTTCGGGCTTCGGCTCAAGCCAAACCATTGGCTTCCCGATATATTCCACCGAAATTTCATAAAAACCGTAAGGATTCATAATCTTTTTCAGGTAGTTTATTTCCATCGATTTCAGATTGTGTACACCCAGGTTTTCTTTGTCGTATCGGGCTTGAATTTTTCCGTTCAATCCCAAAAAATTGGGGATAAGTATCAACAATTGTCCATTTTCCGACATTAAGTTTACGTGTCGGCGAATAACATCGGCAGTATCCTGAAAGTGCTCGGCAAATCCCGACGAAAACACAATATCGTATTTTTTCTCGGACTCAAAATTGAAGAAATCGGTCTGAATGCACTGAATGGTGTTTTTCGGTAAACCGTTTTGTGCTTCCAATTTTCGAACCACACGCTCATCCATGTGAAAATCGAGAATGGACACGTCGCGGATGCCGCGTTTGTAAAAATACGCAGCAAATATACCCGGAAAACCGCCGATTTCGATAAAACTGCTGCCACGAGTAAGTTTTATCATCTGTTTTTCGAAAACCACTTCGCGAGGAATCTTATCGAAACGGTAATTTCTCCAATACTCGTCCCAATGCGTTTGATCGGTTATTTTGTTATCCGTTTGCATAGATTTTTGTGTATCGATTTGCAATTATTTCTTGCGCGTATTCCGTTAACACTTTCTCGCGCGCGTTTGCCGATAAAGTTTCAGAATCGGCTTGATATAGTGTCCAAAGCAAACCTTTCGCCAAATCGTCCGCGCTTTTATAGGTTGCCACGTAGCCGTTTCTTCCGTGAGAAATCATTTCCGGAATTCCGCCGATATTGAATCCCACGCACGGCGTGCCGCAAGCCATCGACTCCATAATGGTGTTGGGCAGATTTTCCTGCAAGGAGGGCGTAACAAAGACATCGGCAGCGTTGTATAAATCGGGCATTTTCTCGGGCGAAACAAATCCGATGCTGTACGTCGGCAGCGAAAGCCGTTTTTCGATTTCTTCACCGCGGTTTCCGGCAATCAGAAAAAGAATATCGTTGGGATGCTGCGCCATCAACCGAGAGGCTTCCGCCAAATAATCGAACCCTTTTCGCGGATCGGACGCTTTTACGGCGGCGAAAAGTACTATCTTTTTGTCGGGCGGCAGGTTTAATTTTGCGCGGACTTGCACTTTATCTTTGGGTCGATAAAGGTTGGTATTGATCGGATTGGGAACGGAAACCACATTGTGTTCGTGCGTAAGCGCGCTTTTGTCGGCTAAATCTTTCAGCCAGCGGCTGCACGCCACAAACGTGATTTTTCCTTTCGAAAACGTTTTTTGTTTTTGCAGAAAGACTTTGTGCGAAAGGTCGTTGCGCGAACCGGGAACCAAATAGGGACACGAACCGCACGATTTTTCGTAATTGGTGCACACGCCCGCGTGGTGGCAGATTCCGGTAAACGCCCACATATCGTGCATGGTCCACACCACTTTTTTGCCGGAGGCAAGAATGTTGCCAATCTCTTTTACGGAGAGCATTCCTTGGTTAATCCAATGCAAATGAACAATATCGGCTTCTTTAAATTCGGGAAGTTGCGTAACCGAAACTCCGGTATTGGCAATGGAAATATCGAACAGGTTTTCGCGCGAAAGCCGGTTGTGCAGAAAAATATCGCCTCGCTCGCGGTAGAAATTCCATCGGTTTTGAACGGAACCGCCCGTTTTTATCACATTTTCGTTGTCCGAGCGTTTATCGCGCACCAACATTTTCACGTTCACACCGCTGTTTTGCAGAGCGCTCATCAGGCGATTGGCTGCGATGGCTGCCCCGCCCAAAATATCGGATGTGCTGATAATTAAAACGTTCATCTCTTTATATTTTTATACCCAAATGCCGCTCGATTCTGCGACGCACTTTTGCCCAAAACGAATGAGTTCTACGATAAAAGCGCTCAAATTCGGCACGCGCCTCCATATTTTCTTCAATTTTATCAAGCTCAACAGGCAAGAAATCCTTATGCAGAATTGTTTTGTAAATATCTTGAGCACCACTATTTTCACCGGTTCCATCGAATCCAATATTGAGAATGAGCGATTTTCCGGCATTTACCGAGAGCATATCGCGTAAAAAAAGCGACGCGTTCCATCGAATTGCCCACGAATTGTTTTCGCCGAGAATTTGTCTGCGCAACATGCGCGTATAAGGATAACTACCGTTGAAATCGAATGATTTGGTAAGTTTTCGACTTTCTAATTCTTCCAACAACATTTTGCCGTCGGGATTGAAATGCACCCAAGCCCTTTGCCAAGTGCCCCACCCTAAACTGCCAATCCATTTTATCAAGAATACATCCGGCAGTTTTAAATTAGAGTAACAGAAACTGTGTACGTGTCCTATTTTTTCTTCGTTTTCATATCTATCAAGCGCTTCGTTCATGAAAGTCAGGAAGTAGGGAGATGTTATTAAATCATCTTCCATCACAATCACTTTCCCGTAAAGGTTGATAATTTTCGTAACACCCTCAATGATATTTCCTGCAAGCCCTTTGTTACACTCATTTTCGAAAATTGTTGTTTTTTTAAATCCGCTGATAGAATGGAGGAGTTCTCTGACTTTCAGCACATCGTTTTTGTCTGAGTCGTTTTTGTATCCGTCCGAAAAAACGAACAATTCGCTCTCGGCGCTCAAATGGTTGTTGAGGAGGGTTTCCAGTGTTTGCCGCGTGTGATTGGGGCGGTTGTATGTGAAAAGAAGAATGGGCGCGAGTGACATATTTCAAAAATCGATTTTAGCGGATAACACATTTCGGCGGAAAACGTCTAAGTTTACGTTCACGCCAACCTCAACTCCAACCCGGGAGAGAGCTCTCTCAACGGTTTGGTAAGCCAAATCGGGACAATTATTATCGCCGCTCAAGTGGCAAAGCCAGATGTTTTGCAGATTCGACGAGAAATTGTTTGCCAAAAACTCGGCGGTTTGTCGGTTGCTCAAATGCCCCGTTCCGTTTGTGATACGCTGTTTCAGGTGATGTGGATAAGAGCCTTTGCGGAGCAATTCTTCGTCGTAATTGCTCTCTATTACCAAATGATTCGATTTGGAAATATAGCGTTCCATTTCATCGGTAATGGCACCCGCATCGGTTATCAGCGTAAGTTTGTGGTTGCCAAATTCCAGAAAATATCCGGCGTTGTCGTTGCTGTCGTGCGGCACATCGAAAGCGGTTATTCTGAAATCTTCAATCTGAAACGATTTTCCTTTTTCCACTATTCGTTTTGAGGTGGTGATGCTGTTTTTTATCAGCGGACAATTGCGAATGCCCCGATGAACTTCCTCGGTGGCGTAAACCGGAATATTGAGTTTTTCGCCCAGATATCCGGCGGATTTTATGTGGTCGTAATGGTCGTGCGTGATTAGAACGGCGTAAATGGTGGAAAAATCGATGCCGTGTTCGGCAAGTCTTTTTTTGATGACCCGCGGACCCAATCCGGCATCGAGAAGCATTCCGTAATGGCTGTTGCCAATGTAATAGCAGTTGCCGCAACTGCCGCTGCTTAGGCTGAAAAACGAAAATCTATCGGATGAAAATAAATTGTATTGCATATATATGTGCAAAGATACAAAGGATTTGGGATTTGGGATTGCGGATTTGGCGATTTTTGTTCAAGTAAAGACAAACGCGCAATGCCGCTTTAAGCCGCAATGCGCGTTTTCTCTTTTTCCGAAACAGTTTTATATTTATCGCGTAAAAAATCTTTTTTCTGAAAAAGAGAGGTTATAAAACGATTTTATAATGTGTCTTTTGGAAAACAAAAACTATAAAACCATTTTTTTGTTCGTATTTTCCAAAATATGGTCGAAAAAATGGTTTTTCTCGCCGGTTTTTAGCCAAGTGAGCAAAAAAAACCATTTTATTCCCTTTTTTTTCGGAAGAACACGCTAAAAAACAGGGTTATGGTGTCTTTTATTTATTAAAATCCTCAAAATACCGTGTAATATGTTCGTGCAGATGCACGCGGTCGGCGCCCATCATGTTGTGTCCGTGTCCGGGATAGACAAAGAAATCGGGGTGCGTGCCCGCCGTGATGCTCGATTTGAGAAACATCAGGCAGTTTTGCATTACCACGGTTGGATCTTCGTCGCCCTGAATAATCAACAGGCGCGATTTCAGCCGATCGGCTTTGTTGAGCAGACTTGCCGTTTTGTATCCTTCGGGATTTTCCTCCGGCGTATCCATGTAACGCTCGCCGTACATCACTTCGTAATATTTCCAATCGATAACCGGACCGCCCGCAACGCCCACTTTAAACACATCGGGGTAGCGGAGCAGCATAGTTATGGTCATAAATCCGCCGTAGCTCCAGCCGTGGATTCCCATTCGGTCGGCATCTACGTAAGGAAGCGATTTCAGGAACTCCACGCCGCGCATTTGGTCTTTTGCTTCCTCCACGCCCAATTGGCGATGCGTAACGTTTTCGAACTCGGCGCCGCGATACGATGTGCCGCGATTATCCATCACAAAAACCACGTATCCGCGCTGCGCCATATAAAACTCCCAGCCGCCGGAGCCGTATCGCCAGCGGTTTTGCACCATTTGCGAGTGCGGACCACCGTAAACGTAAACCGCTACGGGATATTTTTTTGCCGGGTCGAAATCGGCAGGTTTTATCATCCGATAATACAAGTCGGACGTTCCGTCGGCGGCTTTCATTGTGCCTAACTCCACCGAGGGTACGTTGTAATCGGCGAACGGATTTTTTGCCGATGCCAGCACTTGCGTTTTCGGCTTGCGCGTGTCGATGAGCGCCGCTTTTCCGGGATTGTTGTGCGCCGTCCAGCGATCAATCAGGTAACGTCCCGACGCGCTGAGCGCCGCGCCGTGCATTCCCTCTTCGGAAGTGTGTCGGGCGATTTTTCCGTTTTTCAGATTCACGCTGTAAACGTGTCTGTCCATCGGTGTGGGGTTTGTGGAGACGAAAAACAGATTGGCTCCTTTTTCGTCGAAACCGATAACATCGGTAACCTCCCACGCGCCGCGGGTGAGTTGTTTGAGCAGTTTTCCGTCTGTGTCATAAAGATAAAGATGGTTGTATCCGTCGCGATTGCTTTGCCAGATAAACTGCTTGGAATTGTTTTTCACAAACAAAACCGGATGCTGCGGCTCCACGTATTTGGGATGCGATTCTTCGAAAAGCGTTGTGTCGAAATCGCCCGTTGAAGCGTTGTATCGGTTCATTTTCATATGGTTTTGTCCGCGATTGAGTTCGGCAACGTAAATCTGTGTTCCGTCGGCGCTCCACGCCACGTTGGTGAGGTAATGATCTTTGGGTTCGCCCGTTTTCAGATAAACGGTTTTGCCCGATTTTGTGTCGTAAACGCCAATGGTTACGTGGTGGCTGGTCATTCCCGCCATCGGGTATTGAATGGCTTTCAGTTCGGCTTCGCGCGCCGAAACGTTCACCAGCGGATAATCTCCGACCATTGTTTCGTCCATACGGTAGAAAGCCAGTTTTTTGCCGTCGGGACTCCAAAAAATTCCGCCGTCGATACCAAATTCGTTGCGGTGAACGGCTTGTCCCGAAACAATTCCCTTGTTTTCTTCCGACGATACGGCGGTTTCCGCGCCGTTTTTATCCGAAATGTACAAGTTGTTGTCTTTGGTGTACGCCAGAAAGGCGCGATCGGGCGAAAGTTGGTGGTTTTCACTCTCGTCGGGATAAGTGAAAAAACTGACGCGTTGTTTTGTTTTTAAATCGAAGAACCCTACGCCTGAGATAGTGGTAAATTTTATCGGCGAATTGGTGTCCGAAAATACGACGCCGTGCAAATATTCATCGCCGAGTTGAAAATCTTTGGATGTCAGCAGCAACGATTTCTTCTCCGGTTGTTGAGGATTATCCGCAATGAATATCGAATCGTTTTGAATAGAAATCAACTTGTCGCCATACCACTGAAACCGTGTGGTAATGCGGGGATAGTAGTTGTAGAACGAATTTCCGCCCGGAATAAGTTCCTGGAGCGTGAATTGCTTGGTTTGCTGGGCGAAAAGCATTGAGCTGAACGCGAGAAAAAAGAGTAGAATTGATTTTTTTTGCATATTATGGATGTTTTTAGTGACAAATTTACGAATTTAAGTTCGAAGAAAGAGAAATACAGAAGTCAAACTGTTTATGCAGAGATTATGAGCAGCCCGCCACTCTTCTCTTGTGATGCAAGGGAAGTACCCCGCCATCGGGCGGGGGGAAGGGTTAGATGTTATTGCAATAAATTCTCCGGTTGTTCATTAGAATATAAGTGTTTTTTGATTTCGTCGATAGTGCGTTGAGGATAATCGAAGATTTCAAAGTTCTCGAACCGCAACACCCTAATTCCTTTTGATTGCAGGTAATTTGTACGCTCATTATCCCTGCGTATGCGTTCTTCATCAAAATGTGGCTCTCCATCAAGTTCAATGGCAAGATAATATTTCGGGCAGTAAAAATCAACAATATACTTCCCAATGCTAAACTGACGTAGAAAACGTACTCCATCGATTTGGTTTTTACGAATCATAGACCAAAGGGCAACTTCCGCCGGAGTCATCTGTTTTCGTAATATGCGCCGAAAAGGCTCCGACGTTTTTTTATTATACAATTTAGTCACCGTGAAGAATAATTTTTAACTATCTAACCCTTCCCCGATTCGCGGTACTTCCCTTTATCAAAAGGGGTGAGTTGGGGAGGTTGAAATTTTAAGTAACTGTGAAGTTTATTAGCCCTCAACTGTCCCCTTTACCAAAGGGGACGAGCGAAGCTGAGGGGTTAAAAATCAACTATTTATTCCCATTAAACGTCGCACCGTTTTATTATACTCTTCCACCATCTCCTCCACCACCGTTTCCGCCGAAACAATGGCTTTTATATGCGATGCAATCTGCCCGATTTCCAGTTCGCCTTCCGCCAAATCGCCTTCAAAAATGCCGCGTTTGGAGCGTCCGCGCCCCAATAGAGAGCGAAGCTCATCGGCAGAGGCGCCACGGTCTTCCAGCTCTTGTACTTGCTGAAAAAAATCGTTTTTAATCATCCGCGTGGGGCTTACTTTTTTGAGCGAAAGCATCGTGTCGCCTTCGTTTAGCGAAATGCACTTTTGCTTGAACTCGTCGCTTGCCGAACTTTCCGCGGTAAGCGCGAATCGCGTACCCACCTGCACGCCTTCGGCTCCGAGGGCGAAAACCGCCGCCATTGCCTCACCCGTGGCAATTCCGCCGGCGGCGATAAGCGCCAAATCTACCGCGCGACGCACTTGGGGAATAAGCGTGAGCGTGGTGGTTTCTTCGCGACCGTTGTGTCCGCCCGCCTCAAAACCTTCGGCAACAACCGCATCTACACCCGCTTCGGCGCATTTAATGGCGAATTTGGAACTCGAAACCACGTGCGCCACTTTTATACCTTCGGCTTGCAGGCGCGATGTCCACGTTTTGGGATTTCCCGCCGAGGTAAAAGCAATAGGAACGCGCTCGTTCATCACAATTTGCATAATCTCTTCGATTTGCGGATACATCAGCGGAATATTCACTCCAAACGGTTTGTCGGTAGCGGCTTTGCATTTTTGAATATGCTCGCGCAGCGTTTCTGGATGCATAGACCCGGATCCAATTAAGCCCAGCCCGCCCGCGTTGCTCACGGCAGACGCCAATCGCCAGCCGCTGCACCACACCATTCCGGCTTGAATGATGGGGTATTTGATGTTGAAAAGAGTTGTTATTCTGTTCATTGTTTAAAAGTTTAAAGTTCAAAGCTTTGTTTTTAGTTACTAAAAATTCGTTACTTAACTTAGCCTCCAAAAACAAGAGCCAATCCTGCTATTAATACGCCAAGTATCCCTATAAACCATCCGTGTCTTTTTTCTAACTTCTTGATTTCCGCAATGGGTGGCGAAACCGTTACACCCGACAAATCTGCTTTGCTTACTGCCAGCTTGTCGATTTTTATTTCTTTTGTGATATTATCTCCTCTCAAATTAAATTTCTGATAAACTGCCGAAATGTATAATGAATCATCTGCCACAGATAACAATTCATTTGTTTGTAAATATGTTTCATCATATTCATTTTCATTGATGAAATTATAATGATGACGGCTTTTAATTCGAAAAAGATATCCGGTTGAATCCGTTGGTTCGACTTGCCGGAAAGTTATTTGTTCTCCATTAATTGGTATATCAATTTGATTAGCTTTTAAATGTAGCCGCGCATACCGGGATGTGTATTCATTGGTTAGGGAATCAACAGGAATATATATCCCTTTGAATTCAATTCTTGCGTGCAAGTTCGCGTTGAATATACATACGAAGAAAAAAACAGCTAATAGTTTTTTTTTATTTTTCATTTTAACCTTATTGATTTTTGCGTTTTAACCACGCATCGATAAATGTAATCTCAATTTGTGAAAAATGAGGCTTTAACGTACCGAAAACCGATATGTTCTCGTCTTTGTTTTTAAGAATTTCCTCTGCTCTTTCTAACTGTTCGGGCGATACAAATTGATGTAAATCCAATGTGCCATCCATCACAAACATCGCCAAATGCCCCGTGATGGTGGACGGCATCAATTTTCGCTCCTGTGCAATTTCTTCAACACTTTTTCCGTCTTTAAAAAGGGCAAAAGTCTCGTTGGCGCTGTCGCCTTTTTTCTGTTTGGGCTTTTTGTTGGCTTCTTTTGTCCATCCGTCGGAAAACTGAATCTGCGACGACAAACCTTTCTCCTTGCAATATCGGGCGATGGCATCCAAAAACTCCGCGCCAAATTTCTGCACCTTTATTTTCCCGAAACCGTGAATCAAAGAGAGTTCTTTGGGCGTTTGCGGAAGAAAATCTGCCATTTCCTGCAACGATTTGTATTTGGCAATCAGATAAATGGGCGCACCTGACTCTTCCGCCAATCGGTTGCGAATTTCGGTAAGTTCCCAAAGAAGTTCGGGATGCTTGGAATCGGTTTGGCGGTTGTATGTTGAGGCAGACGCCCGAATTGTGGGCTGTTCGTAAGTAAATTCCGCACGCTGACGGAAATAGTCGTCGATAGAAAAATCGCGATTCAATTTCTGTACCGCGTGCAGTTTTTGCGCCGCTAGCAAATCGAGTGCCAGTAGTGCGTTTTCGTAATCGCGCGCGTTTTCGCGGCTATCGGTTACAGCGGGCGAAACGGCAATGAGCTTGCGCAAATTGGTTAATTGTGCCGAAAAATACTCCGACGAAGCCGAAAGTCGCTCCGTCAGTTTCAAGTTATCGTTTTGAGCAAGAATAGCCGCCAATTGTCGGCGGAATTTCTGCGAAACATCCGCCAAATCCGACGCGTTTTTGAGCAATCCATGCAAAAACGGAACAGTTTCTTTGTTGAACGACGATTCCACTTTCCGCGTATCCGTCAACAGTTGTTGCGCCATTCGTTGCAAAGGCGCGAACGTATAGAGATTCATCAGCAATTGTTCTTTGTACTGTTGGCGCGAAGTTTCTAAAAGGCGCGTCAACTCGTCGGCAGGCGAGTTTTGCTCCGAAAAATCCACGATTTTCGATTCGCTCATCAAACAATCGTTCCCGATTCGGCTTTTCAGCACCAATCCTTCCAGCGTTCGGCAACGGCTCAGCGCCACATAAACCTGTCCCGGGGCAAAAGAGGCGCCGGCATCCACCACCACTTTGTCGAACGTAAGCCCCTGACTTTTGTGAATGGTTATCGCCCACGCCAGCCGCAACGGAATTTGCGAGAAACTTCCCACCGTGTTTTCTTCCAACTGCGCCGTGTCTTTGTTTACCGTGTAGTTGATATTTTCCCACAGCATCGGCGAAACCTGTATCGGCTCATCGTCGCCCGGGCATTGCACTTCGATGCTGCTTTTATCGATTTTCGCCACAATACCTATTTTCCCGTTGTAAAATCGGCGAGGCGTTTCGTTATCGTTCTTGATGAACATCACTTTGGCGCCTTTTTTCAGTTCCAAACGCGCGTCGGCAGGATAATTTCGCTCGGGGAAATCGCCTTTTACCGTGGCGTCGAAACTAAAAACGGTTTCGTCGATATTTGCCAGTTCGTTGAAGTTTATGTTATCGGCTTTGTAGTTGTGCGTGGTTAGAACGATGTAATTTTCGTCGTCGGGCGGAACAAACGACGGATTGTATCGGCTGTTGAGCAGTGCCCTGCCCTCTTCCGAAAGACGGCTGAGACGTATCTCTTCCAACAATCCGATAAACGTGGCGTTGCTCTGTCGAAAAATCTTATCAAACTCGATATGAATAAGTTGTAGCTTTTGCACGACTTGGCTGTGAAAGAAATAAACGCTCGGATAGTAGGGTTGCAAAATCTGCCACTCTTCGGGCTTTGCCACGGGCGAAAGTTGAAACATATCGCCGATAAAAATCACCTGCACGCCGCCAAACGGCTCGTCGTGTCGATAGCGAACGTGGCGCAACACGGTGTCGATGGCATCCAGCACATCGGCGCGCACCATACTTATTTCGTCTATAATCAGCAGTTCCAATTCGCGCAAAACCTGTCGGCGGCGCGACTGCATCTTCATTTTCCCGATAAGCTCTTTTTGCCCTTCGGGCGTGGGAATAAACGGCGAGAGCGGAAGTTGAAAAAACGAGTGAATGGTTGTTCCGCCCGCGTTGATGGCTGCCACACCCGTGGGAGCGACCACGGCAACCTGCTTTACCGATTCGTTTTTGAGCCGATGCAAAAACGTGGTCTTCCCCGTTCCCGCTTTTCCGGCGATGAAAAGAATTCGGTTGGTGTGAAATGCAAAGTCGTGTGCAAGCTGATAAACAGACATAGTGCTTAATGTTGGTGTTTGCGCAAAGATACGAAAAAGAAGGTTTAATAGAGAGCGGTTGTTTGAAAAACAGGGTGCAGCACACGCCACATTCTCCGGTTTCTTGGCAAAGAGCCTATTTTTGCTGCCATTTTTCAAAAGAAAAGTTTTTTAGGAGTTTTTCATTTGGTTAATTTTTATTAGCTTTGCAAGTCTAACAGATATTTTATTAGAGCAAATCTCTTTTTCGTTTGATTATGAACGTATTGATCCTTGGTTCAGGTGGCCGTGAACATGCTTTTGCTTGGCGTATGCGTAACAGCAAGTATTTAAACAACTTATTTATCGCGCCCGGAAACGCGGGTACTGCTTCGTTAGGAACCAATGTAGCCATCTCTCCCACAGATTTTGAGGCACTAAAATCGTTTTGTTTGGAAAACGATGTAGATATGATTGTTGTAGGGCCGGAAGATCCGCTTGTGAGAGGGATTTACGATTTTTTCAGAGATGATGAAGACATTTGTCATGTAGCCGTTATCGGTCCTTCTCAAGAAGGTGCCCGGTTGGAAGGTAGTAAGGATTTTGCCAAGGGATTCATGAACCGTCACAATATTCCAACAGCACAATACAAAACCATTAAACTGGGAAATATCGAAGAGGGCAACCTCTTTTTAGAGTCGCTCCGTCCACCTTACGTGCTTAAGGCCGACGGTTTGGCTGCCGGAAAGGGTGTGCTCATCATTGATGATGTTAACGAAGCTAAACGCTTGTTGTGGGAAATGTTGAACGGAATGTTTGGTGCTGCCAGCAACAAAGTGGTAATCGAAGAGTTTCTTTCAGGAATTGAGTGCTCTGTTTTCGTGCTTACCGATGGGAAATCATATAAGATATTGCCCGTTGCCAAAGATTACAAACGTATTGGCGAAGGTGACACCGGACTTAATACAGGCGGTATGGGCGCTATTTCTCCCGTTCCGTTTGCCGATGAGACGTTTATGAAAAAGGTGGAAGAGCAAATTGTTTTGCCCACCGTAAACGGAATCAGAAAAGAGAAAATCGACTACAAAGGATTTATTTTTCTCGGATTGATTAATGTTGGTGGCGAACCGAAAGTGATTGAATACAATGTGCGGATGGGCGACCCGGAAACAGAAGTGGTAATGCCGCTCGTAAAATCGGATATTTTGGACCTTTTTATAAGCGTTGCCACCGAGACATTAGACACTAAAACGCTTGAAATCGACAACCGTTTTGCTACAACCGTTATGATGGTTTCGGGTGGATATCCCGAGAATTACGATAAAGGAAAAGTTATATCGGGAGTGAAACAAATTAAAGACTCCATCGTTTTTCACGCCGGAACCCTGTTGAAAGACGATAATGTTGTCACATCCGGCGGACGAGTTTTAGCCGTGACATCTTATGGACAAACAATGGATGAGGCATTAGAAAACTCCTACAAAAACATCGAAAAAATATCCTTCGAGAACAGTTATTACCGAAAAGACATCGGTTTTGATCTAAGATAAAAATGAACACGCTACTGGTTCGAAATTTCAAATCTTATTTTGTGGAATCGCGATTTATATCGTTCATCATTTCCATTGTTGTTATCCTATTGCGCTTTCTGATGTTTCTGAATAAAGATTTGCCCGATATTCAGATTAACGGAACCAATTTCGTCTGGCCATACATCGAGCCATACTTACACCAGTATCCCATTGCCTCGATTTTGTCGAGTACCTTTAGCATTTTCATTATTTCGTACCTGATTTCGGAGTTGAATGTCCGATACGGTGTTATCCGTATGAGAACGACCATGCCGTTCTATGTTCCGCTTGTTCTTTTCAGCATTCATCCGTTTTTCTTAAGAATGACCCCCGATTACTTGGGACTCATTTTTATCCTCTGGTCGTTGTTTCCTTTGTTGGCATCGTATCAATACCATCAGTCGCACAAATTTGCGTTTCAATTTGGCGCATTAATAGCAATTGCCGGAGTTTTTCATATCTATGCACTGCTGTTTCTACCCTTGTGGTTAATCGGGCTATCGGCTATGGGGGGAATGAGTTTTCGGTCGTTTATTGCATCTATTTTCGGGATAATATTGGTGTTTTGGATTGTATTTGCACTCTTCGTTTTTGGCGATAATATTGCCGGATTTATTGACCCCTTTAAGAGTTTTGTGGAAATTTACGATTTCACTCAGGCACCCGGTTTTTCAGTTCCGCAATGGGGATTTATCGGCACTTTGTTGTTTTTTGTATTTTTCTTTGTTATTACCGACAATAAGCAAATTACAAGAGAGCGTAGCTTTACCAAAAAAGTCTTAATCTTTGCTATATCAATTATCATTTTTTCTATTCTTATGCAGATTCTTTACCTGCATCAAGTATGGTTTTGGATATACGTTATCATAGCATTTCTCTCAATTATCATTGCGCATTTCTATACAAACACCACATTCAGACTCGAAATCTTATCTTATTTTTTGATTTTTATCTTGTTAATCTTTTATTACGGCCTGAATTTTTTCACCGATTTATCTCCTTTTTAGCAACAAAAACCTTTATTTTTTTGTTTTACAGATAAATAAAGGATTATGAAACAATCAGCATTACATTTATTAATTGTGCTGTCTGTTGCTATTGGACTGACAATGTGCGGCACAGCTCAAACTGCAGCCGAAAAAGAAGCTGTAGCTTACGAAGTGAATCAGCGAGTGAATGATTTCGACTTTACTTTTAAAGCAACTTACGCCTATCCCACCGGTTTCCGGTCTATTTACCTGTCGCCTTATTACGATGTGAAAGTGAATCCCGATACCGTTCGGGCATATTTGCCGTATTACGGGCGAGCATACGTGGCTCCGATGGATCCGAGCAAAGGAGGGATAAAATTTACGAGCACCGACTTCGATTATCAAGTGAGCCCCGGCAGAAAGAAGGGGAACTGGCAGGTAAATATCCGAACAAGGGATACCGGACGAGAGATATTTTTCTTTTTTGATATCTGGGAAAACGGAACCGCCCGATTGAGTGTTACGGATACAAACAGGCAACCCATTTCGTTTCAAGGAGATATTGAGACGGGAAATAAAAAATAACCTGAAACGGTATAAATATTTGGTTATAGTCCGATAGAGCAAACGGATAGGCATACCCTGCTCGTGCACTTCTTCTCCAGAGGTCGGACACGGTGGGACGTGTTTGTTGCGAAGCAAAAAATGTCAGTCGGCAAACACGCTTTACAAAAGCGAAAACCAACAATTAAAAAGGCAACACCTCGCCATTATCCGACGGGGCGAACGGATGCGACATATCTTCCGCGGGAGGAATATAGCCGGCCGATTCACTCTCGGCGGCGTCTTTTTCGTTTTTAACGCGCCAAGCCTTCACGTCGGTGTACCAGCGGCCGTTGTATTCGCGACTTTCCACATCAAAATCAATAAGATATATTTCCTGTTCGGTAAGCGTAACGCCATTGAGCTTATCGCCCCAAATGCTTACGCATACTTGTTTGGGATATTGTCCGAGGGTTTCTACAATGATATCTTGTTTTTTCCATTCGCCGTTGCGTCCGGTTCCGGTTTGCAGGGGAAGTATTTTGGTGAGTTTTGCTTTGAGTTGCATAAAAAGATTGTTTTTTTACGTTTTTTGTTTTGGAGGGTGTAAAGTTACCATTAAAAATTAGGTGAGAAAAATATTTCTCGATTCAATCGTAATCCTTAAAGTTCTACCAGAAGGTTCACAGATACTTAACAAGTGCCACAAAACTGTTATAATCCAGTTTGTGAATAATCCGAAAAGGTTTCATTGATTAGCAAAGTGAGAAGGAGAAAGGATAGCAATGTTGTGGAAAGGATGTAAAACCAACAAATCTTTATCTCCTGTAATAATACAGTTAGCTTTTGCAGCTAAAGCAAGCTCAAGAAACTTATTGTCTTCAGCGTCACGACAAGCTAAAATAGATAGCCGATCTGTAAGAAAAAATTCAGATTGTTCGAGAATCAATTCCAATTGCTTTGTTCTTTCCTTTTTAGGCATATATTTATCAAATTTATCACGCAATAACACTCTCATCACTTCATCGCGTGTTTCTTCCGAGAAACACAAATGCCCTTCTACACGAGCTTTGCTTAAAGCTTTCCCAGGTACGCTAAGAGGTTTTATGAGTGCACTAACCAACAAATTAGTATCCACAATGAATCTCATAAAAATTGAGCAATCGATGTTTATTTTAAGAAAGCTTCAAACATTTCCGCCTCCAAACGGGTGAGTTTACTGATAATATCGGGAGCAACGCCATCTTCGGCCAATTCAATGGCCAGCTCTAACTGATCTGTTCCTGTCGGGTACAACTCGCCGCGAAATAACGCTCCAAATATGCGCGTAGAAAGCCTTTTCCTGCCTTTGGCGGGGAGACTTCTCCATACTTTTGCGGTAGCACCGTCCATTTCCAATACAATTTTTTCCATATCCATAACAGTTAGTCATTTAACCTAGATACAAAGATACTTTTTTTAATGAATATACACCAAAATACAAGAAAGGAACTTGTATACCGACTCTGTCGTATAAGTATTGAACCACGTGAAAACAATCCTCAAAAGCCTTTTAACGAAGGCACAGCCTTCGTCTCCCATACAAAAAAAGCGGCGAAAGCCGCTTTTTTTGTTATAACTTGTTTGCTAGTTCTTTCGGCAAATAAAACGTGTCGTTTTTATCGATATACACGACCACCGAGCCAATATCGAACGGCTTGCCGTTGAGTTTGGCAACCGATGAAAAGGCTTTTATTTCCAATGTATTTCTTCCTTTTTTCACCGTCAGAATGGGGAAATCGGGGTCTTTTTTATCAATATTCACGTTCAATCCCGAAAAAACATCGGAGTGCTTGGCGAAAATCTTATCGGAAAGTTCTGTCAGCGACAAATCCAATCCCGATACTTTTTGCAGGTATTTATTTACATTCACGTTGCGCACATTGCCTCTCAGGATATCGCCTTGCGGATGATATGACGCCAAAAGCACCTCTTCGCCCGTGTGTCCGCCTGTGGTAAACCCAAAGCAGGTGCGCGAGTTAAGGATGTTCACAATATTGTGCGCCAGGTTGTTGCTGTTTGCCACTTCCATATAATTGCCTTCTTTGTAGTTTTTAGACGCCAACAGCGAGTTTAGTTCCTCTTCGGTGAGGTCGATATCGGTATATTTTTTAAAGATTGACGCGAAGTCTTCGGGGTTGGCATCAATCAGCATGGCTTCTATGCCGTTGGCGCTGAGTTTGTATTTCGAAACGGCAGAAAACAATCGGT
Organism: uncultured Petrimonas sp.; assembly: GCA_964557135.1. Classification (GTDB taxonomy): domain Bacteria; phylum Bacteroidota; class Bacteroidia; order Bacteroidales; family Dysgonomonadaceae; genus Petrimonas. Next base: position 7,595 of record CAZKZB010000002.1, on the reverse strand, counting down.
CGATGGGCAGCTTGTCGTAGCCCCCGCACTCGCGCTTTCCGATACTGATGCCGCTGTTTCCGTGATCGGACATGATTACCACCGCCGTGTTCCCGTCGCGTTTGGCAAACTCCATCACTTTACCCACCGCGGCATCAAACGCCAGGTATTCGTCAATCATAGTGCCGGCATCGTTGGCGTGCGCCGCCCAATCTACCTGGCTGCCTTCCACCATCAAAAAGAATCCGTTTTCGTTTTTCGAAAGCAATTGTAACGCCTTTTCGGTCATTTCGGCAATCGAAGGTACACGGTCCGGATTGCGGTCGATATTGTACGGTAAAGCTCTTTCTCCAAACAATGCCCATACTTTTCCCGCGCCGTTGTAATTCAACAACGCGTTTTTATCGTCTTGTATCAGCGTAATATTTTTGTTCTTAAAATGCTGTTTGATATCGTCGGTAAGAATGCTGTTTCCGCCGCCAAACATCACATCTAAGTTCTGGTATGCCATTTGTGGAGCCAACGCTTTGTAATTGCTTCGTTTGTAGTGATGCGCAGAGAAATCGGCAGGCGTGGCGTGCGGAAATTCGCAAGTTACCACCAAACCCACCGCTTTGTTTTTTTCTATTTTCGATGCTTCCAGAATAGTTGCGGCCGGCTGTAATACACGCGCGGCATCGGTTGGGAAAATATCGTTTGCATCTACTTCGGGATGAATGGCCACATTCCCGGATTGTTGCAGCACACCCGTGGCATAAGTAGAGCCGGTTGGCGCGGAATCGCCGATGGGCGCGTTGGACGAGAAAGTGGTTACGGTGCCCGTAAAATAAGGGTCGATATTTAAGCCTTCACCCAAATTATTGTAATGTTTAAACCATCGGGCGGCGGAATACACGCCCACGGAAGTTCCGTCGGGTATCATCACGATAACGTTTTTAACAGGGCGCACTTCCTGCGCGAAAACCAAAGCGGAGATTGTGAACAGCGTAAAAAGTAAACTTATCTTCTTCATTTTATGATTGATTTTGTTTTAGTTTAAAACAGTAAAGTTAATAAATTGTTGTATTTTTTGTGATATAAACTTCAATTTAACGATTTTGTAACACTTCATGATATGAAAAGTCGATGAATTTGATTAAGTTTGTCCCTAATTAAAAAAAGAAAGCTAATGAATAGTAAGAAACCTCTTATCCTTGTCACCAACGACGACGGATATCAGGCGAAAGGTATTATTTCGCTTATAGAAGCGATGAGAGAGTTGGGCGATGTTGTTGTGTTCGCCCCGGAATTGCATCAATCGGGTATGTCGTCTGCTCTTACGACCTCGCAGCCGTTGAGAAGCAGAATTTATAAACAGGAAGAAGGATTGACAGCGTATCTGTGCACCGGAACTCCGGTAGATTGCGTTAAACTGGCGCTGAACGAGTTTTTAGACCGAAAGCCCGATTTATTGGTTTCGGGTATAAACCACGGTTCCAACGCGGGAATCAGCGTAATTTATTCGGGAACGATGGGCGCCGCCATTGAAGGGTGTATTTTTGAAGTACCTTCCTTTGGCGTTTCTCTTTGCGATTATTCATTCGATGCCGATTTCTCGCACGCTTGCGAAGTAGCAAAAAAAACGGCTGAAATTGTTCTCGAAAAAGGGCTTCCAAGAGGTATATGTTTGAATATAAATGTTCCGAAAGGCGAAATAAAAGGACTTAAAATCACGTCGCAAACGCAAGGCAAATGGGTGAATGAATACCAACGCTCTACAGACGGAGTCGGGCGCGATGTGTTTTGGATAACCGGAAATTTCGAAAACTGGGAAGAGGATAACGTAAATACCGATGAGTGGGCGCTGGCAAACGGATACGCCGCGGTTGTTCCCGTAAAAATTGATATGACTGCGCACGATTTTATTCCTGAATTGAAAAAATGGAATCTGGCATAGAGCGAAGAGCACAGAGAGACGGGAAAATGTGCCCAACTCTCTCTGTCCTAAGCCTCTTACCCTAAGCTAAATAAAATGAAATATTACTTTGTAGTTGGCGAAGCTTCGGGCGATTTACACACGTCGAACTTGATGAAATCGCTCAAAGAGCGCGATAAAAATGCCGATTTTCGGTTTTTTGGCGGCGATCTTATGGCTGCCCAAGGCGGCACGTTGGTAAAACATTACCGTGAAACGGCCTTTATGGGCATCATGCCCGTTTTGCTGAATGCCCGAACTATTTTGCGAAACCTGTCGCTTTGCAAAAAAGACATTGCCGAGTATCGTCCCGATGCGGTTATTTTGGTCGATTACCCCGGATTTAATCTTAAAATCGCAAAGTTTGTAAAAACACAGTTAAACATTCCCGTTTTCTACTATATCTCGCCAAAAGTGTGGGCGTGGAAAGAAAATCGGATAAAACTGTTCAAAAAATACGTGGACGAGATGCTTTGTATCTTGCCCTTCGAAGTGGATTTTTACAAAAAACACGATTATCGGGTTCATTACGTAGGAAATCCATCGGTGGATGAAATTGACGGACGCGATTACAAAAATGAAACGTTTACCGAATTCATTACCGCCAATAAACTTCCCGATCGTCCGATAATCGCGTTGCTTGCCGGCAGCCGAAAACAGGAGATAGCCAGAAACTTACCGCCGATGCTGCAAGCTGTAAAAGGATTCGAGAATTATCAATTTATTATTGCCGGAGCGCCGGGTATCGATCCGCATTTTTACGATGAGTTTACAAAATGGCTTCCCCTAAAAGTACTGTTCGGACAAACATATCGTATTCTTGCTCAATCGCAGGTGGCGCTGGTGACATCGGGTACGGCAACGCTGGAGACGGCTTTGCTGAATATTCCACAGGTGGTTTGTTACCGCACTCCCATGCCGAAATTATCATTCTGGGCATTTGAAAATATTTTGCATACGCGTTACATCTCGTTGGTAAATCTCATTTGCGACGGAGATGTTGTGATGGAGTTTTTCGCTAAATTTTTCACTGTCGATAATATCCGAAAAGAGCTTACTCAACTGCTCCACGTAAAGAATTACCGAAAAAATATGCTCGAAAGTTACGCCGAAATGCGTCAAAAATTAGGCGGCGTAGGCGCTTCAGACAGGGCTGCTGAAATCATTACGGAAAATCTTTCGAAGCGGGCGTAAAATCATCCGCAAAAATCTGCTGCTTATCAAACTTTTTGTTTTCTTTGTAGATACGAACACTATAAAAATAAGGTAAAATGAAAATTGCAATTCTCACTTCCGGCGGGGATGCGCCCGGAATTAACGCCACCATTCGCGGCGTCGGAAAAACAGCTATCAACAATTATGGAATGGAAGTCATTGGTATTCAGAACGGATTCTCAGGACTACTCTACAAAGATATCATTGAACTGACCGACTCATCGCTGTCGGGAATTCTGAATCTGGGCGGAACTATTTTAGGCACGGCACGCGAAAAAGTGTTTCGTAAAATGATTTCTTCGCCCGACGAAAAAGACAGACAAGCCATCAAAGACGCTTATCACGAATTGGATTTGGACGGTTTGGTATGCATCGGCGGAAACGGTACGCAACGCACCGCGTGGATGCTCTCGGAGTTGGGACTGAACGTGGTGGGTATTCCAAAAACCATCGATAACGATGTGTACGGCACCGATATTACTTTCGGTTTTGACACGGCTGTAAACATCGCTACCGATGCCATCGACCGACTTCACTCTACTGCCAGTTCGCACCGTCGCGTAATGGTAATTGAACTGATGGGGCACCATGCCGGCTGGATTACGCTCTTTGCCGGAATGGCAGGTGGAGCCGATATTATTTTACTGCCGGAGTTGGGGTACAACATGAAAGTGGTCATCGATAAAATCAAGAAACGGATGGAGATGGGGAAAGCTTATTCCATTGTGGCAGTTGCCGAAGGAATTGAAATACAGGGAAGTACCGACCGTCCTGCAATCTATTTCGCGAAAGAAATCGAACGCCAAACCGGTTTCGAAACCCGCGAAACCGTACTCGGATACATTCAACGCGGCGGATCGCCCTCGCCTTTCGACCGAAACTTGGGCACGCTGCTGGGCGGACACGCCGCCGATTTAATTCACGCCAAGCAATTTGGACGAATGGTTGCCGAAATCGGAAATAAAATTACCGATGTTCCACTGGAAGAAGTGGCCGGAAAACTTCGCTTGGTTACTCCCGATACTCCTTTGGTGCAGCAAGGCCGCAGAATGGGCATTTCGTTTGGAGTTTGGGCGTAAATCAGACAATAGACGATTAGATTTTAGACTACAAGACAAAACAGCCCTTCGTTTGCAGCGAGGGGTTGTTGTTTAAATAACCGAGTCAAAAAAATCATCAAAATCTTTTTCCAAAAATGAAAACAACCTCCATTCTTTACTTAGCGATTTTCCTTTTTGTTTGTTCTTGCACAATGAACAAATCTTCTCAGTCAAGTGAAAATTCCGAAGCAGGCACGATAGTCGCAGAGAATAAGCAAAATGAAGAAGTCCGTGATTATGACCAATCAGCTGGAATGCAAATTCTGGAAAAACTGGGAGAAGTGTATGGAACCGCTCCGGGCGTAGATGTTGGTCTATCGTTAGAAAGCCCCAATATCCCCGATTTTATCGAGGGAATTTATTTTGATAACCAAAATCTCGTTTTTCAAGTTTCCGGAGACGTTTCCGCAGCGAGGAAAGAATTGGAAAAAGCGGCAGAAAGTGGCAAGTTCCGCATAGAATTTATTGCTGACGGTGACTATTCTGAAAAGCGATTGATGAAAATAAATGACTTGCTAACAGACAGAATAACAAACATTCAAGACAAATCGGGTTTGAGAAATCTTATGTCAAGCGGAGTATGGGTGAAAGAACGCTGTATTAGTATTGAACTAATATACCACACTCCCGAAACTGAGAGAGATTTTCGAGAAAAGATAATGGATTCTCCGGCTTTTCGATTTACAGGTGTGACAACTCCGGTCGTTAACGAAACAACAGGTGTAAATGATACTTTAGATGTTTCTCTTCGTCCCGAATACACAGCATATTCTACGTCTGACAAAGAGGCGGGTTTTATTCTTTATAATTTCAGCGGCGGAGAAATAGAATGTGGGGAAATCTATTTCATTACTTTTCAAGATGAAAAAGGAGTTTGGAGAGAGTTGCCTATTAACAAATTCTTCAACCTTCCCGCATACATAGTGGCACACGGTGAGACCAGAAAGTTTACTGCTCATATGTATCCCGACATTTTTCCCAACAAACCGGGTAGATATCGTTTCTTTTACGATGTTTGGATAAAAGGAGAAAAAATTCAGATGATGACTGAATTTCGGATAACGGACAATAAGCAGGAGCTGAAAAATGCCGCAAAAACTCCGGCGCCGTCGCATTAACTAATTACTCCTCAGATGCTTCCGGAGAAGACAAGTTTTCCTCTGTTGCCGAAACGGATATTTCCGAAGTATTGTTTTTCTCTTTTTCTATCAGTTTATCCAACAGTTCGTTGTCGTTGCGCAACTTTTTGATGGCTTTTTTAGCCGCCTTCTGGTGCGATTCTTTTTTGGAATATCCTTTACCCGAACCCAAATCAAATCCGCCAACCATGACATGCGATTCGAAAATAGGATTATTTTGCTCGTCGTACGAGGAGTCGGTCACTTCAAAAGCAACTTCAACTTTGTATTTCTGTCCCCACTCAATCAGGCGCGATTTAAAATCGACCTCGCTTCTCAATACCGTATCAATATTGATGTGCTGCTTGATAAGCGTTTCGAACACAAAACTTTTTGCTACGCGATATCCCTGGTCGAGATAGATAGCGCCAATGAGCGCCTCCAACGCATCGCCGTAAATATTGGTATTGTGCGCCAAGTTTCGGGTAGAAGAGGTAATGATTTTATCGAGGCCTATTTCCACGGCGATTTTGTTCAACGTTTCGCGCTGAACAATGCGTGACCGGGTGCTGGTAAGGAATCCTTCTTTTTTGTTTTCGAATTTCTTGTATAGAATATCGGCGACAATGGCATCGAGAATGGCATCGCCTAAGAATTCAAGCCGTTCGTTGTTTACCCACCTGCCTGATTTTGAGCGTATGGATGACGATCTGTGTGTTAATGCTTCGTGGTACAGATCAATTCTATCGGGATAAAATCCCAACATGTTGTAAAATGAAAAGTAGGGCTCTTTTCCTTTTCGCGGAATAGCCCTTACCTTTCGCATAAATTTTCTTAACACATTACTGGGTGTATTTCTTGAGAATAACGCTTGCGTTATGGCCGCCAAAGCCAAAAGTATTCGATAGTACAGCTCTTAACTCGCGTTTTTGAGCTTTGTTAAATGTGAAGTTAAGATTATAATCTATTTCGGGATCTTCGTCTCCCTCGGTAAAATTAATGGTTGGCGGAACTGTTTGGTTTTCCAGAGCGAGCGTACACAACACGGCTTCCAATGCTCCGGCAGCGCCCAACAGGTGGCCGGTCATCGATTTTGTAGCACTGATGTTCAACTTGTACGCGTGGTCACCAAATACATCCTTAATGGCTTTCACTTCTGAAATATCGCCTACCGGTGTAGATGTTCCGTGAACGTTTATATAATCTATATCTTCGGGTTGCATTTCAGCATCTTCCATTGCATTGGTCATTACCAGTTTCGCTCCTAAACCTTCGGGATGCGAAGCGGTGAGGTGATGGGCGTCTGCCGACATTCCCACTCCGGCCACTTCGGCGTAGATATGAGCTCCGCGCGAGAGGGCGTGTTCCAATTCTTCGAGAACGAGACACGCCGCGCCTTCTCCCATCACAAATCCGTCGCGGCTGGCGCTAAACGGGCGAGATGCCGTTTCGGGCGAGTCGTTTCGGGTTGAGAGAGCGTGCATGGCGTTGAATCCGCCCACAGCCGACGGGCTGATGGTTGCCTCGGCGCCACCGGTGACAATAACGTTTGCTTTGTTCAGACGAATGAGGTTGAAAGCATCGGCAATAGCGTTTGTAGATGAAGCGCAAGCAGATACAGTTGCGTAGTTGGGACCTCTCAGTCCATAAATCATAGAGATATGCCCTGCGGCGATATCGGCTATCATTTTTGGAATGAAAAACGGATTAAATCGAGGTCCTTTGTCTTGCGAGACAAAATAATTACCTACTTCTTCTTCGAAGGTTTTTATTCCTCCGATACCTGCCGAAAAAATAACCCCGATACGGTTTGTATCCTCTTTTTCGAGATCGAGACTGGAGCTTTCAATCGCTTCCTTAGCCGCTTTTAGGGCGAGCTGGGAGTAGCGGTCGAACCGTCTGGCTTCTTTCCTGTCGAAAAGTTCGTTAGGGTCAAAATCTTTTACCTCACAGGCAAATTGAGTCTTGAATAAAGATGCATCGAAAAGAGTAATAGGCCCGGCTCCACTCTTTCCGGATAAGGCGTTATCCCATGTTGTTCTAACATCGTTACCTATCGGCGAAATGGTTCCCAGGCCTGTTACTACTACTCTTTTTAATTCCATGAATGTTTGCTTATGGATTTCTTATTTAGCGTGTTGCTCAACGTATGCGATAGCATCGCCTACAGTAGAGATTTTTTCAGCTTGATCGTCCGGAATTGAGATATTGAATTCTTTTTCAAATTCC
>CAZKZB010000001.1:129501-178578 GCA_964557135.1 uncultured Petrimonas sp. | reverse complement strand
TGACCTATTGACAAAAGGAACTAAAAAACAGCCTACTTTTTGACCTATACGCCGAATTTGACACAGTTAAATGCAAAAAGACTCACTCAGGAAGAGTTGATTGAGTTTGTGAGGTTATTAATAGACTCGGTCAAGAATAAGCCGGAAGTGAAAATTGAAGACCCGATAGCTCTAAAATACCTTGAAACACTCGAAAAAGATGCAACTGAGCTTGAAAGCACCAACAAAGCGGTGCTGAGCGACGAAAAAAATAAATTGCTTTTAGAATTAGACCGGCAGAGAGATAAACATTTACTGATATTCAGGCGGCTGATGCAAGTTCACGAACTGAGTGACGATAATTCGCCCGAAGCTGTTGCTTTTGAAGCATTAGACGATTTGTGGATGAAAAAGTACGATACGCTCCCCTATCTCAATCTGGCTGTTGAAACTACGGGTGTTGAGGAACTGCTTTTCGATCTTTCTACCAACAAATATACTGAACATGTGGAAACGTTGAATTTATCGGAAACGGTAGAAAATATAAAAGTGGCAAACGATAAGTTCAAGATTATTTACAGTGAAATAACGACTCAAAATTCGTTTAAACCCACGTATGATGCCCGTTCGCTACGAATAGAACTTACCGAAACCGTTGTTCTTTACATGAATTACGTTAGGGCACTTGCAGATTCGTCTGCTAACAAAGAAATGGCCAGTCTTTATACTGTAATAAAGGAAACGTCGCAAGACTACTTTAAACAGATTGCCGAAAGGCATTCGGGTGTGCCAATACTCGATTAAATCGACAATATTTTTAATATAGACAGCCCCGAGAACTTCTCGGGGCTGCCTTATTCTATTGTTTGAATTATTGAAATTTCAGAATTATCTGCGGTAATTTTTTTTAGCCGCGTCTTTGGCTCGTTCGCGAGCCTGTTTCTCCTGCATTTTTTGCGCTTCTGCCAATCGTGCCATAAAACCCGATTGTTTTTTAGGTTTCTTTTTATTGGCTTCCAGTTGCGCCAACAACTTATCTTCGTCCAACAATTGCTTAAATAAGAAGGTGAATCCGATAGTGAACAACGTGGATAAGAAGTAGTAGTAGTTTAACCCTGCAGGATAGCTATTCAGGAAAAAGAACATCATTACCGACATCATAATTGGCATATATTTCATTCCCGGCATTTGCGATTGTCCGGTATCGGTTGCCGCCATATTGTACTTGGTGTAGAACACGTTAACCACGGTCATCAACAAACAAAATATACTGATATGATTGCCTAAAAACCTGGATATAAACGGTATTTCAGCATTCCACTTGATAAGGGCATCGAACGTTGAGAGGTCGTGCGCCCACAAGAAACTCTGCTGACGCAACTCGATTGCCGACGGGAAAAAGAAGAAGAAAGCAAGCAAAATAGGCATTTGCAACAACATAGGGAAACATCCGCTCATGGGGCTAGCTCCAGCTTTGTTGTACAACTCCATGGTGGCCTGCTGGCGTTTCATCATCATATCTTTATCCTGACCCGGAAACTTAGCCTCAATTTCTTTGATCTGCGGACGCAACACGCGCATTTTTGCCGACGATTTGAACGATTTATACGTCAACGGAAGAACAATCAACTTAATCATCAGCGTCATTATGAGGATAATAAGTCCCATTCCCCAATTGAATTTCAAGAAAAAGTTGAAAACCGGAATGGTAAAATATTTATTAATCCAACTCAACCATTTGTAGCCCAAATCAACCAACTCCTCAAGGCGCAGTTTTTGACTACTGTCTTTGTTGTCTTTGTCGTAACCTTGCAGCGTGTAAAAGTGATTGGGTCCAAAATAGTAGTTAAACGATGCTGAAAGCTCGTCTTTTTGCGGGTCGGTAGTTACCGGAACCCATGTTTCAGCCTTGTACTCTTTAATGTGCTCCGAAGTGCTCAATGGCTGCGAAGTCAGAATTGTATTGCTGAAAGGTTTATCGGCAATAATAATTGCACTAAAAAACTGGTCTTTAAAAGCAAACCATTTTACCGGTTCGGTGAGTTCTTTTCGGTCGTTTTTGCTTTCGCTTAGTTTTTGAACATCTTGTCCGAGGTATCTGAAATTTAAGCGAGCGAAACGATTTTCGAATTGGCGTCCCTGTTCTTGCTGACGGATTTTTTGCTCCCAGTTTACGCGGAAGTTTGTTAAACTTTCGGGATGCAGGCCGTTTTTCATCCCGGCTACCCGAATGTTGAAAGCCATCATGAATTCATCGGCAGGAAGCGTATAGATAAAATCGATATATTGTTGCGGTGAACTTTCTATGCGCATCGTAACCGATTTTCCGTCCTCAGACAGTATCGGGGTAAAATACTGATCGGCAGTAGATAAACGGATGCTGTTGCGGTTAAACAACTCCATATTGAAACGAGCTTCATCTCCGTCGAAAAGATAAAGGCTGTCACCATAAAGCTTTTTATCGCCTTTCAACTGCACAGCGTAAATTCTTCCGCCCAGCGTGCTTAAAACGAGTTTTAACTTCTCGTTTTCTAACGTTACAAACTCTTCAGTCGCAGGTACAACTGCCACCGTTGAATCGGTTGTTGCTTCAATTGAATCCGTAGCAGTAGATACAGTAGAAAAAAAATCGACACTTGAAGTTTGTTGCTTAATTTCAGCAGTTTGTTGCGAGCTGTCGGTTGCCAATCGTTCTGCCTCCAACGCAGCCTTTTGTTTTTCAACCTGTTGAATTGAGTCGCGTAATCTTTGTTGTTCAGCCAACTGCTCCTGACTGGGTCGATTCAATATGGAGAATGCTATAACAATCGCACCAATCAGCAAAAAACCTATAATTGTATTTTTATCCATTCTAACACAATAAAAGAGAGTGAATTAAATCACCCTCGAAATTATAAAAATGATTATTCTTTTTATTTTAGATCAACTTATTTTTTTCGAAGTTACAAAGGTACAAAAAAAAGTAAAAGGATAGTCTTTTTTTTATAGATTTGAGATTTTCGAAGCTAAAGGTTTTATTTAGTTTTTGGTAAGTGTTTGTCAACTGGCAAAGTCTTGTGATTTAAACTGTAAACGGCGAAGAATGAACTTCTTCACCGTTTTACTATTTTTTATAGGCGAGTTAGAACCCGCACCACCTTCATTTATCCGTGACAGTTTTTGTATTTCTTACCGCTTCCGCACGGACACGGGTCGTTTCTTCCCACTTTCTTTTCTACGCGAACCGGCTCTAACTTGCGCGGTTCTTGTTGTCGGGGTGCACCATTTGACGGAACGCCGCTTTCCACTTCATCTTTTTGAGTGCGGTATTTACTGTAATCGGTTTTTTGTTCGGGCGCAGCCTGACGAACGTTTTGCGGATCCTGAACGGGAATTTGTCCACGCATCAGGATAGAAACCGATTTAGAGTTGATGTCGTTGACCATCACCTTGAAAAGATTGAACGACTCCAGTTTGTAAATCAACAACGGGTCTTTTTGTTCGTAACTGGCATTTTGTACCGACTGGCGTAATTCGTCCATCTCGCGGAGGTGCTCTTTCCAGTCTTCGTCGATAGTATGAAGCAAAATCGATTTTTCAAACGATTTTACCAACGCCTTCGAACCCGATTCATACGCATCTTTCAGGTTGGTGGCAATGTTATATACTCTTTTTCCGTCGGAAATGGGAATAAGAATATTTTCATACATGGCGCCTTGCTTTTCATACACATCTTTGATAACGGGCTGGGCAATTTCTGCCAACCGGTCGGTTTTGCGCTTGAATCCCGTAATGGCTTTTTCCACAACTTTTTCAGCTTGGGTGTCAAGTTTCATATCCTTCATTTCTTCTTCAGAGAAAGGTATCTCTACAGCCATTACACGGAAGAGGTCGAATTTCATGTTTTCGTAATCGTCCTCGTTAACCTCTACCACATTTTTAGCGGTTTCCGAAATCATGTTGGCAACATCCATTTCTATTCTTTCGCCCATCAATGCGTTACGACGGCGTTTGTAGATAACTTCGCGTTGCGAGTTCATCACGTCGTCGTACTCCAGCAGGCGTTTACGGATTCCGAAGTTGTTTTCTTCCACTTTTTTCTGCGCGCGCTCTACCGATTTGTTCAGCATATCGTGTTCCAGCATATCGCCCTCCTTGAATCCCATCCGGTCCATGAGTCCGGCAATACGTTCCGTGGCGAAAAGGCGCATCAAATCGTCTTCCAGCGATACAAAGAAAACCGAAGAACCCGGGTCTCCCTGACGACCGGCACGTCCGCGCAACTGGCGGTCAACACGGCGGCTCTCGTGACGCTCCGTACCGATAATGGCCAAACCGCCAGCATCTTTCACCTCCGGTGTCAATTTAATGTCGGTTCCACGACCGGCCATGTTGGTAGCAATGGTAACCATTCCGCGTTGTCCGGCGTTGGCAACAATTTCTGCTTCGCGTTGGTGGAGTTTGGCGTTCAGTACGTTGTGTTTTATTTTTCGAAGCGTAAGCATTCGGCTTAGCAATTCTGAAATTTCTACCGAAGTAGTACCCACCAAAACCGGACGACCTTTTGATATGGTGGCTTCAATTTCATCGATAACCGCCGTATATTTTTCGCGTTTGGTTTTGTAGATGCGGTCGTTCATATCATCGCGGACAATCGGCCGGTTGGTTGGAATTACCACCACATCCAATTTGTAGATGTCCCAGAATTCACCGGCTTCGGTCTCGGCTGTTCCGGTCATACCCGCCAGTTTGTTGTACATCCTGAAATAGTTTTGCAAAGTAATGGTGGCGAATGTTTGCGTAGCGGCTTCCACTTTCACGCGTTCTTTAGCTTCGATGGCCTGATGCAATCCGTCGGAATATCGGCGGCCTTCCATAATACGGCCGGTTTGTTCGTCAACAATCTTAACTTTGTTGTCGATAACCACGTATTCATCGTCTTTTTCAAACAGGGTGTAAGCTTTAAGAAGCTGATTCACCGTATGTACACGTTCTGATTTTATGGCATAATTCTGTAAAAGTTCATCTTTTTTGGCTGCTTTCTCCTCATCGGTCAACGATAGGTTATCGAGTTCGGCCAGTTGTGAAGCAATGTCGGGTAACACGAAGAAATGCGGGTCGTCCGATTTTCCGGTCAGCAGGTCGATACCTTTGTCGGTCAACTCGATGCTGTTCTGTTTTTCGTCGATAACAAAATAAAGCGGGTCGGTAGCGATATGCATATTGCGGGATTGCTCCTGCATGTAAAACTCTTCGGTTTTCAGCATGGCCGCTTTTACACCCTGCTCGCTCAAAAACTTAATGAGCGGCTTATACTTAGGCATTCCTTTGTAGGAGCGAAAAAGCAACAATGTGCCTTCTTCCTGTTCCTTTTTATCTTCCGAAGCCATTTTGGCACGAGCATCGGCAAGCAAGCGTGTGGTAAAATCGCGTTGTGTTTTAACCAATTGTTCAACACGCGGACGGAATTGGTCGAAAAGCTGGTCGTCGCCTTTGGGAACAGGTCCTGAAATAATTAAGGGCGTACGCGCATCGTCAATCAGTACGGAGTCAACCTCGTCCACAATGGCGTAGTTGTGCATACGTTGCACCAAATCTTTGGGTGAAACTGCCATATTGTCGCGAAGGTAATCGAAACCGAACTCGTTGTTGGTTCCAAAGGTAATATCTGCTTCGTATGCCTTGCGACGGGCATCGGAGTTGGGCTCGTGCTTGTCGATACAGTCCACAGACAGTCCGTGGAACATGTAAATCGGTCCCATCCATTCCGAGTCGCGCTTAGACAAGTAATCGTTTACCGTAACCACATGTACGCCCCTATGTGTGAGCGCATTGAGAAAAACAGGCAGTGTTGCTACGAGCGTTTTTCCTTCACCCGTTGCCATTTCGGCAATTTTTCCCTGATGCAGCACCACACCGCCAAATAATTGCACGTCGTAGTGAACCATGTCCCAAAGTATCTCGTTTCCGCCGGCAATCCAGTGGTTTTGGTATATGGCCTTGTCGCCTTCAATGCGTACAAAGTCGTGCTTGGCGGCTAAATCGCGGTCGAAGTCGGTTGCGGTAACCACAGTTTCAGTATTTTCCTTGAACCTTCTTGCCGTTTCTTTCACTATGGAAAACGCATCGGGAAGTATTTCCTCTAAAATTTTCTCTAATTTCCCGGTAATTTCTTTTTCAATTTTATCTACTTCGTTCCAAACCGATTCGCGCTTTTCTATTTCCACATCTTCTATACCGGCTCTCAGTTCGGTTATCCGAGCTTTGTCTTCGGCAATGTACTCTTCTATTTTCTTTTCGAGCTCTTTGGTTTTGGCACGTAATTCATCGTTCGAAAGCTTTTCTATTTCACCATAAGCTTCCTTGATTTTGTTCACAACAGGGTTGATTTCGTTTAAGTCCCGCTGTGCTTTGTTACCAAACAGTTTACTTATAAATTTATTGAATCCCATGATTTTATTTTGTTTGCCCCCGCCCCCTAAAAGGCTTTTTTGCGGGTTATGTGTTATTATTCTTTGTTTTAATTTGAAGTATTTTGGTGGCTTAAGTCCCCTTCAGGGGATTAAGGGTTAAAATAATTCCTCTAAAATACTCGCCTTTGCCGCGTTGGGTGCACGAATCCGCAACCGATGCGAAACACTTGGAGCAATTTCCGTCGCATCGATTACCCGATTTATTTTTTGCGGCGCAATGTTGTGTCCGTAAAAAATAACGGGCGCGTGTACCGCGTTGTCTCTTACGCGTACATTGTTATTCGGGTCGTTTTCGAAAACCACTTTCCATCCGGGCTGTAATTCCAAATATAAATCGCCCGATATACCTTTATAAAAGCCGTTTCTATAATGCTGTACGTTTTGGTTGTATGCGCCGTGGAGCATTTGGTGCGATGTAATAACATCTTGAATTCCGGATGATTGCACCAGAAACTCAGCGGCTTTTTGCTGAAACTCCACGAAGTTTATTTTTCGGTCTTCGATGAGTTTCCGGTTGAAAAACAACTGTTGGTTATAGTATTTACTAATCCATTGTTCACGACCGTAGATGGCCATCAGATACATGTTGAGCAGCGCGATGCTGCGGTCGGGATAAAAATCACCGCCCGATGTTACCATATCCGAAGGATGAATTTCCTGTTCGTTGAAATATCCGGTGGAAGCCACAAAAACAAGCGCGTTTTGCATGCCTACGGCATCGTCAATGGCATCGAGGAGTTTGCCGATTTCCTGATCTAACCGATAGTAAGTATCCTGAACTTCAACTGAATAGTTTTTATCTAACGAATTTTCGAAATTGCCCGCGTAAAAAGTAAGCGCCAGAAAATCGGGGTTTTGGCGTTTTCCCAGCGAATTGGCTTTCAGCACTTTTTCCCCAATTTCCCGAACTTCGGTGTTCACATAAGGCGATTGTTTCAACAGTCTTACATGATTTTTCTTGTCCACTCCAAAATAATGCTGGAAATTATAGAGGTTTTTGGTGTATGGAAACGCTTTGTAATTCGAAATATCAATAGCGGGACGCCAAGTGATGGAGCCGATTTTCCTGCTCAGCGATTCAGCCGTGCGGTTGTGCTGCTCAACAATGGGTTGGCGGGTTTTATAGAAAGCCGTAGAAGCCCAGTTGCCCGTCATATCTTCTACCCAATAAGCGCCACTGGCGGCGTGTCCTCCCGAAGCAAGCGCTTGCGAAGCATAGGGAGCAAAGGCAAATACGTCTGATTGTCCGCCGGAGGCGATTTTCAGTTCGTCGGCAAGGGTTGAAACTTTAACGGGAAGCGGAGAATACCTGTCGGTGGTGAAATTTCCGGCGTAGTTGTTATCCTGAAACGAAGGAATTTCCTTGTTATCATTTAATATGAATTTATTTTCTCCAATAATTCCATGATAAGAAGGATTGGCGCCGGTGAAAATGGTAGTTATGGTTGAAGCCCTATCCAAATGCGGAAAGTCGAATTCCAAATCGGCGTAAACCAAACCACCGTTCAGCAGTTTTTTAAACCCTTTCTCCCCGAAAGTATGCTGAAACATCTCCAAATAATCGCCCCTGAGTTGATCGATGGTGATTGCCACAACTAATTTTGGCGGAGCTTGTGTGTTTTGCGCACAAAGAGAAGTTATTGAAAAAAGAGCTACAAGAGAGGATAATATTTTAATCATTGAACTGTTCTGTCTGTTTTGGTTTTATGTAATGCAAAAACCGTGCTAAAAAATTATTGTCCCCATCCCGCTTTCATATATTTTGATGAAACGTATCGTTTCTTTCTCATATGCTTCTTCGACGACATATATACATTCATCCCCGATCTGATGCACAAACTCATTGATAACGGGATACTTGCCACCGGCATTTGTTGTGGAATAAACCACCATGAAAGCAGGAATAGAATTAAGACTGCAAAGTTAATAAAATGGTAGAAATATACCACCTTTTTCAGCGATTTTACCCAAAATAAACCGGCGAACAGTAAGGCGAAAATATTCATCCATGCAAAATTCCAATTGGGGTTAGTAGCCGGATGTTCGGAGAAGAACATCAGAAAAAAGATTATAAAACCTCCGACACCGGAAACAGCAAAAAGTATCGTGTCATATATTTTGGGCAAGCCGGTTTTGTTCCATTTGATGTTTTGTATAATGGAAACAATAATTGTGAGTAGAAGTACTGCGAATGCTACTATATTGGGAGATAATATACTCCATTCTCGCCCCTCCCGTATTGGCTTAACTTGCTCTACAACAACTATTTTATCGCTGATTGCGGGGTGCGATACAGAATCGTTCACCACAACGGTTGTTTCGTCTAATGCGTTCATTAAATATGCCGGAAGAAACATCTTTTCGCGCAACGAAATAGGTTTATCCGCATCATTACCGATGATTAAATCTATGCCAAATTTCATCCATGGAAAAGGATTTACACATTCGTGAATCAAATCGCGCAGGGTTTGAGTTTTATGGTCATCGGGATAAACCACTTTCCCTTCGGTGTATTTTTCAATTAAATCGCGTGGGCGCGTAACACAATTGTCGTAGAAATTATTGTATCTGTATCCTCTGTTTTCCGGCAAAGAGTTGATGAAAAGAGCTTCCCAAAGGGCTTGCTTCTCCGTTTGCGAAAGATTTAACACCTGTTCAACTACCTCCACTCCTTTTTCCCGATATTCCTGCAAAAAGCTGTCGATAGGAACAACCCCCAGCACATAATCGGTTTCTCCGCGCACGTAGTGATACATGAAATTGGGTTTTGTGGTGTCAAAATACCCGTAGTTGAACACGTAGTTCACTCCTGTTGAGTCATCTACAACCCACATGGCTGTGTGTCCGTAAACGGCGTAAACAGCTCCATCCCACGGGGAAGTGGTCATTAAGCTGATTTTAGCGCTGTCGCTTAATTGAATTTGAGCATTGGCAAGTTGGTTTCCGGCAAAGAGTATGGTGATGAATAGGGTGAGTAAAATTAATCTACGCATTTGTTTTTCTTATCTAAAATTCTATAACAATTGTTCAACTCACAAAAATATAGATTATTTTTCAGATTTAATTAAAATGGTCTTCTGCTATATTTGTCATTCGTTTTATTTAACTACATTTAAGGTTAGAAATCCCATCATTTTGTTATTTTTGTAAATCACTCATTTAAAATTATCTACATGAACAAGTTAATTATGCTTCTCTCGTTTTCATTATTTGCCGCAAACCTATTCGCACAAGACATTAAACTGCCCGCACCCGACAAAACGGGCGGCAAACCTTTAATGCAGGCGCTAAGCGAACGAAAATCTACCCGTGAGTTTCAGAAAAAAGAGTTGTCGAACACGGTATTGTCTAATTTGTTGTGGGCTGCCAACGGATTCAATCGCGATGATAAAAGAACAGCTCCCACGGCCAACAACAAGCAGGAACTCGAACTTTACGTAACACTAAAAAGCGGCGTTTACTTTTACGATGCTAAAAATCACCTGCTGAAACTTATCAAAAAAGGCGATTATCGGAAAAGCGCCGGTTCACAGGATTTTGTAGCTACAGCACCGCTGAATGTCATTTTCGTTTCAGACCTTCAAAAAGCATCGAGCGAAAAATATGCTTTTACCGACTGCGGATTTGTAGCGCAAAATATCTATCTGTTTTGTGCCTCGGAAGGTTTAGGCACTGTTGTCAGAGGCTGGTTCGATAAAGAGGAACTGGAAAAACTGCTTCAACTCCCCTCTCACATGCAAGTGCTGCTTACGCAAACGGTGGGATATCCGAAGTAATTTATTATGGTCTCAAGCCGGGATTAGCGGTCTAACGGATAGCAAAAATGCGATTTGGAAATCGCATCACCCAATGAAAAACGGTGATTCTCTTTCGAAAACCACCGTTTTTTTCAGTCCGTTTATTGGGATTTATTTTTTCTTACGATCACCGTAGCGGCTCATAAACTTGTCAACACGTCCGGCCGTATCCACCAATTTTTGTTTTCCGGTGTAGAACGGATGCGATGAACTGGTAATTTCAAGTTTTACCAAAGGATAAGTAACTCCATCAATTTCAATGGTTTCCTTTGCGTTGATAGTTGAACGTGAAATAAAAACCTCATCGTTTGACATATCTTTGAAAACTACCGGGCGATAATTGCTTGGATGTATTTCTTTTTTCATTGCTATATGTTTGTTTATTTTTTTGTTGCTCTGAATTTTCGGAATGCAAAGATATAACAAATCATTGGAATACAAAAATTAAATTGAAAAAACTTGAAAAAATTGATTCTGTTGGCGTAATTTTGCAGAAAGTTGGAAAGAGAAGAAGTGAAGAGGAAGAAACAAGTTCTGCTTACTTGAAAATAGTCTTGATTCTAATCTCTTGATTCTTGTCTCAATAATTTATAACGCATGAAAATAGAAATAATAACCATTGGCGATGAAATTCTCATCGGACAAATTATCGATACCAACTCCGGTTGGATGGCTGCCGAGCTTACTAAGCAAGGATTTGAAATTATGGCTATTACAACGGTTGGAGATAACGCGGCAAACATTTTGCAAGCCCTGAACACAGCTCTTTCCCGGGCAAACATCGTGTTGCTCACAGGTGGAGTTGGTCCCACAAAAGACGATATAACCAAAAATACGCTTTGCAGTTATTTCAACACCGAATTAATTTTCGATACAGCTGTGCTTCAAAACATAAAGAAACTTTTTGCCCATAAAAACTACACATTGAACGAATTGACACGAAATCAGGCATTTGTTCCGAAAAGCTGTTCGGTTATCCAAAACAAAGTCGGTACCGCTCCCCTACTCTGGTTTGAACAAAACAACCGCATATTGGTTTCAATGCCGGGGGTTCCTTTCGAAATGAAAACGGCGATGACGGATGAAATTATACCGCGGCTAAAAAAACTATTCCAACCGGTTGATTACCTGAAAACTTCGTTTTTGGTGTCTGGAATCACCGAATCGGCACTGGCAACCCGATTGGAGAGGTTTGAAACGGAACTTCCCGAGAGTTTTTCACTTGCCTATCTCCCTTCTTACGGGCTGATTAGACTGCGGTTATCGGTTTGGGGAAGCGGAAATTCTGCTGAGATGCAGGTTCTGAAAGAAAAGTTGAAAGAGGCTTTAAATGATATACTTGTAGCAGAAAGTGAAAAATCGCTCGAAACAATATTGGGAGAAGCGTTGCGCTACAACGGCTTAACCCTTTCTACTGCCGAAAGTTGTACCGGCGGCAACATTGCGCATCGCATTACGCTTGTTCCCGGAGCATCAGAATACTACAAGGGCAGCATTGTGTCGTACGACAATCGTGTAAAAAACGCGTTGCTTGGAATTGATAATCAGGTTATTGAATCGCACGGTGCCGTTAGTCAGGAGGTGGTGGAAGAAATGGCGCGAAATGCAGCGAAAAAACTTGAAACCGATTGCGCCATTGCTGTTTCGGGCATTGCCGGTCCCGATGGCGGTACGCCTGAAAAGCCGGTTGGAACCGTTTGGATCTGCACTTCGATGCGAAACGAGGTGATTAGCAGAAAATATCAATTCGGCACGTCGCGCGAAGAAAATATCAACCGTTCAACCAATATGGCTATCTTGCAGATGATAAGCATGTTGAATAAAATAAACAATAGTAAAAATGCAAAATAAACCAACAGGAATAATAGCAAAAACGTTAGAAGGCAACACGGTAGATTTGGCGAAAATATACTCCGGAAAACCGTTACTGATACTATTTTTCAACATTCAGTGCTTAGGCTGTGTGGGGCGTGCTATTCCGCTGGCTTTCGATTACTTACAAGAGTTTGAAAACCTAAACGTGGTAGCTATCCACACCGTTTTCGGAAAAGAAGTCGTAACTAAAGATGATATTATCAACATATTCACGCAGAAAGAGTTGCCTTTCCCCATCTATTTTGATATCGGGAAAACAAATTACGAAAATTTTGCTTGCGAGGGCACACCGCATTGGGTGTTGATGAATGGCGACGGCCATATTGTCCGCTCATTTTTCGGTTCGCAAGAAGGAGCGCAAACCCGTTTGATGTATGCCTTGGAAGAACTTATAAATGAGAAGAAATGAAAGAAATATGGAATAATAAATACGCTGTTAATGAATACATTTATGGCGAAAAACCAAATGAGTACTTCAAGTATGCCATTGGACGATTTGTATTGCCGGGAAGAATACTTTTACCTGCCGAAGGCGAAGGTCGTAACGCCGTTTATGCCGCTCAAAAAGGGTTAAAAGTGGTGGCTTTTGACCAAAGTGAAGAGGGAAAAAACAAAGCGGAGAAATTGGCGAAAAAGACGGGTGTAAATATCGATTATCAGGTGGGAGAATTTCCCGATTTACAGTTAATGGAAGAAAAAATTGACGCGGCAGCATTGATTTACGCTCATTTTGCACCGCGTATCCGCTCGGAATACCACCGATTAATCGGAAGCCTGATTAATCGCGGAGGAATTATTATCGTGGAAGGATTTAGTACGCAGCATGTTGAATATCAGAAATTAAATCCGGCCATTGGAGGTCCGAGAAACATCGATATGTTGTACACCAAAGAGATGATTCAAGACGATTTTTCCGATTTTAAACCTATCGAACTGATTGAAACCGAAATAGAGCTGTCCGAAGGAAGTGGACATAACGGAACGGGTAAGGTGATTCGGTTTGTTGGGAAGAAAATAAAATAGGAGTTTATCTAAATAACAAATAATTTGAATTTCACGATTTACAACAATCGTAAATCGAAACTCATAAAAATCTATGATCGACTACATTAAAGGCGAAATCGCCGAATTAACACCTGCCTCCGTTACGCTGGAATGCAACGGCATAGGCTATTTTGCCAACATTTCGTTAAACACGTATAGCGCCCTCAACGGCAAAAAAAATGCCAAACTTTACATTTTCGAATCTATCCGCGAAGACGCGCACGTTCTTTTCGGATTTGCCGACAAGCACGAACGCGAGATTTTCCTGCATCTCATCAGCGTTTCGGGCGTAGGACCAAGCACGGGGCGAATGATTCTTTCATCGCTCAATTCACGAGAGCTGGAAGCCGTTATCGCTTCGGAAAACGCTACGGTATTGCAGTCGGTAAAAGGAATTGGTGCAAAAACGGCACAGCGAATTATTGTGGATTTAAAAGACAAAATAAAATACACAGGCGATGGCTCCACCGTGAAAGTTCCGGCAGCTATGTTTGTTTCGGGAGTAGGGCAAGAAGCTGTATCGGCGTTGGTTATGCTCGGATTTTCGAAACCCGCATCGGAAAAAGTGGTGGCAAAAATCGTCAAAGAATCTCCGTCGCTTTCGGTAGAAGGAATCATAAAAGAGGCGTTGAAAAGGATGTAAAACCAATTGGCGATTGACAATTCCAATCAAAAAGCCGCAACATTCCCCGCATAGTTTATACTTTTTTCTTGAATCTGCCGTTATATCTCTGAAATAACGGGCTTCTGAAAAAAAACATCAACATAGCAAAAATCATTCTCATTCTGTTTGCGATAAACGGAATACAATCTCTTTTTGCCCAGCAAGATAGCACAAAAACGAGGTTCCCGGTGCGAAAAACCATCATCGAAACGGTGCAGGATTTAAACCAAACGCCGCCCATCGATTTACAAACGCCATCGAACATAAAAACCGAAGTAATTTACGATTACAAAACCAACCGATATCTTTTTCAGAACAAAATTGGCGATAAAACAATCGGAACTCCTTTCACGATGACACCGCGAGAATATATGCAATATTCTTTGAAAAAGCTGAACAACAACTACTTTAAAGAAAAAAATGCAACAGCCAAAGAGTCGGATATCGACAGGCAAAACGAACCTCCGTCGCTCCTGAATATCCGCAAAAGCAACAGTTTGATAGAAGACATTTTCGGGCCGGGCGGTGTGCAAATTACCACGCAAGGATCGGTGGAACTCACTACCGGACTGAAAAGAAACGCAACCGACAACCCCACCCTGCCCGAACGTTCGCGCAAACGCAACATGTTCAGTTTCGACCAGCAAATTCAGTTGAATGTGAATGCCAAAGTGGGCAATAAAATCAATTTCGGATTGAATTACAATACCGATGCCACTTTCAGTTTCGACACCAAACGCATCAAACTGGCATATCAAGGCGATGAAGATGAGATAATTAAACACATTGAAGCCGGAAATGTGAGTATGACAACAAGCAATTCGCTCATCAACGGCGGAGCGGCGCTTTTCGGTATAAAAGCCGATTTGCAATTTGGCAAACTGCGCGTGAACACCATTTTATCGCAACAGCAATCGGAATCGAAAACCGTTAATTCGCGCGGCGGCGTGCAAACTACTCCGTTTGAGATTCGTGCCGATGAGTACGACGAAAATAGGCACTTCTTTTTAAGTTATTATTTCAGAGATAATTACGATAAATCATTAAGCAAACTTCCCTTTGTGCAATCGGCAATTTCGATTACCCGACTCGAAGTTTGGGTTACCAACAAGCGTGGCAGCTACGACCAAGCGCGCAACATTTTGGCGTTTGCCGATTTAGCCGAAGCCAAAACCATTCACAACACTGTTTGGCAGCCTGCCGGCTCCGAAATCGTTCCACACAACGAAGCCAATAACCTTTATCCACAGCTGATTTCTACCTATTCCGCTACGCGCGACATTAGCCAAGCGGCAAATATTTTTCCGTCCGGCGTAATTATTGGGCAAGATTACGAAAAAATTGAAAGTGCGCGACTGCTCACACCATCGGAATACTCTTTTCAGCCGCAATTGGGCTACATTTCGCTGCGCGCGCCTTTGCAGGCGGACGAAGTGCTTGCGGTGGCTTTTGAATACACGTATAACGGAAAAGTTTATCAGGTGGGCGAGTTTTCCAACAATGTGGGACGCGAAACTCACGAAACAGCTGTAAACCAAAGCGGCGCGTTGTATTTGAAGCTTTTGAAACCCGTTTCCCTGTCGCCAAAATCGTATACTTGGCACTTGATGATGAAAAACATTTATGCGTTGGGACACAGCGCTTATAATGTTCAGAAAGATCGCTTTAAGCTGAATATCAGCTTTCAAAGCGATACGGCAGGCGTTTACCTCAATTATATTACCGAAGGCAATATCCGTAACCAAATGTTGCTGAAAGTGATGAATTTAGACAACCTAAACTCCAAAAACGATCCCTACCCCGACGGTATTTTCGACTTTGTGGAAGGCTATACCGTGCTGGCGGAAAACGGACGCGTTATTTTTCCGGTTGTAGAACCCTTCGGGTCGCATTTGCGAATGAAAATAGGCAACGACGCCATCGCACAAAAATATGTGTATCAACAACTTTACGACTCCACGCTTACCGTTGCCCGACAATTTGCGGAAAAGAACAAATTCAAAATTTCGGGCGAATATCGGGGCAGCGCGGGCAACGAAATCAACCTCAACGCCACCAACGTTACGCGCGGTTCGGTGCGGGTTACGGCGGCGGGCGTAACGCTTACCGAAGGCGCCGACTACACGGTTGATTACATTTCGGGAACGGTAAACATAATCAATCAGGCGATTTTGGAGGCGGGAACTCCCGTGAGCGTTTCGCTCGAAAATCAATCGATGTTCAACATGCAGCGAAAAACAATGATGGGGCTGAATCTTTCGTACGATTTCTCCAAAAACTTCAACGTGGGCGCCACCATTATGCACCTCTACGAGAAGCCGCTGACCATGAAAACCACTTTTGGCGAAGAATCGGTAAAAAACACGCTTTGGGGCATCAATACATCGTTTCGGAAAGAGTCGTACGCGCTCACAAGTCTGCTCGATATGCTGCCGTTTACCGACGCCACGGAGCCGTCGCAACTCACGGCCAATCTTGAATTTGCACACATTATTCCGGGACATTACAAAAACAAATACACGGGCGGATATTCCTATCTGGACGATTTTGAAACCTCCACATCGGGCATCGACCTGCGTTCGCCCTATTTCTGGACGTTGGCGTCCACGCCCTACAACAACACCTCCACGGGACTGTTTCCCGAAGCTTCGCTGGCGAACAATATCGACTACGGAAAAAATCGCGCGCAAATGGCGTGGTTTTATATCGACGGACTTTTTACGCGGCAAAACTCGTCGCTCACGCCCGATCATATCAGAAACGATAAAGATCAGCTGTCCAACCATTTAGTGCGGGAAATTTACGAACGCGAAATCTTCCCCAACAAAGAAGCGGTTTACGGCGAACCGCCCACCATTCCCACGCTGAATATTTCGTTTTATCCCAACGAGCGCGGACCGTATAACCTTGATACCCATTTTTCTGCCGATGGCAACTTGCTCAATCCGCGGCAACGCTGGGGCGGAATTACCCGAAAAATGGATACGCGCGATTTTGAAGCGGCAAACATAGAGTATATTGAGTTTTGGTTGATGGATCCGTTTGTGAACGACAAAAACGGCACGTCGCGCGGCGGCGATTTATACTTCAACTTGGGCGAAATTTCGGAAGATATGTTGAAAGACGGAAAGAAATTTTTTGAGAACGGGCTGCCCTTAAACGGAGATGCTGCCGCTGTGGGAACCAGTGTTTGGGGAAAATATCCGTTGCGGCAATCAACCGTTTACGCTTTCGACAATTCGCTGGGAGCCGAAGCGAGAAAAATGCAAGACGTAGGGCTGAACGGGTTGAGCACCGAAGACGAAAAATCTTTCCCCACTTATGTGAACTATTTGAATGAGATTTCCTCCAAAATTTCGAGCGACGCGCTTGCGAAAATGCGCTCAGACAAACACTCTCCGCTCAATGACCCGGCAGGCGATAATTTTCGTCATTATCGGGGGCAAGAGCAAGATTTGGAGCAGATGAGCATTCTTGACCGATACAAATATTACAACGGAACCGAAGGCAATTCGCTCGCTCCCGACAACGCGCAGCGATATTCCACCGCCTCGCGCACAACGCCCGACGTGGAAGATATTGATAACGATAACACGCTGAATGAAAACGAGTCGTACTATCAATATAAAGTACAACTTCGTCCGGAAAGAATGATTGTGGGCTCCAATTTTATTGTGGATAAGCGCGAGGTAAGTGTATCGCTGCGCAACGGCGAAACGGGAAAAGTGAATTGGTATCAGTTTAAAATTCCTATCCGCGACTTTCAAACGCGCGTTGGTAATATTCAGGGATTCAACAACATTCGTTTTATGCGCATGTTCCTCACCGATTTCGAACAACCCACGTTTCTACGCTTTGCCACGTTGGAACTCATCCGCAGCGAGTGGCGCACCTACACGCAAGATATTGAATCGGGTGGCGCGGCGTCGGGATTGGGGAAAATTGAAATTTCGGCGGTAAATATCGAAGAAAACAGCGATAAATCTCCCGTAAATTATGTTCTACCGCCGGGCGTAACCCGCATTCTCGATCCCAGCCAGCCGCAACTTCGCCAGCAAAACGAACAAGCTGTCGCGCTGAAAGTAACCAACCTCGACCCGGGCGATTCGCGTGCGATTTACAAAAACACAATCTACGATTTGCGCCTTTACAAACGCCTGCAAATGTTTGTACACGCCGAAGCGATGCAAAACGCAACCGATCTGCAAAACGACGAAATGGCAATTTTTGTGCGTGTAGGCTCCGACTATCGAAACAATTATTACGAATACGAAATCCCGCTGAAACTTACTCCGCCAAGGCGTTACAGCACGCTCATTCCTGCCGACCAAGAGGCGGTGTGGATGCCCGAAAATATGTTCGATTTTCCGCTGGAAGCGTTTACCAATCTCAAACTGAAACGCAATGCCCAAAAACGGCGCGGAAGCGGTGTAACCTACCTTACGCCCTATTCGGAAGCGGACCCGCAAAAGCCGGATAATCGGTTGACTATTATGGGAAATCCGTCGCTTGCCGAGGTGAAAGTGATGATGATTGGCGTGCGAAATCGTGCCAACAGCAATAAATCGGCAGAAGTGTGGGTTAACGAACTTCGGCTGAGCGAGTTTGACGAAAAAGGCGGCTGGGCGGCACAAGGAAATGTGAGCCTCGCGCTCTCCGATATTGGAACCATAAACGTTTCGGGACGGAAAGAGACGGTTGGCTTTGGCGCCTTAGACCAAAGTTTGCAGGAACGCCGAAACGACGATTATTCCTCCGTAAACGTAGCGCTCAATATGGAACTCGGGCGGTTTTTGCCCAACGAAGCAAAAATATCGGCTCCGCTATATTACTCCTACTCAAACCAAACCACCACGCCGCAATACGACCCGTTTGACCAAGATATTTTGCTGAGCGAATCGATAAAAGAGCGGCAAACCAAACACGAGCGCGATTCCATTACCCATTTGGCAATCACGCGCACCACGAGCGAGAGTTTAAGCCTCAACAACGTGAGAGCGGACATCAAAAGCAAGACGCCGATGCCGTATGATCCGGCGAATTTTTCGTTTGGATACACCTTCAACAAACAACATTTTCAGAATCCCGAAACCGAGTACAACAACAGCATAGACCAGCGATTGCAGGCAAATTACACCTACACGCCGTTTGTGAAACCGTTTGAACCGTTTAAGGATATTAAAAGTACATCGGGTTGGTTGAAACTCATCAAATCGCTCAACTTCAACTTCTTGCCCAATAATATTCAGTTCAGTTCCAATATGGCGCGCCGATATCAAGAGGCGCAGCTGAGAGATTTAAACGCTTATTTGCAGGGAATTACGCAGTCGCAACGGCAGTATCTCACGTTTAGCCGGAATTTTACTTGGGACAGAAATTTATCGATAGTTTGGGACTTGATGCGAAACCTGAAAACATCGTTTCGCTCCGGAACCATCGCCGAAATTGAGGAGCCGTATTTGCAAGTGAACAAAAAACTCAATCGCGACGATTACGAAATCTGGAAAGACTCTGTTGTTCAGAGTATTAAAAACTTAGGCAAACCGCTCAATTATGAGCAGACGGCAGATGTAACCTACACGCTTCCGTTTTCGCAAATCCCTGTTTTAGACTGGATTAATTCCAGCGTGGCGTACAATTCGCGTTATCGGTGGGAGCGCGGCGCGTACGTTCGCGATGAAAACATCGGTAACGTGTTGCAAAACGATATGTCTGTTACCGCCAACGCGCGGCTGAATTTGGTGCAGTTATACAACAAAATCGGTTTTCTGCGAAACGCAAATCAACGTTTTGAGGGGCAAAATCAGCAGAAAGAAAAACGGGAAATTTCCGGCGGAAATCCCGCTCTTGATGTTGCCCAATATTTGGCGCGCGGTTTGATGATGGTGCGCAACGTGAATGTGAATTTTGGCACAAAATCGAGAACCGATATTCCCGGTTTCGACCCGATGGTAGGCGATTATTTCGGTCAATCCAACGCGGGCGGAATGCTAATTCCCGGTCTGGGATTCGCTTTCGGGCTGGAAGGCGGCGAACGTTTTATAGAAAAAGCCGATGCCAACCGTTGGCTGGTAAAAAACGAGAACAACATTTCGCCGGCGGTTTACAACAAAACGTTCAATCTGCGTTTCGACGCGATTATTGAGCCGTTGCGCGGGCTGAAAATCGATTTAAACGCTTTGTACGAAAACAATCGGCGAACCGAAATCAGGTATATGTTCCAAGGAATGCCGAAGATTTACGGTGGCAGTTTTGCCATGACCACCGTAACCATTGCTTCCGCTTTTGAAAACGCCCACGCCCGCAACGATTACGCGTCGGCGGCTTTCAACCGTTTTTTAGAAAACAGGGAAGTTATTGCCGGCAGAATGCGGGCGAAATACGGCAATGCCGCCTACCCCAACAGCGGCTTTATCGCCGAAACGCACTTTGCGGGAAAACCTTTCGATGCCGCCAACGGCGATGTAAACCTCAACTCGGCAGACGCGCTCATTCCCGCTTTTCTGGCGGCATACACGGGACGAAGCGCAAAAGGCATCGCCCTGACGGCGTTTCCCAATATTCTGTCGCTGCTGCCCAATTGGGACGTTTCGTACAATGTGTTGCAGATGCTGCCGGCGTTGCAAAGCAATTTTAAATCGTTGGCGCTTGCGCACAAATACGTTTCGCAGTATCGGGTTGGGGCGTTTTCGTCGTTTCTCAATTGGGTGCCTATGGAAGATAATTCCGATTTGGGATATATTCGCGATGTGTTAACGGGTTCGCCCGTTCCGTCGTCGCCCTACGATATTTCGGCGGTAAATCTTATCGAAAGTTTCAGTCCGCTCATCGAGGCGCGCGGCGTGCTCAACAATAACCTGACGATAAACTTCCGCATCAACCGCACGCGCGCGCTCAACCTTAATATTTCGTCGTATCAGATTGTGGAAACCAAAGACAACGACTTGGTTTTCGGGCTGGGTTATCGTCTGGCGGATTTTAACCGCGTCATCGGTTTCGGCTCCAATTCCATGAAATCCGACAGACGCAGAACACGCTCAACCCGCGCCCGGCAAACGGAACAGAGCAACACGCAAAATTTGCCGGCGTTTAACAACGATTTGAATATTCGGGTAGATGTTTCGCACAAAACCACCTATTCGCTTATCCGAAAAATCGAAAACGGTTTCACGCAGGCAACCAGCGGACTCAAAACCACCAGCATCCGCTGCTCTGCCGATTACGCGCTGAGTCGTTCGCTCACGCTGAGGGCGTTTTTCGATAAAATAATCAATATGCCGTTGGTTTCGTCGTCGGCTTATCCTACTGCCAACACCAACGCGGGATTGAGTTTGAGGCTGAATTTTAATCAGTAAGAATTTTGGAAAACCACATAGATACATAGAAAAAAAAGATTAATATGATAAGAAATGCATTGACTGTTGAACAAAAGGCTTCCTGAGGAAAATAAATTTTCACACACAAAAGTGTATCCCTTCCAATCTTCCGTCTGCTGACGGAAAGGTTTATGTGAAACTTCCATATAGTTTTAAAGTGTTCAGGACAATAAAAAGCTACCTGTAAAAACTATGTATCTATGTAGTTAATGTTCAAAATATAATAATCAAATGCTATTGAATCGTAATTCGGAAATTCCAAATCCGCAATCCCAAATCGTAAAATCCCAAATAAAACCTATCTTTGTGCAAATTTACAAACCGAATGCTGCACCCCGATAGCGACATAAAAAATCTGTTTCGCCAAATTTCCAACGGCGAAAAAGCGGCTTTCGACCAACTTTTTCGTTCGCAATACGATAATTTAGTGCGTTTTGCCGGAAATTTCATTGCCGACGCGGCGGTGGCTGAAGAGTTGGTTTCTGATGTGTTTGTGGCGATTTGGTTGAATAGGGAAAATTTGCCGAACGTGGAAAACGCAACCACCTATCTGTTTGTATCGGTTAAAAACAGGTGCTACAACGCCTTGCGAAGCAAAACTCACACCGTTTCCATCGAAGCGCAGAACGAAATAAGCAAGCCGGAATACGAAAATCCGCATCGGGAAATGGAAAACAGGGAGCTGTACGAAAAACTCAACCAATTGATTGACGGGTTGTCCGAACAGCAACGCCTTATTTTCCGAATGATTAAAGGAAACGGTCTATCGGCAAAGCAGTGCGCGCAAATTCTCAACCTTTCCGCCCGCACTGTGGAAACGCACCTTTACAAAGCCGTAAAACAACTGGAAAAAGCCATTACCGATTATTTGGGATACTCGCCCAAGAAGAAGCAGATGAAACGGATGATAATGCTGGCGTTCTAACTCCGTGTTTGACGGATTGCCAGTCTGACACGTAAAAAATCGCTGCAATATCGAAATATCAGTATAGAAATTCGTTGAAATTCTCGGAATGAATAACCTTAAAATCAGCACTATATGTTTTCATAAATGTTTCAGGCTCTTTTACTTTTATTTTCGGACTCCATTTAAATTCATATCCGGTTATTTTTCCGTTCGATTCTTCCACATAATCAACTTCTTGTTGTTGCTTAGTCCGCCAGAAATAGGATTGAGATAACGACAAAGCATAAGCATTTTTCTTAATGCGTTCACTCACAAGAAAATTCTCCCACAAAGCTCCTTTGTCTTCACGGGTTTCCCACGGATTCAAATTTCCCTTGACCATATTCAACAATCCGTTGTCATAAAAGTATATTTTTTGATTTCGCTTTATTTCATTTCTTAAATTTCGACTGAAAGATGGCAGTTTAAAAATTACGTATGCTTGTGTCAGCAAATCAATATACGCAGAAACAGTTTTTGTGTCAATACTCAATAAAAGCGACAATTCTCTGTAACTCACCTCGTTGCCAACCTGAAAAGCCAATGCGCGTAACAAATTACTCAGAACCTCCGGTTTTCTTATTCCGCTATACGCTAGGATATCTTTATACAAATAGCTATCGGTGAGCTGTTTAAGTAGTTCATATTCAGAACCGGAGTGCGTAATTATTTCGGGATACATTCCGTAAATAAGACGTAGCGGTAATTGCTGCTCCGATTTTAAAACACCCATATAATCTCTGAATTCTGTCCACGAAACAGGATACAAAATATACTCCCATTTCCTACCCGTAAGTGGTTCTTTCATTAAGTTTCCGATTTCAAATGAAGATGAACCGGTAATGAGAAGTTGGGTGGATTTTATTTGATCAGTTATCAACTTCAGTGTTAAGCCAATATTTTCAATACGTTGCGCCTCATCAATAAAGACAAATGGTGTTTCTCTAATCAAATCCCGAAGTTGCTCTGTATTGGCATTCGTCAATAATTTACGAGCGACAGGGTCATCGCCGTCTAAAAAGAGGATGGATTTATTTTGCAACAACGAACCAATGAGAGTGGTTTTGCCAACTTGTCGTGGTCCAACTAAAATAATGGCCTTTCCTGAACCTATTTTTTGCTCGATGGTGGTAGTTAATATTCGTTCTATCATATACTATGTGGATTATATTCCACAAAAGTATGGCTTTTTGCGGAATATAATCCACAAAAAGCCATAAAATATGTGAAAATATCAGTTATGGATGGATTTTATCCAATCACTTTCGTAATCTCCACGCTCAACCCCAACGCGTTCATTATCCGATAAAAGACTGCCACACTGGGGCTGACAACGCCGTTCTCTATTTTGGAAATATACGATTTGTTTACGCCTAATTTATCGGCAAGTTCTTTTTGAGTCATTTTTTCACTTTTTCGGGCGTCTAAAATTACCTGTCCGGTGTAAAACGCGTAGGCTTCTTCATCAAATTTGGCACGTTCGGGAGTGCCGTGGGCGCCGTGTTTTTCAGCTAACACAGCACTATAATCTCTTATTTTATAATCGTTTTTGTGCATCATATTCTTTTTTTATTTTTAGTGCAAGGTTTATCTCTTTTTTGGGTGTTTTTTGCGATTTCTTCTGAAAGCCGTTGAAGAGAATAACAATCCGGTCTTCTTCAAAAATAAAAAACACGCGATAGATATTGCCCTCATAACTCATTCTCAACTCAAACAATCCGTCCCGAATATGTTTGATAAATTTTACAGGCAATCTGTCTTGAGTTTCCAAGAGGCTTAAAACATACTCCAACTTAAATAATTCTTTTTCAGTTAAAGTTGAAATAAAATGTTCAAAATATCCCCCAAAAGTAATTATCTTCCTTTTCATTTCGCAAATATATAACAAAAGTTGCAATATCCTGCAACTTCTGTTTGAAAAAATCAATCAATAGACATCTATTTTTCTATAAGTCTGCAATCCCAAATCAAACCCCCCAAATATTTTTCCCTTTCCACTACGTATTTCTCCATTCCCTTGTGTCCTTATTATAGAAGCCGTTCAAATCCAACTTTGAACGTTGAACTTTAAACTTTCGAACATCAAACTTTAAACATAATGACAAAAAAATCCTTCTCCGCCCTATTATCCAAAGAGATTGGCGGAAATTTATCCGACGCCGAGCGCGAGGAGCTGCAACAAGCCCTTGCCGAAAACAAAAAACTTGCCGACGTGTACAACCAAATGCACGCTTTTTTGCACGAAAAAAACACACGACGAAACGAAACCGAAATAGACGCCAAACTCAACCAAGTGTGGCAAAAAATCGCCCACGCGTCTCACTCCCGCTACGCGGTTGAAAAACCCGCCGCCGCTCGGCGCACGGTTCCGCTTTGGGCGCGCGTTGCCGCGTCGGTGGCGATTATTATCGGGTTGGGCGTGCTGGCGTACAACCAATTGCCGCAACAAAACCTGTATAGCGAAACGCTCGCCGCCGGAAACGAAAACCGATTTGCCGTTCTGGACGACGGCACGCAGGTGTGGCTGAGCAAACACTCGCAAATTGAATACAACCGAAACTTCGGTAAAAAGTCGCGCGCCGTCCGCCTCACGGGCGAAGCCTTTTTCGATGTGGCGCACCGCCCCGAAGTTCCGCTCACGGTAAGCGCCAATAGCGTGGACGTTACCGTAAAAGGAACCGCTTTCAACATAAACGCCGAACGCCCCGATGTGGAAGTGGCGCTCTTGCGCGGACTGGTGGCGGTGAAAGATACGCGCCTCGACAATCCGCGCGAAATATTGCTGCATCCCAACCAAAAAATTGTGGTGAGAGACGGCAAAACCGCGTCGGCTGACAGTTTGTATGTACTGAAAACGATTGAACCCGTAAACGACAGCACCCTTGCCGAAACCCGATGGATGAACGGCGCGCTCATCTTCGAGAAACAGAAACTGGGAGACTTGGCAAAGCTGATGGAATCGCGATTCGGCGTAACCATCACCATCGAAAACGCCGACCTGCGCCAACAACAATTTACGGGAAGCATCAAAAGCGAAACCCTGCCCCAGATGTTAGACGCGCTTAAACAATCGCTTCCGTTTACGTATGAAATAACCGGAAAACAAGTAAGGATTAAATAATTGACGATTTTAGATTTACGATTTACGATTGATTTGGGAACCGTACAACTTTAAACGTTAAATTGAAGTGAAGCGGAAATCCCACTCTGCGAGACATTGTATTTAACAAGTTGACGAGAGAACAAGTTGACAGGAGCACCCCCCGACAACTTTAAACTTTAAACTTTAAACTTTAAACATTGAACTTTAAACTTCAAACTTCAAACAACACATTATGCATCACAAACCAACACTCATCACAATTACATTTCTATTTCTGGCAATGGCGCTCAACGCCCAAACCCGCCCCATTTCCCTCTCAGCCAAAAACGCCCCCATCAAAACCGTTTTGGCGGAAATTCAGACCAAAAGCGGCTACCGCGTTTTGTATAACGACGAAGTAGTGCCCGACGACCTGCGCGTATCGATAAATGCCGAAAATGTGGCGGTAAAAGAAATTTTAAACACCATCCTGAAAAACACGGAACTGATGTTTGTACAGCAATCTGACGAGTTGATTGTAATTAAGAAATCAGAACAAAAAAATGCGTCAAGTACAATAAAAGGTAAAGTAGCAAACGAAAATGGCGAAGAAATGCCATTTGCCAATATAATTTTGCGAACATTGCCCGATTCGGTATTTGTAAATGGCGATATTACGAACTCAAAAGGCGAATTTAACATCCGATTTGTCAAACCGGGAAACTATCTTTTATCAGTTAGTTTTGTGGGTTATGAAACAACCGATATTGAGTTGAACAATCTTTCGCTTTCCGTTGATTTAGATGAAATTAAAATCAGCGAAAAAGCTATCGGTTTGCAAGCCGTAACGGTAACATCCGAACCAATTATTGAGAAACACGACAAAAAACTTTATTTTCCTACTTCCGAACAAATAAGTAAATCGGCTAATGGGCTACAACTTACTCAACGATTATTGCTGCCTCAAATATTTGTAAATGTCCAAAATGGTTCCATTTCGTATGCAGGCGATAAGAAACTGAAAATTCTGATAAATGGAATGCAAGCATCGTCGCAAGAAGTGATGGCATTACAGCCGGGCGATATCCGGCGTGTGGACTATTATGACAATCCCGGAATGCGTTATGGCGACGATATAGGTGCGGTTCTTGATTTCATTGTGAAAGAAAAAACATCGGGAGGCTATCTTTCATCTAACTTATCCGAAACATTAACTTATGGTTTAGGAAACGGACAACTGTCGGGTGGTTTCAACTTCAAAAAGTCGCAAATCAAATATTATTATTACATCAATCACAACAATTCGCAAACATCGTCTTTAAAGCGGCAGCAGTTTCTTTATCCCAATGGAAATACAGTTTCGCGAACCGAAAATGGCGAGAAATCTCATTGGAGTGAATTTTTTCAGATGGGAAACATTTCGTACACACATTATGGAAATAAAAATATTGTCAACATTAAAACAGGTTTGTATAGCTTGTACCAACGCTATGACGACACCGAAGGAACGATTGTGGATAATGTGAACGAGGCAATAACCAATTTTAAAACACGTAACAGACCTAAAACATTGCGTCCATCCGTCGATATTTATTTAGTACGCCAAATAGATAAACAGCAAACGCTCGCGCTTAATATGGTGGGCACATATAGCAAAACCGACCTTGATTATCAGCATAGCGAGCACGCCAATGGGAAAACGGTTTCAGATATTTCTACCAATGTGGACGGAAAACGCTATTCGCTGATTGGCGAATTGTTTTACGAGAAAAAGTTTGCGCAAAGTACTCTTTCGGCAGGATTGCGCCATACGCACGGGAATACTAAAAACGTATATACGGGCACTTCCGATTTTAAAACAGAGATGAACGACGGCATCACTTATGGCTTTTTGCAATACAAAGGTGAAATGGGGAAATTGGGATATATGGGTGGCGCAAGCGTTACACGCACATATTTTCAACAAAAGGGACACAACGACACGTACAAAAAATGGACAATTTCGCCAATGTTGAATCTGAACTACCTTGCCAGTAAACACTTTTCGATACGTTATGCATACCAATTAAAAAACACAAACCCTTCGCTTTCTCTCCTCAGCGATGCGGAACGAATGCGGAACAATTATCAGCTGAACAAGGGAAATCCCGCATTACGCGCTTATTTTATGCACGAAAACCAAATCGTGTTCAGCATAAACCGTTCGCCCGTCAGGTCTTCGTTTTCCATAAGTTCCAATTATTACACTAACCCCATTATGGAAAAAACGTATTTTGATGATTCGCGGAATATGTTTGTTACCACATACGACAACCAAAAAAACTTCCACCAACTCAAATTTCAGTACAACTTAGGTGTTTCGCTGTTAAACAACCATTTGAGCATCAACGGATACGGCGGATACAATCATGCCACCGCAAACGGCGATAATTACAGCCACACGCGCAACGAGTGGTTTTATGTGCTGCAAACTATCGGCGATTATAAAAAATGGGTATTTACGGCAACTTTGGTGCATCTTGCACACCCATTTTGGGGCGAAATGGTTTATAACGGTCATTCTTACAACGATTACAACCTCGGTTATCGTTTTCCGTGGGGACAGTTGGGAATTACCTCGTTCAATATCTTTGGCGAAAAGGCAAGAAAAGATTCTTACAACTTGAACAAACTTATAGGATATGAGAACATAGATATAAGAACAAATCTTTATCCGAATTTCGGAATTTACGGTTCCATCAATTTGAACTGGGGTAAGCAAAAGAGAACAGACAAGCAACTGTTAATGAACGAAGATACCGAAAGTGGAATTTTGAAATAGAACAACAAAAACAACTTATGCAACACCTAAAAACATCTTACTCCGGCATCGTGGTTCAAAACCACGTTGCCGATAGCGTAAAAACATTTCTCCTCGCATTTTTCCTCCTCGTATCCATCGGATTAAGCGCCCAAACCCGCGCCGTTTCCCTCTCAGCCAAAAACGCTCCCATCAAAACCGTTTTGGCGGAAATTCAGACTAAAAGCGGCTACCGCGTCCTATATAACGACGAAGTAGTTCCCGACGACCTGCGCGTATCGGTAAATGCCGAAAATGTGGCGGTGAAACAATTGCTGCAAACCCTGCTGGCGAATACCGACCTCACTTTTGTGCCACAATCTGACGACTTGATTGTGATTACCAAAAAAGAATTTACCGACCACACCAACCAAATCATCGGAACGGTAGTGGACGAAAACAACGAACCCGTTCCGTTTGCCAACGTGGTACAACTCGCGCTGCCCGACTCTACTTTCATAAACGGCGTAAGCACGGGCGTAAACGGACGGTTTTCGTTGGAACGAAAGAACAATAACCCCGTGTTGTTGGAAATTACATTCTTAGGTTACGAACGCTTTCACGCCGAAGTAACCGATAATAACCTCGGCACCATCCGTCTGAAACCCGAAACAACCGTATTGGGCGAAGTGGTGGTTACGGCGAGCCGACCCACACACAAAATGGAAGCCGATGGTATGGTTACATCGGTGCAAAACACGCTGTTGGCACGGTTGGGTACGGCAAACGATGTACTCGCTCAACTTCCGTTCGTAACGGGCGAAGACGGCAGTTACACCGTTTTTGGCCGAGGCAAACCGCTTATCTACATCAATAACCGACTGATGCGCGACAACAACGAATTGCGCCAACTCAACAGCGCCGATATTAAGGATGTGAAAGTTATTCTTACGCCCGGCCCGCAATACGATGCCTCGGTGGGTTCCGTCATCCGCATCACTACCGTGAAACCCGTGGGCGAAGGATTGAGCGGAACGTTGTACGGATATATTAGGCAACGCAGAAGATTTGACCATTACGAGTATATAAACCTGAATTACCGGAAAAATAAACTTGACATTTTTACTACAATCAGTTACGACAAAACAGCAAGCAAACAAAATCAAAAAGACGACCAAACACTGCATTTAGATAAAAAGTACGTAACCCAAAATGACAAACAATTTCTATTCGACGTGGATAGTTGGTCGGCAAAAACCGGTATCAACTATGTTTTTTCGCCAACGCATTCTGCCGGATTAAGTTATACGTATGAGAAAACTCCTAAAAGCCATTTCGTTGCCACCGGAAATACGCGCCATTTTACAAATGATGTTTCAGATGGAGATTTCGAGTCGGACGATATGCGGGATGCACCGTCTCATAGCCATTATGTAAATACTTACTATCACAACGAATTTAAAAACAATACCATTATTCATTTTGAAGGAGATTATGTGAAAGGGGGCAGCAAAAACCGACAAGTATCGGAAAACAACAACTTATTGACTCAAGAACATCTATTGGTAGAAAATATCAACACAACCGATTATTCTTTATATGCGGGAAAGTTAGTAGCCGAAACACCTCTATTGGGTGGAAGATTAACGTTTGGAAGCGAAGCGTCATTTACCGCCAACACACAAGATTACAAAATGCTTAATCAGGAAATAGCCGTCAATTTACCCTCAAATAGTAACGAAGCCAAACAATGGTTGGCTGCGGGATTTGTGTCATATAATCGCGCTTGGGAAAAATTCAACTTCGATGCCGGATTGCGTTATGAACACATAAAATTCGACTATTACCTCAACGGAAAATTAAGTAATGAACAAAGCCGGAAATACAATAATCTGTTTCCCACGGTTACCCTATCGTATAAAATCGATAATATAAGTATATCGTTGAGCAACAGTACTCTCGTAAGGCGTCCCAACTATTTTAATCTTCGAAGCAGCATTGCTTACAACGATCCTTATACTTACGAAGGTGGAAATCCCTCACTACAACCAATGTACATCAACAGACTGGCTTATCTTTTCGGGTGGAAAGATGTAGTAGCCGAAGTTTCCTACAACTGGGTAAAAGACAATCTGTTGTTTATTGCACAACAGTTTCAAGACAAGCCTATTGTGTTATTCACAATGGTAAACCTCGCTCGTAGCCAACGCTTGGATGCAAATATAAATTATTCACCTAAAATACGATGGTGGCGTCCCACTTTTCAAACAGGATTACACACGCAAAACTTGA
Organism: uncultured Petrimonas sp.; assembly: GCA_964557135.1. Lineage (GTDB taxonomy): Bacteria > Bacteroidota > Bacteroidia > Bacteroidales > Dysgonomonadaceae > Petrimonas. The sequence continues at coordinate 148,292 of CAZKZB010000001.1, read as the reverse complement.
TATACGAAGGACGAAAATACAACAAACCATATTTCACTTATGTATGGAACAATATTATTCAACTGCCGCAAAGTTTTTTATTAACAATAAATATGCGTGGAAATTTACAAGGCGAAAGTGATATTTCGTTTGTTAAATCGGCATTTCGCACCGACATAAGGCTCAACAAACGCTTTTTTGACAATAAGCTCAATGTAACACTCGCCGCTAACGATATTTTTGCCACCGATTTAGAAAGATGGAGTTTGTATTTGAATAAAGTTGATATGAACAAATGGAACGACAGCGACAGTCGCGGCGTTTACCTCCAAGCCACTTACACCTTCAACGCCACCCGCAGCAAATACAAAGGACAAGGAGCGGCTAACGAAGAAAGAAATAGATTGTAGTAATCTGCCCATCGCATCTTACCGATACACGGCCTGATGCATTGGAAAGAGAATCATATCATCCGTCAGACCGGCAATCCGCCGAAAGTCGGACAAAGTCGGTCAGACGGAAGAAAAACAAAAACAACTTATGCAACACCTAAAAACATCTTACTCCGGCATCGTGGTTCAAAACCACGTTGCCGATAGCGTAAAAACATTTCTCCTCGCATTTTTCCTCCTCGTATCCATCGGATTAAACGCCCAAACCCGCGCCATTTCCCTCTCAGCCAAAAACGCCCCCATCAAAACCGTTTTGGCGGAAATTCAGACCAAAAGCGGCTACCGCGTTTTGTATAACGACGAAGTAGTGCCCGACGACCTGCGTGTATCGGTAAATGCCGAAAATGTGGCGGTGAAAGAAATTTTAAACACCATCCTGAAAAACACGGATTTGACGTACGTTATGAATAATGATGAACTCATTATCATAACGTTGAAGAAATTTCTGCATACCACTACCAATATTCGCGGGAAGGTGCTGAACAGAAAAGGCGAACCATTGGAATTTGCCAACATCGTGCTGCAAACGGCAGGAGATTCAACCTTCGTGAACGGAGTAATTACAAATCAAAAAGGTGAATTTACAATTACGCACAACTCAAATTTGGAAACCGAAAAACACGTCATCAGAATAAGTTCGCTCGGATATGAAACGGAATATGTATCTGTAAACAGGTCGGATATAGGAACAATTGTGATGAATGAAATGACACTTGTGCTGGAAGATGTGATTATCACAGCCGAATTGACCGATTTAGTGAAACGAACCGCTACGGGACACATTTTCTATCTTTCGGAACAAGCCCGCAACAGCGGCGACCCTTATCGGGCGTTGCGCGAAATTCCGTCGCTCATCGTAAACGAAGCGTTACGCTCGGTAACAATGGAAGACGGAAGCCGTCCGCTGGTATTGGTTGACGGACGAATTATCAATTCGGGGATAACGCCCATCGACCCGCAAGACATTGAATCGGTGGAAGTTGTTGATGTGGTTTCCGCGCGCTATTTGCGAATGGGAGTGAAGAATATTTTAAATATCAGGCTCAAAAAAAAGCGTGGAACGTATAAGTTTTTTGAAGCCGCCACGCGCCACGATATCCCGTTGCGATACAGTATGGGCGTAACCTATTTTGAGGTGGGAAATGCCAAACACTCGTTGTACGGAAGATTTTCGGGCGATATTACACACAACGACGACAGCGAATCGGAAATGTGGCAAAAAGGTACCGATTATTTTAAACAGAGTATCGGAGAGTTGCGCAACAATAATAAATCGGGCTTGGGAGAATTGCTCTATAAATGGAGCATAACGGAGAAAGACTATTTAGCCGCGCACATTTATGGAAAAGGAAACGGCGCCAAAACAGAAACGTGGGGAAACGGCAAGTTGCAAACAAACAAGTTGCAAGATTTCAACTACACGTCGCTCAACAACAACGATGCTTATATCCTGACCACAAGCCTTTACTATCAGCACGTTTTTTCGAAAGACAAGGTGTTGGAAACAACTCTTGCCTACAACAAAAACAGCGACAGCAACAAAGGCAATCGCAACGAAACCTATCCCGAAGATTTATACAAAAACCTGTATGAATTCAAAAGCGACCGTTCGTCGGCAAGCCTGAATATCGATTACTCGTGGACGTGGAACAATGTGAACAGTCTGAACCTCGGCAGCGCGACTAATTATCTCAACGATAACATCAACAAAATAAGCGAAAACCTTCCCGTTTTCCGTCATAAAGCGTGGAAAGAATATCTGTACGCGTCATTCAGCAGTAAAACGGGCAACTTTTTGTATATGGCTTCGGCCGGATTGGATGCCATTTGGCTGAAAGCGGGCGATGCGTCCAACAGCTACCTGAAACCGCGAATGTCGGTAAGCGGAACGTATCAATTCAACAAAAATAATTCTACACGATTCGGTTATACGCTAACCAATCAATCGCCGTCGGTAGGACAGCTAAACCCTTACAACACATCTACCGACCCGTTGGTAATAACAAAAGGAAATCCGGAGCTTTTGCCCGAGCAGACACACAAATTAAGCGCATCGCATACATTCAACAAAAAACGATTTTATATAACACCTTCCGCATCGTTCAATATTGCTACCGACATTATCGAGCCGTTTGGCTATACCGATAACGGAGTGTTTGTGAACACATACAAAAACGCGGGCAGTTTTAAAAACCTCGCGGTGGGCGGCAGTATAAGTTATCGTTTTAAAAAAGGACGCGGAAACATTTATGCCGGCGGCTATCATCACACCGATTATTTTGCGGGAATGACACCCAAACAAAGTTTTTCGCTCAACGGTGGCATTTGGATATATTACAAAAAATGGATATTCGGCGGCGATATCAATTACCGTAATTACGCATACACGCCCATTTCTCGCGTCAAACAAATCACGCCTGCCTATTCACAGTTTCAGGTAAACTACAACTTTACCAAAGATTTTTACGTTGCCGTGGCGTTGCCTTATTTTATCGGTAAACTCGGTACGGAAACCACCACCGAAGTAGGTACATACAGTTCGTATCATTTGCAACGAATGACAAGTATGTCGGCTCGGCCGTGGGTATTGTTGCGTTACACCATTCGCAAGAACGAAAAATCGAAAATAAAATTGGATAACGTGGTAAAAAGCAAGGAAGAAGGAATTTCGTTGTAACCTTTGGAACTGCCGTAACCCGAAACTCGTAACCCGAAACCCGTAACCCGTAACCCGTAACCCGTAACCCGAAAAATTATGCACCACAAACCAACACTCATCACAATTACATTTCTATTTCTGGCGATGGCGCTCAACGCCCAAACCCGCCCCATTTCCCTCTCAGCCAAAAACGCCCCCATCAAAACCGTTTTGGCGGAAATTCAGACCAAAAGCGGCTACCGCGTTTTGTATAACGACGAAGTAGTGCCCGACGACTTGCGCGTATCGGTAAATGCCGAAAATGTGGCGGTAAAAGAAATTTTGCAAGCGATGCTTAAAGACACCGATTTGACCTTTATTCCGCAGTCGGACGAGTTAATCATCATCACCAAACGACAATACGCCCCCAATCGCAACGAAGTTTTTGGAACCGTTACCGACCAGAACGGCGCGCCCGTACCCTATGCCAACGTGGTGCTGCTGCAACCCGCCGACACCACCAGACTGGGCTACGGAGCCGTAACCGACACGCAGGGCTACTACCGCTTGGCGGGCGTGAAACCTGCCCGGTACCGATTGCAGGTTTCGTTTATCGGCTACAAAACGCAATACGCGGAGTTTGTTGTGGCCGACGACAATCGGCAGCCTATTGTGCGCAACTTCACGCTGCCCACCGACCAAACCCTATTGCAGGAATTGGTGGTGGAAGGGCAACGCCCCGCGCTCAAAGCCGAGAACGGAAAACTCATCTACCACGTGCCAACGCTGTTGAAAAGCAAATCTATAACCAACGCCTACGACGCCCTCAAAGAAATTCCCGGCGTAATGGAGCAGGACGAACGCCTCGCCCTCATTGGCACAAGCGGAATGACGGTGCTGCTCAACGGCAAAAAAACATCGATGAGCTACGCCCAACTGATGACAATGCTCAAAAGCATTCCGCTCTCGCGCGTGGAAGACGTGGAAATTATGTACAGCGCGCCACCGCAATACAACATCCGCGGAGCGGCAATAAACGTGATGCTCAAACAGCAGGGCGACGACGCCCAAAACGTGTGGCAGGGCGAAGTGGCGGGCGAAGCCAAACAACGCGCCTATGCCGTGGGCGAAGGCAGGGCAAGCGTGGTGTATTTGGGAAAACGCACATCGGTTGACGCGCTCTATTCGTATAGAAACGGCAGAGGTTTCAACAAAGAAGAACTCACGGCGGAGCATACGCTTAACGGCAAGGTGTACGACATCCGCCAGCACAGCCAAGGCTCTAACCAAGGCGATGCCCACAATGTGCGCCTATCGGTTCAACACACATTCGCCAATAAAGACAAGGCGGAGGTTTCCTATACAGGAATGTTTAACGACTCGCGTTCCAACCGCACCGCGTCTACCAACATTGCGGGCACAATAACCGATACGGAAACAGGCACATCGGGACCATCGTCCACGCATAACATCAAAGTTGATTACTCCGCGCGTTTCGGGCTGAATATGGGAGCCGATTACACGTTTTACAACGACAAGTCGGATTATTTTCTGCAAAACACGCAGCTAAACTCTTCCGCGCCCGCTGAAAAACTCGCCTATCAATCCACGCAGCAAATACGCCGCGCCGTTTTCTACGCCAATCAATCGCACACATTCAAAAACGGTTGGGGCCTAAACTACGGCGTCAATTATTCGGGCGTACATACCCGGAACCGCTCCGACGCTCAAAAAAATGAATCGGAATTTGAAGATGCCACTTTCGACATACAGCAGCACGAAGATATCTGGAATTTCTTCGCCGGATTTTCAAAATCGTTTTCCGAAAAACTATCCGTTCAGGCATCGCTGGCGGCGGAATATTACCGAGCTTCCGAAACATCGAAAGGCTCCACCAACCCTCTTTGGGACGATGTAGCGTGGTTTCCCACCCTCAACGCCAGCTACAACGCTTCAACAGACCACATCTTTCAGTTCGCGCTTTCATCCGACAAAAGTTATCCGTCGTATTGGAATTTGAGTCCTAACGTGTATCATTTCAGTTCATACGGCGTGATATACGGAAACTCGCGCCTGCGTCCGCAACGCGATTACGGTTTGGGGCTGACCTACATTTACAAACGCAAATACGTTATTCGTCCCTACATCAATTACATTCCCAACTATTTCACGCAAATGCCATACCAATCGCCCGACAAATTGCAACAAATATTTACGGAACAGAACTTCACGTACAGAAAAAATATGGGTTTGATGGGCGTTGTTCCGTTTGCGATGGGCAAGCGGATTTCATCGAGAGTTGTGGCTAATGTGATGTATTGGCACGAGAAAGACGATGAGTTTTTCGACATTTCGTTCAATCGAAAAACGGTTGTGGGAATCTTTCAGATGAATCACGACATCGCGCTGTCTGCCAAACCCGATTTGCGGATGAACGTTTCGGGATACGTGAGCACCCCCGGCGCCATTCAGGGAATTTACGATTTGGGCGCGTCGGGCAATCTTTCAACGTCGCTCACGTGGACTTTCGATAAAGAACGCGCCAAACTTATCCTCAAAGCCGACGACGTTTTTAACACCCGAACGCCCGTTGCCTCCATCAATTACAAAGGACAAAAAAGCACGCTGAATGCCTTTCGCGATACCCGCGCCGTTTCCCTCTCCTTTATCTATCGCTTTGGCGGATTTAAGGATAAGGAACGCAAGGAAGTGGATACTTCGAGGTTTGGGACGAAGTGAAAAGTCTTTTGGCTTAACCCCTGTCTGGCGCAAGTTTCCAATCCACCTATAGTCGGACAGGCCTCGTGCCCAAAACAGCGGCAGTTTTAAACTGCCATACGTAAAACCAACCATTTATCCGGTGGGGGGGATTGTTTTCTTGTCCGCGTACATTGGCATAGGCCATCAAATGGACATTAGATATCAGAGCACAGACCATTAGAAAAGCAAAGCGGTCTGAAATCAGCTATCTGTGAACCAACTGTCTATCCTCAATCGAAACTATTTTTTGCATTTTATTTTATTTTTATTAACTTGCGTCCATCTAAATAAATTACCGCGACATGAACACCGATACTCCACCCGATTACCAACCCGCTTGCAACCATTTTGCAGGCAATAAACGAACTTTTATTAACCACAAAAACAAAAAAATGAAAGCAAAAACAGTTTTATTGATAATGATTTCCCTATTCTTTTTGGGAGGAACGGGATGTGAAAAGAAGGAGTCACCAAGAAGTATTGTTAGATCTTCAGCAATTTTATATTTTAGCGATCCTGCGGTGGATGGATGTGGATGGGAGATACAAATAGCAGGAGAGTCTTTTTATCCGACTAATTTATCTGACGAGATAAAGGAATCGATATTGAGTTCAATAGAAGGATATGAAATTCGAAAACAAAAAGTAGAACTTGAATATGTGGTTCTGACAACAAAAACAAAATGTGCTTCAGCTTGGAACTCTACGTATTTCAAAGATATAGAGATAATTAAAATTGAAGTGATAAATTAATCCAAAAAATCATGATATGAAGATTCTCATGCTTTCTGCTTTTCGTTATGCCTATTATTCTTTTCTCAAAATGATATAAATGAATGGCATTGCCTTACCACTAATTTTAGAGCATCAAATATCAGGTCAGTAGATAAATCAAGATACAAAGGTCGTCTCCGTCTTCTTTCATATTCTGAGAAGAAGTGATGGATGGTAACTGATAATCAGATAAATAATTCAATCAATCACCCGTCTGGCGCAAAAAAGACGCACTCAGTGCGTCTCTACGGCGGCGGCGAGGTCAACCAATTGGGCGTTCTCGCATTTCATAATACGTCCGGGGAATGTTTGAACGATAGAATAGTTATGCGTGGACATAATTACCGCCGTTCCCGAATCGGCAATTTGCTGCAATAAATCCACAATTTGGCTGCCCGTTTCGGGGTCGAGGTTTCCGGTGGGTTCATCGGCCAGAATCAGTAGCGGCGAGTTGAGCAATGCCCGGGCAATAACCACACGCTGTTGTTCACCACCCGATAATTCGTGGGGCATTTTGTAGGTTTTGTTTTGCATTCCCACTTGCGTAAGCACTTCGTTGATGCGATTTTGGATAAGCGTTTTGTCTTTCCATCCCGTAGCACGAAGCACAAACTCCAGATTTTTCTCCACCGTGCGGTCTATAAGCAGCTGGAAATCCTGAAAAACGATACCGATTTTTCGCCGCAAGTACGGAATTTGCTTTGATTTTATATCCTGCAAGCGATACTCAAACACACGCGCGTCGCCCGCTTCAATGGGCAATTCGGCATACATGCTTTTCATAAGCGTGCTTTTGCCCGAACCCACCTTGCCGATAATGTACAGAAAATCGCCTCGGTTCACCTCAAGGTTTACATCGCGCAAAATAATGTTTTCGTCCCTGTTTAGTTGTACTGCGGCGTATTTAATCAGACTCTCTTCGCTCATTATTTAAAAAATTGAATGATAAACGGGTATCGCCAATATTCGCCATTGTTGGCCTTAACGGCAGCCATGATTACAAATACCAAGTAGAGGATACCCAAAACAAATAGCAACGGAATACCGATGATGGTAATCGCCAGCACAGCCGAATAAATAAGGTAGCTGATGGTGAAATTTAAAATATTTTTGCCGTGCAAATCAACGTTGGCATTGGTGTCTTTGTTGGTTATCCACATGATTACCGGAGCCACAAATCCTGCCAAAGGAAGCAATACGCCAAGCAACTGCGATAAATGCATAAGCATTAGATAGGCGTTTTCTGCTAAGCCGAAAAGGGGTTTGCTGCTCGGCGAGGACGACGACGAAGCTGTGTTGTTCAGTATCTTCGCTTTTTCGCGTTGGTATTCTTCTTCGGTGATACTTCCTTTTTCGCGAAGCTCGTCTAAAATTTTTAAATCTTCGTATTTCATAATTTAGCTTTTAGTTATTGGTTCTTAGCTTTTAGCTATTGGCTATTGGCTTGAACCGATTTAGCCTTTTATTGTTTATTTTTCTCTTTGTTCTTTGTTCTTTGTTCTTTGTTCTTTGCTCCTTGTTCCTTGCTCTATTCTCTCAACTCTCCAGCATTTTATCAATCAGTCGCACCATTTCGTTGAACTCTTCCTCTTCAAACAGGCGGGTGAGCATCACAATTTTTCCATCGCGGTCGATAATGATATTGCGGGTAATTCCGGCATCTTTTTCGGCATATAACCCAAAAATTCCGGCATCCTCGTCCATACCGATAGGATAAGTTACGCCGGTAGCCTCGCGCAACAGCTGAATTTTCTCTGCCGGTTCTTCCCTGTCGATACCGTATAAGGCAAATTGAGGATTGTCTTTGTGCTTCTGCCAAATCTCTTTTTCGATGTGAGGCATCTCTTTTCGGCAAACGCTGCACCAACTGGCCGTAAATTGCAGCATAACCACTTTGCCGCGCAAGTCGGAGAGTTTTACCTTTCCGCCTTCGGGAAGTGTCATTTCAAAATCGGGCGCCATATCGCCCACCTTTACTAAGTATTGCCTGTCATCGGTATTCCGAACCTGCACGGTATCATTATTATCGGCACTTTCGGCGTTCTTTTTAGCCGAAGGATTGCACGATATCAATGTTGCAATAGTTAGAAAAATCAGGAATAAACTATTAAGCATAAACATATTATAAGTATTTGTCATATGTTGGTGTTAAATTTTAGTAACCTTAATTCAATCCACTACACGTCCTTGCTACTTACTCTTCGCTCATTGCTCTTCGCCCACTGCTCAAGGCTATAACTTCACAAAGATACTTGTTTTTCCTTACTGCGAAATTTATTATACAAGAATAATGCGATAATAAGAGCGGTGCCCGAACCCAACATATCGGCAATAAAATCGGCCCATTCTGCGCTTCGTGAAACGAAAAAGAATTTTTGCATCAATTCAATTGCGCCGCCATAAATGACCGGAAGTACAAAGCCCCAAAAAATCCAACGAGCCATATTGGGTTTACCGTTATGTAATCGATAATAATGGAACAAAGAGACGACCGACAATCCAAAGAACATCCCGAAATGGACTATTTTGTCCCAAGCAACAATTTGCGGAAGGTTGGGAACATCATTGGAACTAATCAAACAAGTTACCGTAAAAATTACAAGTCCTACAAACGCAGGAAGAAGAATATGTCGAAGATAATTACTCATAAACGTAAGTGATAAAAATTATAGTAACGCTTTAAATAGTTAGGTTTTCGCAAAAGTTTCTCTCAGTTTGGGGAAAATTTAGAGAGAAGCGGAGACGGGTTTTATCAGAGTAGCTCTATCCCGCATAACATCTACCCGCTGGAAATCGGACATATCCGCCAAGAGTAGAACAAAGGTTGTCGCAGCCTTATCTAACTAACCCGTTACAATAAATTATTCAATGAATCCTAAATATCGTTTTACAAAAAAACACTTCAAAGATAATGCAAAAAGCTTATTTCTCCTTCCATTTTAAAAACATATAACTAAAACGAATGCAAAGTTTCGTGAAAATTTCGTTTCTTTGTCAGTTGAACAAAAAAAACTTTTAAATGAATTATTTCCGGATAAAATTGAATATGAAAAAAATACACCTGCTATCGTTGATAATTTTCTTTGCAGTAAATGCCCAATCACAAACCACACAGACCGATAAAAATCAGCGCTATTTCGATATAAACAAAAGCATCGATATTTTCAATTCCGTGATTCGTGAACTGGATATGTTTTATGTGGACAGTCTGAAAGTAGATAGCTTAGTCAATGGAACCATCCGAAATATGCTGGCGAGAATGGACCCATACACCGAATATTATACCGAAGAAAACATTGGCGATTTGCAATTTATGACAACCGGAGAATACGGCGGCATCGGCTCCATAATTTCGTACAACAACAATCAGGTTATCATTAACGAGCCGTATAAAGGACTACCTGCCGATAAAGCAGGGCTAAAAGCCGGCGATGCCATTCTTGAAATTAACGGAGTCGATATGCGAAAAGCCTCAGTAAAAGATGTGAGCGATAAGCTGAAAGGTACGCCGGGAACTACGTTGAAGCTAAAAATTCAACGTCCGGGTGAAAGCAAAGCGAGAGATATAAATATTGTTCGCGAGAAAATAGAAATAGACCCTATCACCTACTCCACTGTTTTAGACGATAAAATAGGCTATCTCCATTATTCCGGATTTACCAACGGCAGTTCAAACCGAGTAAAGGAAACCCTTTTGGATTTAAAGAAAAAAGGCGCTGAATCGTTAGTTATCGACCTGCGTGGAAACGGGGGCGGAATTTTGGATGAAGCTGTGAATATCGTGAATTTCTTTGTACGAAAAGGTTTGGAAATTGTTTCTACTCGCGGGAAAGTGAAGCAATGGGACAGGTCTTATATCACACGAAACCAACCCATTGATACAATAATGCCTATTGTAGTGTTAATTGATACCGGCTCGGCGTCGGCTTCTGAAATTGTGGCCGGTTCGTTGCAAGATTTAGACCGCGCCGTGGTTATCGGTAATCGCTCTTTCGGAAAAGGATTAGTACAAACTCCACGCGATTTGCCTTACGGCGGAAACATTAAAATCACCACATCTAAATATTATATTCCCAGCGGGCGATGCATTCAGGCATTAGATTATTCGCATCGGAATCCTGACGGCACCGTGGCACGTGTTCCTGATAGTTTGACCAATGTTTTCACCACAAAAAACGGACGTGAAGTGCGCGATGGCGGAGGAATCACACCCGATTACATTATTGAGCAGGAAAAACCGGGCACTATCGGGTTCTATCTCATAACCGATAATATTATTTTCGATTACGTTACCAATTGGGCTCAAAAGCATCAGACGATTGCTTCTCCCGAAACATTCCATCTCTCAGATACTGATTATGAGGAATTTAAAATGTTTGTGAAAAGCAAAGATTTCAAATACGATCAAATGAGCAACCGTTCGTTGCAATCGTTAAAAAACATCATGGAATTCGAGGGGTATTTTAATACGGCTTCCGAAGAGTTTACGGCGTTGGAAAATAAATTGCAACCTAATCTCGATCGCGACTTGGAGCTTTTCAAGAAAGACATTAAGCAGATGATTGAAACCGAGATCGTACAGCGATATTATTACAAGGAAGGCGTGCTGATGTATGAACTACAAGATGATCCGGCATTGAAAAAAGCAAAAGAAGTGCTGAAAGATAAACAGATTTATAATTATACGCTGCAACCCAAACCGGCGACGATTCCGTTGGCAAAAGAAATAAAAGAGAAGGTGCAAAATCAGCATTCATAAAAAGCTAAAAGTAATGATGTTAACGAAGTTAAAGGTGCAAAAACAAATAGAAAATCTCCCCGATGAATTTTCGTTGGATTTATTAGTTGAGAAACTCATTCTATTACAAAAAATAGAAAAAGGAATAGAACAGTCAGATAATAACGACGTTATTTCAGAAGAAGAGTTAGATAAAGAAATAGAAGAATGGTTCAAGTAGGATGGACTCGCCAAGCCAAGCTTGATTTAAAAGAAATTGCGGATTACATTTCAAAGGACTCCAAAAAATATGCCTAATTTGAAGTGATACGTATAAAGGAAAGAATTAAAATTCTAAAATCTTTTCCTTTTGCCGGTAAAATAAACAAAGATAAAGGCGATGAAAAAATACGTGAATTAATAGAAAGAAATTACCGAATAATTTACCGGATTTTAAGTAAAAACCGAATTGATATATTAACCATACACCACTCTGCAAGAGATTTAACCCGAAGAAACTTGCTTTAAAATCTATGTTTCGAATACTCACAACTTTACTTATCCTACTCACTTTTTCGCTTTCGCAAGCGCAAGAAAAGCGTGTTACCCTGCTTTTTGCCGGCGATGCCATGCAGCACATGCCGCAAGTTCGAGCGGCGCAAACCATGTCGGGATATAATTACGATTCGTGTTTTTATTTACTGAAAGATAAAATTTCATCGGCAGATATCGCTTGCGTAAACTTCGAAACCACATTAGGCGGAAAACCTTACTCGGGTTATCCTCAATTCAGCTCGCCCGATGAGTTTGCTTTCGGATTAAAGGATGCCGGGTTTGACGTTTTCTTTTTAGCAAACAACCACATCGTAGATAAAGGACGAAAGGGTTTTGAACGAACACTCAGCGTACTGGATTCCATCGGAATTAAATATACGGGGGCATTCAAATCGAAAAACACGCGAGGATTGAATTATCCGCTCATGATGATTAAGAACGGTATTCGAATTGCTTTTCTCAATTATACTTACGATACCAACGGACTTCCGGTTCACGCGCCCAATATCGTCAACATCATAGATACACTGAAAATGAAAAGCGATTTACGCCTCACCCAATTATATAATCCCGATATCGTTATAGCTAATATGCACTGGGGTGATGAGTACAGAACCTTTCCGAATGCGGAACAGAAAAAATTGACTGATTTTCTTTTCAGAAACGGCGTAAGAATCATTATCGGAAATCATCCGCACGTAGTGCAGCCGTTGGTTGAAAACAAAGTAGATGGTGAAATTGAATCGGTGGTTTATTATTCGCTTGGCAACTTTGTTTCCAATCAGCAAAAGGTTAATACCGATGGCGGTGCATTGTCTGAAATCGTTATCAGCAAATCGGATGATAATAATTTGGTGAAAATAGAGTCGTGCGATTATTCGTTGGTTTGGGTAAGAAAACAGACCGAAAAAGGAAAACTGAAATACACGCTTATCCCTGCGGAAACAGATGATAAAATCAAAATTCCTGCTCTCACCTCGCAAGAATTGCAAAAAATGAATATCTTTGTAAGCAACGCAAAAAGAATTATCGAACAAAACAATTAGTTACCAGCATGTTACTGTCAGATTTCATCATCCGTCTTCTTATTGCCACCGCAGCGGGCGGCGCAGTGGGTTTGGAACGCGAAATTAACAACAAAAGCGCGGGCTTACGAACCAATATGTTGGTTGCAGTCGGCTCAGCTATCTATGTGTTGGTCAACCTGATGGTAACAAAAGAAGCAGGAGACCCCGCACGCATTATCGGGCAGATTATTACCGGAATCGGTTTTTTGGGTGCAGGCGTTATTTTGCACCGGGGACTTAATGTTCAAGGACTTACAACGGCTGCCACTATTTGGTGCAGCGCCGCTTTGGGTACTCTCGCCGGATTGGGATTGTACGTGGAAGCATTTATCTCTGCCGGATTGATTATTCTAATAAATCTTTCGTTTAAAATAACCGATAAGTGGCTTTTCCGCGAAATAAAGAGAAAGATGGGCGACACCCACAACAAACAGAAAAACGATCGTTCCTTTGAGTAAAATATTCTTTTACAGCACTTTCATTATCATAATTCCCGTACACGATTTTTGCGATTTACAGTAATCGCTCAACGATTTTTCATCCACAACCACTTTCTTTTTCGCGCTCGACGCGTGGATAAAAGTCAGTTCACCGTTTTTCTTCTTGTAAGCAAAACCGGTATGTGTTGTGTCTAAGCCTTTTATAGAAGTAGTAAAGGCAATCATTGCCATGTGCGGAATTTCTGCCGCTTTCGAACTTATTTTTTCTTTCGGAAGATAATAAAAACCGCCTCGGGCATTGACGGATTTTTCCATTTCCCTGATTTTTTGCAACATGTTATCGTTTTCTTTCAACGCGTTATACGCCGATTGATGCGACGACATAAAATCGATTGTTTTTGTTTCCAAAACACCGCATAAATCTTTTGAAATATTCGATAATAAATTCTTTTTCACATTGTTATGCACCCAATCCGATGTGTAGTGTAAGCGAGAATCGTAACCGTTTAAACTACCGTCGCGATACCTGATTTTTTGTAGTTGCTCAACAAAATTGTCGAACGAGAAATTACCCGATACAGCGCTGTTTGTCAACGCCATAACCGTTTCCACAAAAGTTACGCAGTCTAGTTCTCGTAAATTAACGACTAATTTTTCGGTATCGTTCTTATCTAACGTTCCACCTACATAAGGCGTTTCGAGAAAAAACTCCGCTGTTTTTTGCAGAATCAATTGCTTTGATTTTGATTGGAAAGGTTGAATATATGTTGCGTATTTCCCAAAAACAACGGTATCTTTCGACTGAAAATCAATGATTTGAGAGAAAGACAAAGTCGTTGATAACCAAAATATTAGCAATACTAGAAAGGTAAGTTTATTTTTCATGTTGAGAATGTTTATCTTTTAGCAAGTTAGCAAGATAACCGTCAATTTTTTCGGGTTTTACCCAAGGAGCAAATCTTTTCACCGGTTTTCCGTTTTTGTCAATCAAAAACTTCTCGAAATTCCAGCGAATGCGGCTGCCAAAGAGATGTTTCAGGCTCTTTTTCAGAAACTTATACATGGGATGCGCATTTTCGCCGTTTACCTCAATTTTGGAAAACATGGGAAAAGATACGCCGTAATTCAGCAAACATCCTTCCGAAATAGATTTTTCGTTGCCCGGTTCCTGATTTCCAAATTGATTACATGGAAAACCGAGAATTACAAAATCTCGCTCTTTGTACTTTTGATACAATTTTTCCAATCCTTCATATTGAGGCGTGAGTCCACACTTGCTGGCGGTGTTCACAACCAACACATATTTTCCCTTGTAATCGGACATTTTAACGTCTTGTCCTCTGATATTTTTTGCCGAAAATTGATAGAAATCCATGTAATTTATACTGTTTTTTGTCTATTTTGGTTACCAATTGATGGGTGAAATGCCGTGCGCCCGTAAATAATCGTTTGTTTTGCTAAAATGCTTATTACCAAAGAATCCCCGATGGGCAGACAGCGGCGAAGGATGTGGGGATTTTAACACAAGATGTCTATTCGCATCAATATTTTCTCCTTTTCGTTGTGCGTAAGCGCCCCAAAGAATAAAAACTAAATTTTGGCGTTCGTTTGCCAAGTGATAAATGGCGGAATCGGTAAATTCTTCCCAACCTTTATGTTGGTGCGAACCCGCTTGATGCGCGCGAACCGTAAGCGTAGCGTTCAATAAAAGCACTCCTTGCCTACTCCATCGCTCCAGATTTCCGGATGTTGGCGGCGGCGTTCCCAAATCGTTTTGTATTTCTTTGTAGATATTTACCAACGATGGCGGAATCTGCACGCCGTCGTTTACCGAAAAGCACAATCCGTGCGCCTGTCCCGGTTCGTGATACGGGTCTTGTCCCACGATAACAACTTTTACGTCATCAAAAGGACATTGGTCGAACGCATTAAAAATCAATTTTGCAGGCGGAAAAACTCTTTTTTGCATATATTCTTCACGCACAAAATCGGTTAAGGATTTAAAATAAGGTTTCTCAAACTCATCGCTTAATCTCTGCTTCCAGGTCTCTTCAATTCTTACAGACATAGTTGTATTGTTTGATTTGAGGTGTAAAAGTATAAAAAATTGAAGAAAATAAAAATTAGTTATAAAAAAAACCAGTATTGGGCGGTACAAATTTACCCAAATTAAAAATGGTATCGGAAAAGTTTAGCAATACTTCGGCCCGTTTCTGTTTCTCGAAGTTGACGATCACGAAATCCACGGAAATAGGATTGACCGCGTAGGATGTGTTTGTCACTAGGTTCAGATCGGTTTATCTAATGTCCGACTCAAGCAAGGAATAAAAACGATTCAATGGTTGAATTTTGTTTAAAATTTCCAACCATTGAATCTAAGTTACCATATGAATTGGTTCATCTCACCAATTGATCGCTTCCGGTTCATTTTATTACGATTGGAGCGTGACCGCGTACCTTGGGGCCGTTCGTGGACGGAACACCGCCGGACCGAGCCTTAACGCGGTTCACAGCGTCATATTCGATAAACTTTTCGAGGCTGTACTCCTCGCCGCTAAGTTCCATGATCCGTTTGTAGATCACCTGGCGGGACGGGGCGTTGAACCATTCTAAATTTTCCCGCATCATGCTGTTTTCGCTCGGACGGTAAGCGCCCTTTTCAAAGGTATAGGCCCCTTCATAGATGCCAACGAGGTTCTTGTACCGGGCATCGTTCAGGAACCAGCTCCATCGGATGGTTTTGGGATCATTCGTAAAGTCCACGTTGGCCCACCAGCCCTTCCCGGCATACTGCTCCCGATTGGTGGCAATTTCGTTTACCGAGGGGGACATGCCGTTATGCCGCACATACTCGTCGCCCAGGAAGGCAAAACCATGACCTCCCGCCTCGTGTCGCAAGGTGGAGCCAAATCCTTCCGCATCGTTCCGGAGCGAACCGACGTAGGAGATTGAAGCATTGTCCTGGTAGTACAAAAAGGCGCAACCATGGCTGGCCTGCTCATTGGCGATGACCATCACCAGCAGGTCCTTCTTGGACGAGATGCCGGGTACTTTCAGCGCATATTCAAACACCTTTTCGTTGTTTCCGCCAATGAATTCTCCGGTGCCGGGTACCGTACTGAACGCTGTATTGTAACCGTTCCCAATCTGGCCGTTCAAGGATACCGCCTTCACCGCATAAACGTTGAAACGGTTTCGGAAGGTCTTGTACGGCTCGATCGCGAAGAACTGTTCCATCGACTGCCGCATCAGCTTCTCGTAAAGGCCGTTGGTATTCATATCACGGTCGGTGTAGCCGTCGCCCATAAGAACAATGTTGATCCCTTTGCCCATGGAGGCCTTTTGGAGGGTCAGCACTTTCCCGTCTTCGCTGAAATCCTTGGATTCATAGTAGTCCGGATCATCAAGCGGACCCAGAATCTTTTCCAGGAAAGGGATGAGTTCACTACCGGCACTCACTCCTGAGCGGCCGTACGAGTCCTTGAACTTGTGAATGTTCGTGTAGATGATGTTCCCATCCTTGTCATACACATTGGCAGTCGGCACAGTCGGGACATAGGACAAAATGTTGTTTTTGTCGAAACTGATGTTGTGCCAGACATCGTAGCCTTTCGCCTTGATTTCTTTCCAGACCAGAGCATCGATTTCTGCATGTGACAAATTTTGGTCGTGGCCCTCGCCGAAGTTCATTGCGATGATTTCCAATCCCTTACTGTGGTATTTCTTGTAATACTCCAACAGTATAGGCATGAGCTGTTTGGAAAAAGGGCACCAGGAAGTCCAGTTGATCTCGACGGTCACCCGTGCAGAAGAAATGACATCCTTGTATCTGAATTTACTTCCGTCTAAGTCGTTCATGTACCCACCGGGAAAAAAATTGGCGTTTTCCGGATCTTCGGAGTAGAAGTAGCCCGGCAGCTTTGACGCATTCGAAGCGTCCAGGAGACTGCCTTTTGTTTGATAGCAGCTCTTATTGAAGTTTCTCGCCGCATTTGGCATCGCAAAAAAAGCGGCAGGAATCAGTCCGCTGAGTTGGTTGCTCGAGACATGTATTTTTCTACCTCCCTTGCACCATTCCTCCGGAATGCTGCCGGTGAATGCACAGTCGGACATATAGATTTCTTTAACGTTTTCGCAATTGCCCAAACTTCTGGGAAGCGGTCCGCCAAGCTTGGGATTCTTCCAACAAGAGAGATTCCAGAATGAAGGCAGCGTTCCGAAAACATCCGGAAGGGGTCCTTCCAAACTTGTTTTGCCAATAATCAGCGCGCCCAATTTCTTCAAATTCCCGATACTTGCAGGGAGTCTGCCGTGCAAGCCGTCCAGGTTCCTAAATTCCAACCAGGTAAGTTCCGTCAGATCACCGATCGAAACAGGTATGGTACCGTTGACATTGTTCAGGTTCATTACTTCGCCTTGATCGTTTAAGGGGTTCTCGATTTTGACGGTAGAGACCCGGACACCCGTTACATCAACTCCCTTCCATTGATCCAGAGGCTTGTCCGTTCCCCATCCGTCCATATTGGTCAAGGAAGTACCACCGAGCGAGCGGTACAGATCCATCATTACCGTCCGGTCGGGCGATTCTGCCTGCTGGATGAATAATGTCTTCGGGTCGAGTTTGCCTTTCACGTCACGCACGGTAACCTTGGCCGAACGCTTGGGTGACAGGTTGGGATCAATTGCAAACTGAATCTTGCCGTCTTTCAGTGAACGTGTCGTAACATATCGAAGCCACGCAACGTCGGCATCCACCTCCACTTTGAGATCCGTATTGTACCGCACATCCACCTCGAAGTTTCCTCCGGCCGCCGGTGCATCGTAGGTGTTCTCCAGCCCTGTAAATTCGCCTTTCGCCTTCTGGTTCACGGAAACGCTCTTCGACAAGGATTTGCACTTGAAGATGATTGAGCCGGTCAGATCTTCCAAGGATTGGGTGGCAGATGCCGTCACGGTCACCGTCTCGTCCCCGTTTCCGGATGAGGGACTGAGATTTAGGGTCAATCCGCTGCCTGACACGGTAGTCGTCCAGGGGTAATTGGCCGTTACCTTGATGGTCTGGGTTCCTCCTTCAGAATCAAATTGAAGGCTCTGCGAATTCACCGTTAAAGTCGGTTCTTCCTCAACTTTCTCACACGCAGTCCATAATGCTGTACTGAGGATTAGGATTAAAATTAGAAGTTTAGTTTTCATGATTAAAATTAAATTGATGATTTATTAGTTGTTTGTTTTATTCCTCCAAAAGCCAGAATGAAAATTATTGATAAAGATAATCATTAAAAAAAATCACTATTAACCGACAAAATATTTAGAAAAAAGTAGAGGTTCCACCGAAATTTCGCCTCATAGTTGTAAATTTGTATTGTCAAAAGAAAATGTGCAACTATTGTCAAAGATAACACAAAAATTG
>CAZKZB010000001.1:0-129401 GCA_964557135.1 uncultured Petrimonas sp. | reverse complement strand
ATTTGTATTGTCAAAAGAAAATGTGCAACTATTGTCAAAGATAACACAAAAATTGGTATAATAGTCAAAAGTAATGCAATTTTTCTCTGAAAAGCCTTTTAAAAAAGGTTTTTCAGAGAAAAATTGTTAAAAAAACACTCATCAATAAATACTTTTCGGCGTTTTTTTGATAATCCATTATGATTTCTCAATTTTGTTTTTAAATCTGTTAACTTCCCCTCTAATGCATTATTTGTGTTGGGTATCCATATGTCATAAAAATCGTACCACGTCCACAGATATGGCCATATTGCGTTTTAGGCTTAAATATGCGCTTCGTAATTTGCGATGTTTATAATAGCTTTTACCCGTTTTTGGGTCTTTAGAGCGTTCTTTTAAAAAATCGCTCCACTTATCTATCCATTCTTCAAAAGCACCTACAAAGCTTTCTTTATCGGTGCGACAAGCTGCTTTACAATCAATAGAAGCTCTTGTGAAGCTTACAGTTCCGGACGACTAGTAAAGTAGCGCTTAACTATTTGTATCTGATGAAATTGGTACATTTGAACTTTGTATGCTGAAAACAATTGAAACATCCCTCGTAAACCATCACATACAACTCATTCTATCTTAAAGTTGTTGAGTATCAGCGAAACCAAAATACATGACAAAAAGTTTTTAGCACATTTAAATCCTGCAAAAGGCAGCATGTTGGTCTTCGATAAAGCCTATAACTTTTATCAGCAGTTTGCAGATTAGACAAGGGAAGGCGTAAACTTTGTTTACCGCCTGAAAGATAATGCCAAAGCCCAATTACAGGAGGTTCTTTTTGAAACAAATCTCTCAAAAGAAGAATTTGACGTTTATAAGATAGAACACATTCATTTGGAGTATAAGTGCAAAAAGAAGCCCGAAGAGGTGGCTTTGATTTATAAATACCGCTGGACGATAGAATTGACGTTCAAGAAACTGAAACAAAACTTTCAGTTGCATTTCTTTTATTCAGAAACAGAGAACGGCATAAAAACGCAAATCTGGTGTACGCTGATTGCACACTTGCTGTTAAACGTTGTAAGGTTTTTGTCCGAAAGCAAAAAAGCGTTTTCAACCATTGCCGCATTGATCAGGATACACCTGATAAGCCATTTGGACTTGAGGTGGGTAGTTACCCAAGGGCGAAAAGCATATAGTAAACGGACTAAAAGCAGAAATAAAAGTCCCGCAAACGTTCAAATGTCGTTGTTCTAAGTGGGGGTAACTTTTTGAAAAACGAAAAATACAAACACAACTAATTGATAAACAGAAGTCTAAAAATAAATATCGACTAATTATAAGTTTAGTCGGTTAATAGTGATTTTTAAATCAAAAATATTTCGTTCTCCGCCGCTTTTTGTCGCATCTCTTTGGACCAGATACTTGCCTGAATTTCACCGATATGTGCTTTTCTCAAATAGTACATGCAGAGGCGCGACTGCCCAATTCCGCCACCGATGGAAAGCGGAAGTTCACCGTTCATCAGTCGTTTGTGGAAAAACAGATTTAGTTTTTCTTCCTGGTTCCTAATTTTCAATTGCTTTTGCAAGGCCTCTCTGTCCACACGGATTCCCATCGATGACAGCTCCATGGCTTTTTCTAGCACGGAGTTCCAAACAAGCAAATCGCCGTTTAATCCCTCAAATCCTTCATCGTTAACAGTAGTCCAGTCGTCGTAATCGGCGGAACGGCCGTCGTGCGGCTCTCCGTTCGATAAGTCTCCTCCAATACCGATAACAAACACGGCACCGCACTTTTTTGCAATGGCATCTTCGCGGTCTTTTACGTCCAAATTGGGGTATTTTCGCAGTAAATCTTCAGCCGAAATGAAAGTTATATCACGCGGTAGCTCAGGTTTTAACACCGGAAAAGATTCGTGTACCAAATATTCGGTACGAAGCATGGAGCTGTAAATTCTCTTTACCACATCTTTCAAAAAGGAAATAGTCCTATCTCCTTCACTTATAGTCATTTCCCAATCCCATTGGTCAACATAAAGCGAGTGCAGGTTATCCAATTCTTCATCGGCGCGTATAGCGTTCATGTCGGTATATATTCCGTATCCTTTTTCTATGCCGTAATCGGCAAGGGTCATCCGCTTCCATTTTGCCAGTGAATGCACGATTTCTGCAACCGTGTCGTTCATATCTTTAATGGGAAAACTCACCGGACGTTCCACTCCGTTCAGGTCGTCATTAATTCCAGTTCCTTTTTCCACAAAAAGTGGCGCGGTAACTCGTCTTAAACGGAGTTCAGATGCTAAATTCTGCTGAAAAAAATCTTTGATTCTCTTTATTCCGAGCTCGGTTTGCTTTAAGTTCAAAAGCGGCTTATATCCTTTAGGAATAATCAAGTTGGGCATTGTTGTAGTTTTGATGAAATAATGCGCAAAGATACACCATTTATCCAACTTGTCAAATGGTTTTTATTTAAAATCGCATTATGACAAGAAACTGCGTAAAATAAAATCGAAATGATTTTATATCTGTAAGGTTCCAATTATTTCGCTGATGTGCCGAATGTTGTGCCTGTCCATGTAATCAACAATTCCGTCGATTACTTTCATAGAAACAGTAGGGTCGATGAAGTTGTAAGTTCCTATTTGTATGGCAGTTGAACCGGCAAGCATAAATTCAATAGCGTCGACCGCGTTAGCTATTCCGCCCATCCCGATTATCGGAATTTTTATCGCGTTATACACCTGCCAAACCATGCGCAAGGCAATCGGTTTAATACACGGACCCGACAAACCTCCGGTTACAGTAGATAGTTTGGGCTTCCTGGTTTCCGCATCGATAGCCATTCCCAGAAATGTATTAACAAGCGAAATCGAATCGGCTCCTTCATCTTCTATGGCACGGGCAATCTCTGCCACGTCGGTAACATTAGGCGACAGTTTTACTATCAACGTTTTGGGATAAACTTTGCGTACGGCACGGGTTACCTGCGCGGCCGAAACACACGATGTGCCAAAAGCCATTCCGCCCTCTTTTATGTTGGGACAGGAAATGTTTAGTTCAATGGCGGGCACATTCTCCAAATCGATAAGTCTTTCGGTACATTTCACATAATCATCTATCGTTGAACCGGATACATTAACGATTATACGAGTATTGTAATCTTTTATCTCCGGGTAAATATGTTCGGCAAAATAATCTACACCTTTGTTCTGCAACCCAACGGAATTGAGCATCCCCGAAGGCGTTTCCGCCATTCTCGGATAGTCATTTCCTTGTCGCGGCTCCAATGTAGTTCCCTTAACAAAAATGGCTCCTAAACGATTTAAATCGATAAAATCGGCGTACTCCGTTCCGTAGCCGAAAGTTCCCGAAGCCGTTGTAACCGGATTTTGCAGTTCTAATTTTCCTATGTTTACTTTTAATCTATCCATGTGAGTTCTTTAATGTTAAAAACAGGGCCATCGGTACAAGAGCAAAGATTTCCCCTTGTGGTCTTTTCGATACAACATAAACAGGCTCCAAAACCGCAAGCCATAAGATTTTCAAGCGATGCTTCGCATCCTATTTTGTTTTCGTGCGCATATTTGGCTACCGCCACCATCATAGGTTTAGGTCCGCAAGTGTAAATGAAGTCGTATTTATTCTTCTGCAAAACGGAATGGTGCGTAACGAAGCCTTTTTCGCCATATGTTCCGTCTTCGGTAGTGGAAAAAACATTTCCCAGTTTCTCAAAATCATTCAGTTGCAACAAGTCTCTTTCGGAACGTCCGCCCAATAAAAAATCGGGCGAAAAACCTTTTTCTTTGAGTTTCTTACCTAAAAAAAGTAAGGGTGCAGTGCCCACTCCACCACCAACAAGCAAGAATTTACCTTTCGCTTGCGGTACGGAAAAAGAATTTCCCAAGGGGAAAATAATATTCAACGTTTCTCCGACCGAAACTTCGCATATTTTTCGTGTTCCTTCGCCAATTCTTTGGATAAGCAGCCACATTTCATTCCTTTCCTCGTCAACGAAGTTTATAGAAATAGGCCTTCGCAGAAATACGTTCGAAGAATTCTCAACTAAAATTTGAACGAACTGTCCGGGAAACATATCGGGTAGCGGTTTGTTATCTACCGGAGTTACTTTAATGAGATTATTCTGGTAATTCAGTTGTTCGTTTGAGCAAACAGTGAAATCGATTACTTTCATCAGTGGAAATTTTATAGAATACAAATTTACACTATAATTTTCAATTCTCACGCAAGTGTTCAAAATAAAACCGGAGATGCAACAAGCAAATCCGGCACAAAACACTGTAATATAATGTATTAATGGCTATTCAAGCGAATATTTTCTCTATTTTTCCTTTTTGGGAACTGTCCACATATACACTGTTCTTCCATCCACCAAAATTTGTTTATCGGGTTTCCAGTCACCCATATCAAAAGCGTGGGAAACAACGCGACTTCCGGGCTTCATTTCGGCTAAGATTTTTGGCTTTAACTGCAAATTCACATCGGGCAGTAAGTATAGCGTCAACACGGAAGCTTTACTGAAATCGAAATCGAAAAGATTACCTTCGTAGAATTTCACCTTCCGTTCAACTCCTTTTTCTTTTGCATAAGCATTGGCTTCTTCTATTCTCTCGGGGTTGAGGTCTACGCCTATTCCGGTAGCACCAAATTTTTTGGCAGCCGTTACAACAATGCGCCCATCTCCGCATCCCAAATCATATACCACGTCGTTCTTGCCAACTTTAGCGATATCGAGCATGGCTTCTACTACATCCATCGGCGTAGGAACATAGGGAACATCAAGTTGCAACTGAGCATTTAGCTGAGTAAATCCCAACGCGAACATTACAACTAACAAATACTTGATTAATTTCATGTTGTATAATTTAAATTGTTAGAAAATAAGAATCTTATATAATAAATTGATTTTGGTCGTAAATTGTTCAGTAGGTTAGTCGAAAATAAAAAGATGTCTCGGTTACAACTCGTTACGTTTTGAGGCTTTATCCTTGAAAAGAAGATAAAAAACCAGCCCAATTGTCAACAGTGCTACTCCCAATAGCGCACCCTTTCCGGTGTAAGACAAGCTCGAATACAATAAATACGCACAGGATATGATGAATAAAACAGGTGTGACAGGATACAGCGGAACTTTGAATGGTCTCTTCACATCGGGTTTCTTTACTCGTAGTACTATAAGACTGACACCGGTGCATAAAAAGAAAAACCAAAAAACCGGCGCCGTAAAATCCACCATCGATTCAAATCCGTTTCGGGTAAATGCTCCGAAAACAATCAGTAAAGTCGCGATAACACCTTGCAGCATGAGCGAATTTACAGGCGCTGATCTATTCCCATTCCATTTACCGAGAAATGAAAACAACCTGAAATCCTTTCCCAACGCATAATTGGATCGAGCTCCCGTAAAAATAGTCGTATTTAAGGATGTTAAAGCAAACAACGATACCAACGTCCCTATCAAAACAACACCTTTTTCTCCAAGCGTAGCTCTCATCATATCCACTCCAACAGCATCAGACGCAGCCATTCCCTGAAGTCCCAGCGCATTTAAAAAAGCCATATTTATGAGAACATACACCAATGTTATAATCAAAATACTTCCGACCAACACTAAAGCCATATTTTTGCTGCCGGTTTTCAATTCCGATGAGATATAGGCAGCCTCATTCCAGCCGCCAAAAGTTAACAATACAAATATAAGAGCCAAGCTAAGTGTTGAAAAAGAAGAAGATAGTGGCGGATCTTGGGACGCTTCCACAAGCAAATTTGGCTCCACGAAGAAACCCACTATAATTATTATTGATACACCAATAAACTGCAACACCGTCAAAAGCTTTTGAAGTCCGGTGCCAAATTGAATTCCCAAAATGTTTATCAGCGTAAGAACAGTTACAACAAAAATAGCGTAAAAAGAAGCCGAATACTCACCAAGCGAAAACAATTGCGACATATAATCGCCGGCAATGTAGGCAAGCAGAGCAATAGAGCCTGTTTGGATAACCGTAATGCGTGCCCAGGCAAACAGAAAGGAAAAACCTTTACCGAATGCCGTTTTTAAAAAATGATAGTCGCCGCCTGCGCTGGGAAAAGCGGAGCTGAGCTCCGAATAGCAGAGCGCCCCAATGAGAGAGACAAGACCGCCTATTATCCAAACGCCCAAAAACCAAAATCCATCGGGCGTATTGGCCGCAACTACCGAAGGTGTTCTGAAAATTCCCGCACCAATAACGATACCAATGATAAGCACAATGGCATCAATAAGGCGTAATGCGGGTTTTGGTGCCTCAAGAGGGCAGATTTCGTTTTTTTCTGAGGATATGTTGCGATTCACTGCGGATTCGCTCGGTGAACTTGTGCTATTTTCTTGCATCGATGAACATTTTAACGACTTGAAATGATAAGTTCGGTGGAAAACAGTTGTTGTACCGAAAGAAAAAACCGGAAATTTTGCACAACTGACAATTTCCTACTTTTTGTATCAAATATTTTTGATTTAACTGCAAATTCGATGAATTTATAGCAATTAATCAGTTATCGAGAAAGCCAAAGATACAAATAATAAAACGTAATTCGCAACGTGCTTCGCGTTGTTTAACATTTTATAAAGCTGTTTCCGGAACTGAAAATTTCAGTCGATTCGGAAACAATAAATTAAGTTATATTGGATATAATATGGTAACAATTAAATTAGATAAGCCTTCGACAACCTTTGTCCGACTCCCGATGGATATGTCTGCCCCCCTCGGCGGGTGTGTTCGACTCCCAGCTGATGTGACGACTCCTGACGTTTGAACAATCAATGTAAATTGCTGTATTTAATCAGTCCGCGAGATTTATTATTTAGTCGAATGCGGTATAAAAGTTTCAAACGTGTTATCGTTGTAGTAAATAATTATCTGACTGATTTTTTTATCATGACTTTTTTGCACTTCAATAACTTTATTGTCAGCCACTTGTCTTTCTTTTTCTGGCTTATTAACTTCAATTCCTTCCAATTTTGTAGCAACTTCTTTCTCTCTGGGCGAAATAGTTGGGCTCTGATTGAATAAATCGTGCTCTTTGGGAATAGAATCAATGTCGAATCCATCTTTATACATCTGTCCCGAACCATTGATTAACCATTCGGTATTTATGTATGGCATTTCCGAAAGAATTTTGGTAACAACATCAAGGCTCGGATTATTTCTTCCATTCAAAATATGAGAAATATTAGCCCGGTTAATTTGAAGCCTGTCGGCAAATTTAGCCGAAGTCAGGTTTTCATTTTCCATTATTTGTCTGATTCGTTCTCTCATGATGTAAGAATATAAACAATGAATAAATATGCATCACCCTGTTAGACTACAAATGTATAAAATAATATTTACAAATGAAAATTATATGTCGATATATTTGTTTATAACAAATGTATCATACTAATTTACTTTTATATCCAAATAAGAGGAGCATTTGTAAACATGCTGAAAACCAACAAAAAGATAAACTTAAAAATAAGATGATAACTAATTAATACAGAAGCTAATGGCTTATACAATACTTTGTTATTTAACGATTTGACAGTACGCTTCCCGATTTATCTGAGAGAATCTTAATCTATACATTTAATATAACTATATATCAAATTGATTAATAAGTATATAGTACCTGAATAAAGGATTGGACTATGTGTGTTAAAACATGAAATAAACATATGTAAAACATGAAAGTATATTTGTATTTAATACATCGATAAATAGCGTTATTGATTTTCTATTTTACTATTCACAAAAGTTAATTAACATTGATACCTCCTAATTATATAATTATACAAATACTCTTGGAAATTTATTTATAATGCCATACGATTTTTCCTTCTAATTTCAGCATTACTGAAAACAAACGGCAATAGTTCATAAAAGTTGTCTGAATAAGGCTAAAAACAGAATATCTGTGAACTACTCCATGCCCGGGAATGAATAGTTGACTCCTGCGGAGTTTAAAACATTGCAAATAAACTAATAATGAATGTATTAAGTCTTAATATTGCTGTTCAGAAAAATTGTCAGATAAAATATAACATAATATAACACGGTAAAAGTAGATAAATGGAGGAAAATGATTTATTTTGTGAAACACTAAACATAAAAAGAATATGAAAAAAGGTATAATTTCAGTTTTATTACTCATGAGCGTTGTATTATTCACAAGTGCGCAAAACAACAAACAGAAAAATCTGTATGATTTCACGGTTACCGATATCGATGGAAAAAAATTTGAGATGACTCAATTTAAAGGAAAAAAAGTGATGATAGTTAATGTCGCGTCTAAATGCGGATTGACACCTCAATACGAACTGCTTCAGGAATTGTATAACGAATACAAAGATTCGGGATTTGTAATAATCGGGTTTCCGGCCAACAATTTTAAAGAACAAGAACCCGGTTCTAACAAGGAGATAAAGGAATTTTGCACGTTAAATTACGGTGTCACTTTCCCGATGATGGAAAAAATAAGTGTTGCCGGCGATGACCAAGCCCCTATTTACAAGTGGCTAACCAAGAAATCGGAAAACGGAAAAATAGATCAGGAAGTTACGTGGAACTTTCAAAAATTTCTAATCGACGAAAAAGGAAATCTGGTAGATGTGGTGATGCCTAAAGAGAGTCCCAAAAGTGAAGTAATTCTCAATTGGCTATCAAAAAATTAGTGCATTATCTTGTAAACCATTTCTTTAAGCAGTTCTCCCGGAGAAGCGGAAATATTATCGATTCCTTTGGATTTTGCATCAAAGGAGCGCAGTAGTGAGATTATTTCCATTACTTTTATCGCGTTGTAGTTTCGCAAACCGGCCATATAATCGCGGGCAAAAAACGATCCTCTCAGGTTAAGAGCGGCAATCACGTTTTGCTCGCTTTTTTGTGGTAACCAAAAGCACTCCAGCAAGTTACTGAAATAGTTAAATAGTACCGACATTGTTACGAACGTTGGGTTTTCTTTTGGGTTTTTCCCAAAATAATCCACTATAGTATTGACTTTCAAGATATTTTTTTCAGCTATCGCTTTCAACAATTCAAAGTTGTTGTAATCTTTGCTGATACCTACATTTTTTTCTACCAGTTCCGACGTAATCTTGTTTGAATCCGATGGCAACGAAACTTCTAATTTTTGTAACTGCTGAATGAGTTTGCTGATGTCGTTACCAACGAAATCGGTAATCATTTGAGCCGATTTCTCGTCTATTTTTATGCTTTTCTCTGAGAAATAACTTTTTATAAACGCGGGAATTTGGTTGTCATACCACTTTTTCGATTCAAACACAACACCGCCGTTTTTCTCAATATTCTTAACCAACGCTTTCCGCCTATCTACCGTGCCGTGCTTGTAGCTGACGACTAACACCGTGCTTTTCATGGGGTTTTTAGCATAAGATTCCATCAGTTCTATTTTATTTAACTGCTGCGCTTCTTTTACTATAATCAGTTGATATTCAGCCATCATTGGAAAACGACGGGCTGCCGAAATTATATTATTCACATCGGAATCAACACCATAGAAAGTGAGCATATTGAAATCCTTTTCGGTTTCGGTCAGCACATTTTCCGATAACATCTCTGTGAGTTTATCGATAAAATAAGCTTCTTCGCCCATCAACAAGTAAATGGGCGCAAAATTTCGTTTTGTTATATCTTTTTTTAGCGAATCGAAAGTAACGTTGGCCATAGATAATTTTGTACAATAATTTATAGTTAGCAATGTCAGTAGTAATTCGTATCGCTGTAATTCTGTTTATATTTGGTTTTGCAGTTATTCGTCGTGTCGATGAAAAGCTCACCTCAACAAGGAATATCTATTGAATTACAATCGAATTACAACCGAATTTCTATTGAACATTTACCAGTCAAACCGCAGGTGTTTTACCGTTGAACCTCTGTTTATAAGCGTGGTGAGCGATTTAATACCAATTTTCACGTGCTCTTCCACAAAGTTTTCGGTAATAATTTTGTCGCTCTTATCAGTTTTAACACCGGTAGAAATCATCGGTTGGTCTGAGACCAACAGCAAAGCACCTGTAGGAATATGATTAGCAAAGCCGCAGGTGAATAATGTCGCGGTCTCCATATCCACAGCCATGACACGCAACTTACGCAAATAATTTTTAAACTCATCGTCGTATTCCCACACGCGCCTGTTTGTGGTGTAAACCGTTCCGGTCCAGTAGTCGCGGCCAAAATCCCGAATATTCGACGAAACGGCACGCAGAAGACTAAAAGCCGGCAGCGAAGGCACTTCGGGCGGAAAGTAGTCGTTTGAGGTTCCTTCACCCCGTATGGCAGCAATGGGCAAAATATAATCACCTAACTCGTTTTGCGCCTTTATTCCGCCACATTTCCCAAGAAATAACACCGCAGTTGGTGAAATAGCGCTCAATAAATCCATAATGGTAGCCGCGTTGGCACTTCCCATACCGAAATTGACGATAGTAACTCCTTGAGCCGAAGCGCTGGACATATTGGCATCTAACCCTAAAATGGGCGCGTTGAAATGATTGGCAAAAATTTCGACATACTTTTGAAAATTGGTCAACAGTATGAATTTCGTAAATTCTTTCAGAGGCCGTTTTGTGTAACGCGGCAGCCAATTTTCAACAATTTCTTGTTTGGTTCTCATAATTGATTTACTTTTGTCTAATTGCTTTTCCCGATAAACAAAGATAATACATGTACACGTTAAACTTGCCAACTTTTGATGCAAAAATCAGAAAAACGGAAACCGGAGTGGAAATTTTTGATCCGCTTCGTCGAAAATACGTATCAATGACACCCGAAGAGTGGGTACGTCAGCATTTTGTTAATTTCTTGGTATCGGAGAAAGGGTATCCGGCATCGTTGATGGCAAACGAAGCGAGCATAAAATTAAACTCGCTCACAAAACGCTGCGACACAGTTGTTTATAATAATTTATTGCAGCCCTTAGTTATTTGTGAGTATAAAAAACCGGAAGTGGAAATTTCGCAGCAGGTCTTCGATCAGGTGGTGAGATACAACATTGTGCTGAAAGTAAAATACCTGATCGTTTCTAACGGAATATCGCACTATTGTTGTAAAATGAATTACGATGATATGTCGTTTGAATATTTACGGGAAATCCCGGAGTATTTAGCATTGAGCGTAGAGCAATGAGCGTAGAGCTGTGTAAATAGATGTTTTACAGAGGTTTATGTCAAATACTGATTATTCGCTTTTCGTTTCTTCACTTACTTCTTCATCACATACAGCTGAAAATTCTCGTATCGTTTCACGATTACTTCATCACCCTTTTCTATAAAGCCTTTAAGCGATATCGCATCGTAGAGCTGATCTCCTATCCTCACTTTTCCCGACGGACGAAGTACGGTTGACGCAATTCCTGCCTGTCCTACCAACGTAAGCGGCTCCATGGGAACGGAAACGTAACCTTCTTGATCGGAAACCAACGCAACCCGATTGAAAAGCCCCGGTTTTCCGATTCGACTCGACATATAGATTATCAGTGTCAGCCCCATTCCAATTCCCGCGAATACAACCATTATCGCGCGGAATAATTGCTTTACAGATAAACCGCTGAAATCGAAATGAATATTGCCCACCAAAGCAAGTATCAATGCCGAAAAGACAAGTACTATCCCCGAAATTCCGGCCACTCCGAAACCGGGAATAACAAAAATTTCAAAAACAATGAGAATTAACCCCAGCACAAACAGTAGGACCTCCCAGTTTTGGGCATAACCGGTTAAATAAAGCGGTGTGAAATAGAGAATGGCAGCCGTTACTGCTATAGCTGTAGGGAACCCGATTCCGGGCGTTTGTAGTTCGAAATAAATACCGCCAATAATCAACATGATAAGGATTGCCTGCAGAATGCCGCTCATCAGGAAACCTTTTATTTTATCGTATAACGTTGGATTATATGTTGTTAAATCATAATCTTTGTATCCTAAGTGTTGTACGGCAATCTGATTAATGTTCTCGGCAATTCCGTCGCAATATTTCAAGTCAACGGCCTGACTTGCCGTAAGTGTCAGAATTTGTGTAGAGTCGGCAAATCCGGGAATCACAACCCGTTCATCGACCATTGCCTCAGCCACTTTCGGGTTTCGCTTCCATTCCAAAAGCGTGTCTCCGTTTTGGATGACGGTGTCTCTGCCGTGACTTTCGGCCGTGGCACGCATCATGCCGCGCATGTACGACTGATATTTATCGGGAGCCTTAGAGCCGTCTTGTCCGCTCACAACCGTAGCCGCCCCAATAGATGCGCTGCTCCGCATGAAAATACTATCGCAGGCAATGGAAATTAACGCTCCGGCCGAGGCGGCGTTGTTGTCGATAAAAACATACACCGGAAGTGGAAAATTTAAAATGGCCGTTCGCATGGAATCGGCTTCGACAACGGCACCTCCGTATGTATTCATATGGAGCAGTACACAATCGGCTTCTTTATTTAACGCCTCGTGCATTCCGTTTTGCAGATAGACCCACGTGTTGCTTCCGATGTTTTCTTTGATATTTATTTTGTATATCAGCGGTTTACTATTTTGTGCATAAATAGTATTTATAGACAAAATGAATAAAAAAACAAAAAAATGCTTGATATTCTTCATTTTTCAAAAGGTTTATTTTTACAAAGTTAATTGTTTTTCGCATCTATCGTATCAGTTTTCAAAAAATCTGATTATATTTGTCTTTTAAAATTTAAATCTACTATGCATAAAATATTAGTCAGCTTAGGCTCAAATTTATATTCTAAACAAAATATAGATAAAGCTAAAAGAATGCTCGCCCACCTTTTTCCCGATGCTGTTTTTTCTCAGTCGATAATAACCATATCTTCCGATGAAAAATATCTTTTTCCGTTCAGAAACGTTTTGGGGGTTTTCCAAACCGAACTGCTTCCGGAGGAAATCATCCAAAGGTTAAAATCGATAGAACATGCTATGGGGCGGCTGCCGCGCGATAAAGAAACGGGAAAGGTAATAATAGATATCGATTTGATTCAATACGACGATGAAATTCTTCGTCCCGAAGATTATGAAAGTTCGCACGTGCAGACGTTGTTAAGCGACCCTAATTTAACCTGACTACCGACTTAACCCCTTTTACCGCTTTCAGTTTTTTCATTAACTGCTCCAATATGGATGTATTGGCAAGCATTACCGCAATGTTTCCTTGAAATAGTCCGTCGTTGGAATCAATAGAGATGGAACGCATTTGCACACCGTCCTCTTTCGAAATAATGGACATTAAGTTTGCCACAATGTTCAATTGGTCGTTCCCGATGACGCGCAAAATAGATGTATAACTCGCCGCTCCCGATGCTTTTCCCGACCATCGGGCTTTTAAAACCCGATAACCAAACCTTGAAAACAGATCGTGCGCGTTGGGGCAATTTATCCGATGAATTTTAATTCCCTGCGATGAAACAAATCCAAATATTTCGTCGCCATAAATCGGATTACAGCATTTCGCCAACCGATAATCCACTCCGGTCAGGTTTTGGTCGATAATGAGTTCGTCGGAGGCTTTTGCTTCATGCGAATGGGGTTTTAGGATAAACTTTTCAGCGCTCGTAGCAAAAGACAAGTCCCTGCCTTCCTGCTCTTTACTCTCAAGTTCTAAATAACGATCGATAACCCAGTTAATTTCCAGTTTTTCTGACGCAATATCTACGAAAAAGTCAGTAACAGTCTTGTATTTTAACTTTTTAATTAACTGCATCAACAGGGAATCGTCCAAATCGATTTTACGATTCTTCATTCTGCGCGATAACATTTCCTTGGCAATATCGACCTGTTTTCCGGCTTCTTCCTTGAGCAATTGACGGATTTTAGTTTTTGCTTTTGAAGTAACCACATAGTTCAACCAGTCTTGCTTGGGTGTTTGATGCGTTGAACTGACAATTTCTACCTGATCACCGCTTTTCAGCATGTGTTTGATGGGCACATTCTTTCCGTTTACCTTTCCCGAAATACAGGTAGAGCCCAATTTGGAATGTATAGCAAATGCAAAATCGAGCACCGAAGCGCCTTTGGGCAACTTAAACAAATCGCCTTTGGGCGTGAAAACAAAAATTTCTTCGTCGTAGAGGTCGAGTTTAAAATCGCCCAAACGGTCTTTGATGTCCACATCTTTGTTTTCGAGCGATTCGCGCAACGATTTCAGCCAATCGTCGAGCGTAGATTCTTCTTTCACGCCCTTGTATTTCCAGTGCGCGGCAAGTCCTCGTTCGGCAATTTCGTCCATTCGTCGTGTGCGAATTTGCACTTCCACCCATTTAGCATTCGGCCCCATTACCGTAGTGTGCAACGATTCGTAGCCGTTGCTTTTAGGAATGGAAAGCCAGTCTTTCAACCGCTTAGGATTAGGTTGATACATATCGGTAATTACGGAATAAACTTGCCAACAGTGCGCTTTTTCCTGTTCGGCAGGCGAATCGAGAATTACACGAATGGCAAATAAGTCGTAAATATTTTCGAACTCAATCTTTTGTTTTTTGAGCTTATTGTTAATGGAATAGATGGACTTGGTACGGCCTTTTATGTCGTATATCAAGTTGGTTTTATCGAGGCGTTCTTTCACCGGATTGATAAATTCTTCGATGTATTTGTCTCGTGAACGCTTGGTCTCGTTCAGTTTTTGAGCGATAAAATCGTAGGTTTCTCTGTCGGTGTATTTGAGCGAAAGGTCTTCCAACTCCGATTTTATGCTGTACAAACCCAGCCGATGCGCCAGCGGAGCGTAAAGATAGGTTGATTCTACCGAAAATCGCAATCGCATTTCTGCCGTTGTGTTTTTGGCATTGCGCATCAAAAGCAACTGCTGTGCCAATAGCGTGAAAACCACGCGGATATCCTCGGCAATAGAGAGCAACAAGCGAATGTAGTTATCCGACTCGACGTGGGTTTTCTTTTCGCTCAAATCGTTCACTTTTTTCAGCCCGCGAAGAATGACAGCCACTTCGTCTCCAAACTCATTTTTTATTTCATCTATCGAAAAAAGTCCTTTCAAAACCGGGCGAAACAGCAAAACGGCGCAGACAACGGCTTGCTTCAATCCAATCTCATCAACCAGCACCACAGCCGTTTTCATATCGAACAGTAAGTTATCGAGCAGATTTTCAGGTTTTTCATCGGTCGATTTCCGAAAAAAATCCTGAAGCATTGCTTTCAAACGACCGACTTTTTGCATGCTCCATTTCTGTCGAAACAAATTGTACAGTTTCCGGTGCAACAGAACATAATCGTTTGTATGTATGGTGAACTCTGAGCTCATTTTGTCGTTATATAATCCGATTTGTCGTGTAAAATTACAACTTTTTCACATAAATCTAAACTTTTGAAGACAAACTTGCTTTCTAAAAATAAGAAAAGGAGTTTTTGTCGCGTTTAAGAGCTGTCGCTTTTCCGATTAACAGTTTATTTATTAAATTTGTACATCTAAAAAACAATCGGATGAAAAACTTATTACTTTCCGCAATTCTGCTGGCTTTCGGAATTTTCGGGCAATGTCAGAATAGAAAGGCCGAAGATGGATTTGTATCCATTTTTGATGGTAAATCGTTAGACGGATGGAAGGGCGACAGCACTTACTGGCGCGTGGAAAACGGCAAACTGATCGGCGAAATAACTCCGGAAACAACTTTGTCGAGAAATACTTTCATTATCTGGCAAAACGATGAACCTGAAAACTTTGAACTGAAACTTGAATATCGTATAAGCGAAGACGGAAACAGCGGTATCAATTACAGAAGCGAAGAAATTGACGATATTCCGTTTGCGCTAAGGGGTTATCAATTCGATATTGACGGTAAAAATAATTATACGGGACAAAACTACGAAGAGCGCGGAAGAACAACGCTCGCTTATCAAGGACAAACAGTAGTACTTAGCCCTTTGCCCGATTCATTATCCCACCTTCCTTCATCGGATTTGGTAAAAAACAATGCCTGGACAAGAGCAGAAATTGTAGAATTGGCTAACGTTGCCGAATTAAAAAACAGCATCAAAAAAAACAGTTGGAATTCTTGTCATCTTGTCGTAAACGGCAATAATATGAAGCATTTCTTAAACGGTGTTCTGTTCAGCGAAGTTACCGATAACGACACCCTGCACGGCAAAAAGGGCGGATTAATAGGTGTTCAGGTTCACGTAGGTCCACCCATGAAAGTGGAGTTCCGCAATATCCGTTTGAAAATTTCTCGACAAGATTGATGTCTATACGGTTAAATACAAATAACAAATTTATTGGTTATAAATGAAAAAATTATCACTTTTGATATTGACGCTGTTGCCGTTATTCGGCTTAGCGCAAGAAAATACGGAAACCGTGTCGTTAAATAACGGCTGGACATTCTCTCAATCCGATAAAGATACGTGGTACGATGCCGAAGTTCCCGGTTCGGTACAACTCGACTTAATTCGCCACAATGTCTTGCCCGACCCGTTTTACGGAACTAACGAAAAGTTGATTCAATGGGTGGAAGACGAAAACTGGGATTTCAAAAAAACATTCACCGTTTCGGCGGAACAACTCAACTATGACGACGCGATTATCTTCTTTGAAGGATTAGACACACAAGCAGACGTTTTTTTAAACGGTTCGCGCATTTTACGTTCCGAAAATATGTTTGTGGGATACAAAATATCGGTAAAAGATGTATTGAAAGAAGGTGTAAACAGCCTTTACATCCGCTTTTACTCGCCCGTACAATCGCTGATGCCCGCTCGATTAACCGCAGGTTTCGATTATCCGGCCGGGAACGACCATCGCGAAGAGAAACTGAGCATTTACAATCGAAAAGCACCGTATCATTTTGGATGGGATTGGGGAATTCGTATCGTGCAAATGGGTATCTGGAAACCGGTTTCGCTTACATTTTACAATAACGCGCGAATCGATGATTTTTACGTGAAACAAACTTCGGTTACAGAAGAAGTGGCAAAAATTGAAAATCAAATAGAACTGTTTTCTGTTGACGAAAAACCGGTAACCGCTACAGTTACAATAGAATATGGAACAAAAGGTGAGTCAATAAGTTCTGTATCGAAAGAATTTACGTTAAATCCGGGCAAAAACAGGGTTTCAGTTCCGTTGGAAATTATCAGTCCAAAACGATGGATGCCTACCGGCTGGGGCGAACAGCATATTTATGACTTTTCGGCGAAGATTACAATTGACGACCAGCTTGTTGCGAATAAAAAAGAAACGATTGGTTTGCGTTCTGTTCGCCTTGTTCAGGAAGCCGATAAACATGGAAAATCGTTCTATTTCGAGGTAAACGGCATCCCACTTTTTGCAAAGGGTGCCAACTATATTCCGGGTGAAATTTTCACTACACAGCAAGACAAAGATTACTACAACAGGATTTTCAACAATATAGAAGCAGCCAATATGAACTTTGTTCGCGTTTGGGGCGGTGGAATTTACGAAAACGAAGAATTTTATCGTCAGGCCGATGAAAGAGGAATCGTGGTTTGGCAGGATTTTATTTTCGGATGCGTCCCCTACCCGTCTGATCGCGCGTTTCTTCAAAACGTTGAAAATGAGGTTGTGTACAACATCAAACGATTGCGCAATCATGCTTCGCTGGCTTTTTGGTGCGGTAACAACGAGGTGGAAGAAGGCTTGAAATTTTGGGGCTGGGACAAACAGTATCCGCCCGAAGTAATGCAGTCGTGGTTTGAGGGATACGAAAAAACGTTTCGTCGGCTCATCCCCGATTTGATAGCTCAACACGACGGTACACGCAGCTACATTCACGGTTCGCCATACATTCCCAATTGGGGAAAACCCGAAACATTCGCTTACAGCGATGTTCACGATTGGGCGCTTTGGTACGGACATCTTCCGTTTGAAGGAATGGCCGACAGGCTCCCCCGTTTTGCCAGCGAATTCGGATTTCAATCGTTTCCCGAAATGAAAACCATTCGCT
The DNA here is from genome assembly GCA_964557135.1 of uncultured Petrimonas sp. Lineage (GTDB taxonomy): Bacteria > Bacteroidota > Bacteroidia > Bacteroidales > Dysgonomonadaceae > Petrimonas. The sequence goes on along the minus strand of CAZKZB010000001.1, from coordinate 111,468 downwards.
CCTTCGCACCCGAAGACCAATGGAGTCTGGAAAGCGAGGTAATGAAAGTCCATCAAAAAGCCTCTACCGGAAACTCACTGATAAAGAAATACATGGATATGTATTATCACGAACCGAAAAACTTTGAAGACTTTGTTTATATCGGCTTAGTGATGCAGGGCAACGGAATGGAAGAGTCGGTGGAAGCCATGCGTCGTGGAAGAGATTACTGCATGGGCGCGCTCTATTGGCAAATAAACGACGACTGGCCGGTGGTCTCGTGGTCGAGTATCGATTATTACGACAACTGGAAAGCACAACACTACCGCATGCGCAACGTATTTGCACCGTTGGCGTTGGGCGTGAAATTCAACGACAATCAACTGAACTACTACACCATGTCTGATTATCTTACCGATATGAATGACCTGCGATTAACAATTCAAGTAGTAGATTTTAATAAGGGAGTGGTAAAACAATTCAAAGAGAAAGTAAGCGCCAAAGCCAACGCCAGCCGGATAGTGAAAACGTTAAACGTGGCGGAAATGCTGTCGGAAAACGATAAGGCAAACACGATGATTCGTGCCTGGTTGAGCGATAGCAAAGGAAAAAAAATATCTACCAAGGATTATTTTTTCTTTTGGCCCAATAAACTCATTTTACCACAAACCGATGTAAAAACTTCGATAAAATATGCCGACGGAAAATATACGGTTACACTCACAAGCGCAAAACTGGCGAAAGATGTTTTTGTTGAAATTCCCGTAATGGGAGCAAAATTTACCGATAATTTCATCAATCTGCTTCCCGGAGAAAAGAAAGTAATCGAAATTACATCTCCGGAGTTGAAAGCGGCAACAAGAACGTCGATAACGGTGAAGCATGTAAGGGAGACGTATTGAGGTTTAGAAAATTAGACCTCTTAACGGGCATGACCCTGCTCATCATAACGCAAAACGCATATTACATAACGCAAAACGCATAACTCAAAACAATGAAATCATTAAAAGAACTATACCGCATCGGCAACGGCCCGTCGAGCAGTCACACCATGGGGCCGAAAAAAGCGGCTGAACTGTTTTTAGAAAAAACATCCGATGCAAAAAAATACGTGGTAACCCTCTACGGTAGCCTTGCCGCTACCGGAAAAGGACACTTAACGGACGAGGCGATCTTAAAAGTACTTGAACCGCTCGCGCCTACTACTATCGAGTGGCTGCCGAGTACTTTTCTGCCCTTTCATCCCAACGCCATGAAATTCGATGCTTTCGACACGGAAGGAAAAAATATAGATTCATGGACGGTGTACAGCGTTGGCGGAGGCGCTTTATCCGACGGAGAAAAAACCATCGGCATTCCCGAAAGCCAAAAAAAAGAGTATTACGAGTTAAACTCCATTACGGAAATACTCGACTGGTGCGAAAAAACGGGAAAAAGCTATTGGGAATACGTTCACGAATCTGAAAGCGAGGATATATGGGATTACCTCTACGAGGTATGGAAAGTAATGCGTGCCGCAGTTATACGCGGATTGGAAAACGAGGCTGTACTGCCCGGTCCGCTTGGGTTATCGCGTAAAGCGGCAAGCTATTACATAAAAGCCAAAGGCTACAAAGCATCGTTGCAATCGCGGGGTTTGGTTTTTGCGTACGCGCTGGCCGTTTCGGAAGAGAACGCTTCGGGAGGAGAAATTGTTACCGCTCCTACTTGTGGTTCGTGTGGAGTAGTTCCGGCGGTGTTATACCATTTGCAGGAGTCGCGCGATTTTAGCGACAGGCGTATTCTCCGCGCTTTGGCAACTGCCGGGCTTTTCGGCAATGTGGTTAAACGTAATGCATCTATTTCGGGCGCCGAAGTGGGTTGTCAGGGCGAAGTGGGTGTAGCTTGTTCCATGGCCGCCGCCGCTGCCAGTCAGTTGTTTGGCGGCAGTCCCGCGCAAATTGAATACGCCGCCGAAATGGGATTGGAGCATCATTTAGGCATGACCTGCGATCCGGTGTGCGGATTGGTGCAAATTCCTTGTATTGAGCGCAACGCGTATGCCGCCGCCCGCGCGCTGGACGCCAATCTCTATTCGTCGTTTACCGACGGAACGCACTTGGTTTCGTTTGACCGTGTGGTGGAAGTTATGAAACAAACCGGACACGATCTACCGTCGCTCTACAAAGAAACAAGCGAGGGAGGATTGGCGAGGGGGTATAAAAGAATGGGCGGATAGAAATGTTTTAAATAGAGTTCAATCTGAATAAAATAATATAGACCTGATGCTTAGAACTTTATCCGAAAGACAATCCCTTTCGGGTATACTGTTGATGTAAACTACTAATCAAGATAATCTCTCTAATCTCTAATAAAAAAGAATGAATATCCGTTTCGTTACCTAATCACCCGTCGCAGATCCCGCTATGCGGGGAATGGGCGACACTTTCATAACCGTAGGCGATTTATTCGCCTGCGGGAAGGAATGTCTCTCCCAAAGCTCCGCCCGGAGTGGCGGCACATAAACGATTTCACAAGTACCGCCTTACAAGCGGATATGATTTCTGTAGGCTGCACCGTAAGTCGCCGATTTGCTCTGACTTACGGTTATGAAAATGTGGCATTTAGCTCCGCCTATTTTCAATTCAAGCCATTAGGTAAAAATGCGGATATTCATATAAAAAAGTAAAAAGAATTGTTGGTTTAATTTAACCCCTCCCCGCCTTCGTCGGGTATCAGCCTACGGCAGGCAGGGAACGGCAGGGGTTAGATATTTAAAACCCAACTTTTTTCACACCTCACATAAACTCCTTTTCACCTCTGCAATATACAAGTCGCAAATTATCGCGAAATTAACGCGACAATAACCAAGCCTTACACAAAAAACCTTAAAATGCCGACAGATAATCTATTGAAAAACAACACCCTGTTACATAAATTAAAATTTTTATATATTTTTAATGAAAAAATCCGCAAATAAGTGAAGAGTTATTACTAATTTTGCCAAAACAATTATAATTATAAACTTATTTCACAAAAAACTATTACTCGTTATAACCAATTTATACTAAAAAAAAACTAATGTTGATTTTATGTTTAAATACCACACTCTCCCATAGATTTTAAGCCAATATTTTATATGTGATTAAAGACATACCGTGTTAAAAATATATAGCCAATATATATTTCAGTATTTTGTTTTATTTAATTTAATCCTAAATGTACAAGAATGAAAAAAAGAGTAACACTAATTTTTCTTTTATTCCTGTTTGGAATAAAGTTGCTTACTGCACAAACGCAGGTTCAAGGAACTGTTGTTGATGAACATGGTGAACCTGTTATCGGTGCGACGGTCGTACTAAAGAGCGACCCTTCAAAAGGAGCGTCAACCGACATTGACGGTAATTTCACTTTCTCCGCTCCAGCCAACGGAATTCTCGTTTTCTCCTATGTGGGAATGAAAACAGTGGAAGTGAAAGTACAGCCCACCCTTAGAGTCGTCATGAGTTACGACACCGAAATGCTGGAAGAAGTAGTTGTAACCGGAATGCAACAACTTGACAAACGCTTGTTTACCGGCGCAACCGACCGGTTAAAAAGCGAAGACATTAAACGCGACGGGATGCCGGAAATTACGCGCGCCCTGGAAGGTCGTTCCGCCGGTGTTTCAATCCAAAACGTATCGGGCACCTTTGGCGCTTCTCCAAAAATTCGCGTACGCGGTGCCACTTCTATTTACGGAGACTCTAAACCCCTGTGGGTAGTTGATGGAATAATCATGGAAGATGCCGTAAACGTCAGCGCCGATGATTTGGCGTCGGGAAACGCCAATACGCTCATCAGTTCCGCTATTGCCGGAATAAATTCGGAAGACATTGCAGAAATTCAAATATTGAAAGACGGCTCCGCTACATCAGTTTACGGAGCTCGCGCCATGGGAGGCGTGGTGGTAATTACCACAAAAAAAGGACGTATGGGACAACAGTCCATCAACTATACCGGAGAGCTTACTACCAGATTTAAACCCATGTATCGTGACTTCAACATTATGAACTCTCAACAACAAATGGGGGTTTACAGAGAAATGGAGTCAAAAGGCTGGTTGAACTTTGCCCAATCTTTTCGTGCTGCCAACAGCGGCGTGTATGGTAAAATGTACCAACTGATGAATATTTACGACCCCAAAACCGGAAGTTTATTACTGGAACATTCCGAAGAGGCCGCCAATGCATACCTGAGACAGGCCGAAATGAGAAACACCAATTGGTTTGACGAACTGTTTCAAACAAACGTTATGCAAAATCACACCATCAGTATTTCTACAGGAACAGAAAAATCATCCGTATATGCGTCTTTGGGAGCTATGCTCGATCCCGGGTGGTATAAACAAAGCAACGTTAAACGCTACACCGCCAACATGAATGCAACGCATAAGATTTTAAACAACCTGCTGTTCAAGTTAGGCGCTATGGCTTCTTATCGTAACCAAAAAGCACCGGGTACATTGTCGCAAGATGTGAACCCCGTGTACGGATATGTAAAAAGAGATTTCGATATTAACCCGTACAGCTATTCTTTAAATACCTCAAGAGCGCTTGATCCGAATGAGTATTATCAGTCTAATTATGCGCCATTCAATATCTTGGATGAATTGAGTAAAAACAAAATGGGATACGATGTAACTACGTTAAAATTTCAAGCGGAATTGACATACAATCCCCTGGAAAATTTAACCTTAAGAGCATTGGGCGCATTTAAGTACGACATAACCACAAGAGACCATCATATTAACGATGAATCAAATCAGGCAAGATCGTATAGGGCAATGTCTGACCCGACAATTCAGCGCTCAAACCCTCTTTTATACAACAACCCTGACTTTCCCTACCAATTGCCCATAACCATACTGCCTCATGGAGGTATCTGGTATCGCAACGATTACAAGATGTCGGGATACGATTTCCGTGTATCTGCCGATTGGGCTAAAACGCTCAACAACATGCATATATTAAACGCTTTTGCAAGTATGGAGGTGAATTTGGCCGACAGAAACGAAGCCGGATTTACAGGCTGGGGAATGCAATACAACATGGGAGAAATTCCTTTTTATGTGTATGAGTTCTTTAAACAAGGAATTGAACAAGGCAATTCTTACTACGGCATGTATAATTCCAGAACACGAAACGCGGCATACGTGGCTCAGGGCACATACAGTTATCTGGGTAAATACGTGCTATCAGGCACATTGCGTTATGAAGGCTCCAACAGATTGGGACGTTCTCAAAGCGCGCGCTGGCTTCCAACCTGGAATGTTGGTTTCGGATGGAATATTTACGAAGAGGAGTTCTTTAAAAAATGGAAACCGGCTGTATCGCATCTTCAAATCAAAGGAAGTTACAGTATGACGGGCGATCTGCCTCCCGGCTCAATGTCGAGTAGTGAAATAGAAATTGGCGCGTATAAACCTTTCAGACCGCACGTTGATATTCAAGAAACCGGATTGAGAATTAATTACCTGGCCAATACCGAGTTGACTTATGAAAAAAAGCATGAAATAAATGTAAGCCTTCAGGCGGGTTTCGTCAATAACAGAATTAATTTGGATTTTAGTTGGTACGACAGAAAAAATTTCGACCTCATTGGATATGTTAACACATGGGGAGTTGGCGGAGAGATTTTGAAACGTGCCAACGACGCCGAAATGCGTACCTGGGGTATTGAAACCACATTAAACACCAAAAACATCGTAACAAAAGACTTTAGCTGGAGCACTGATTTTATATTTGGACTGGCCAAAACCAAAATTACTAAACTGTTGACTTCGGGAACAAACGTATTCCATCTGGTTAGAGGTGTAAGACCTTTTGAGGGATATCCGCAACGGGCTATATTCTCTGTTCCGTTCGTAAGATTGAATAATATGGGAATGCCGGTATTCTTAAATGAAAACGGAGATGAAACAACCGCCGGAATTAACCTTCAAATGAGCGACCCGCAAAAATTGGGATACCTAAAATACGAGGGACCGGTAGACCCAACTGTGACAGGAGGATTTCAAAATACGTTCCGATACAAAAACCTATCGTTAGGGGTATTCCTTACCTATTCGTTCGGAAACGTAATACGACTCGACCCGGTGTTCAGCGCTCGCTATAACGACCTGAGCGCTACTCCAAAAGAGTTTAAAAACCGATGGATTATGCCCGGAGACGAAAATATTACCAACATTCCGGTTATTTTAAATACCCGCCAGTACAACAGATACAGCAACATGACCAATGCTTACAGCACATACAATTACTCGAGTGTGCGCGTTGCCAAAGGCGATTTTATTCGATTAAAAGATATTTCGCTGGGTTACGATCTTCCAAAAAAATGGATTGGTACACATGTTAAAAGCGCTTCAGTAAGATTTTTGGCAACCAATCTATTCCTGTTGTATGCCGATAGAAAATTAAACGGCCAAGATCCGGAGTTCGTTAAATCCGGAGGTGTGTCGGCTCCTGTACCCAGACAGTTCACTTTATCTGTAAGGTTAGGTTTTTAATCAATTTTAAAAAATAGAAATATGAAAAATATACTAAAAATTGGACTTTTTATAGCATGCATTGTATTGCTTATGCACTCATGTAATGATTTTCTGGAAACACTTCCCGATAATCGTGCGGAATTGGACTCCGATGACAAAGTGATAAAATTACTTGTTTCGGCTTATCCCAACTCTACCAATACTATGATGTGCGAATATTGGAGTGACAACTGGGACAGCCACGACTGGAACCTGAGCTACAATAATTATCAGGAAGATTTGTGGAACTTAAAAGATCAACCCAACAGATCGGGGAATGATACTCATTTCCGCTCATGGGAATTATGCTACAAATCGATTGCCGCGTGCAATCAAGTACTGCAAGCTATTGAACAATCGGGAGATCCCGCATCAATGCGAGCCGCAAAAGCGGAAGCTTTGGTAGCCAGAGCCTGGAATCATTTCGAATTGGCGACTCTCTTTACACTCCCCTACGGTAAGAATAGCGGCAGCGACATGGGACTACCCTATATGACTACACCTGAGATAACGGTTAGACCCAACTATTCGCGAGGCACGGTTGAAGAATTATATAAAAATATAGCCGAAGATTTAGAAGCCGGCCTGCCTTACATTGACAACAGCCTTCATGCTCAAACTAAATTCCACTTCAATACCAAAGCCGCGTACGCGTTTGCAACTAAATTCTACATGGCATACGGCAAATTTGACAAGGCAATTGAGGCTGCAACCAAAGTATTGGGCGATAATCCCGCGCAAGTGTTAAGAGACTGGAAAGCCACCATCGCCATGGATATGAACAACACCGAACAACCGAATGCTTATATGGACAAGAACAATCCGGCATCGTTGTTAATGTCTTATCCCACATCGGGTTGGTCAACCGCCGGGCCTAACAATTACAGCACAGGCAATAAATACTCTCATTCCATGTTAGTTGCCAAATACGAAACCCTTCAATCTCAAGGACCTTGGGGCAATCACAACAACATATACATCAGAACTTGGTGGAATGCGAATACCAATAAATTGTTTCATCGAAAGATCGCATATTATTTTGAATATACCGATCCCATAGCGAGAACCGGCTACCAGCACACCGGGATTGTGCATTTTACTACCGATGATGTATTGTTGTATCGTGCGGAAGCTTATATTCTCACAAAACAATTTAATAAAGCATACGAGGATTTAAGTACATTTATTACCAACTATACCAACAGTAACCCTACTTACGATGACATTGTTAATTTTTATAAGGAAATGCCCTATTATCATTACGAAGAGGTTTACAAAAAGAATAATCAGGGTGTAGATATACTCGAAAAATATCCAACTCCAAAAAAACGATTATTTCCTCCGTTGTATACTATCGATTATGGCACAGACCAAGAATGGCTCCTTCATTATGTATTGCATCTGAGACGCATTCTGCTGATGGGAGAAGGTCAGCGATGGTTAGATGTAAAGCGTTATGGAATTACCGTACACAGACGTGTTGTGGACAAGGGATTCAAAGTGGTGGCTGTTTCAGATTCCATACCTTACAACGATCCGCGCAGAGCCATGCAAATTCCTCAAGAAATTATTAATGCCAATTGCCCGGCAAATCCCAGATAATAATGAAAAAAACAGATAATATGAAAAAGTTATTAATTTCCCTTTCAATCTTACTGCTATTCATCTCCTCTTGTAAAGATGATTTGAATACCGATTACAGTATATTCGACGACACTGTTATCAAAGAAAAAAATGAATTTGACAAGTGGTTAGATAAATACTATGTAAAACCTTATAATATTCGGGTTGTATATGATTATGTGGATATACTTTCCAACTATAGCTTTGACCTTATCCCCGCGGACTTTGAAAAGGCAAAGATATTGACCATGGCTGCCCGCTACTTGTGGATAGAAGCTTATGAAGAACATAAAAATGCCGCTTTTTTCCGCGAATACGCGCCGAGAATGCTGCACTATGTAGGAAATCCGGGATGGAAAAGCAACAACTCCGTAGTAGTGGGTGAAGCAGAAGGAGGATTAAGAATTTCTTTCTTTAATGTAAACTCCATCGTAAAAGGCAACCCTTCCACCTATATGAGATTTGTGAAAACCATGCACCACGAGTATGCTCATATTTTTCAACAAAAAGTAGCTACAGACCCCGCATTTGATGAGGTTACACCAAGTATGTACATTGGCGACAACTGGACAAATTTAAGCGAAATTGAAGCCTGGAGAGGCGGATGTATATCTACTTACGCGGCAAGTTCTCCGGTTGAAGATTTTGTTGAACTGTATTGCATTTTCGTTATCAACACTCCTGAATGGTGGGAAAACATGCTGGTTAGAGCCTCTACCGATAGTAATGGCGATCCGGCGGAGGGAGCGAAACTGATAACTAAAAAACTTGAAATCGTCTATAATTATTACAAAGAGAGCTGGGGTATCGACTTATATGAAATGAGAGATATCGTAAACAGACGTAAAAACGATGTTCTAACATTAGATTTGGAATCAATTTACAAATAAATTGTCACTATGAAACGAGCATGTAAATTGCGAGTTTCATACGACTTTAATAAAACAAAAAAATAATCGTATGAAAGGATTAAAAAATTATATATTCCTTCTCCTCGGAGTTTTTTTCCTGTTGCAATCTTGTGTAAAAGAAGAGGCAGACCTGTTCGAAAAATCCGGAGCCGAGAGGTTGAATGAAGCACAAAAGTATTACGAAAAAATTCTGACAAGTGCCCCGAACGGTTGGGTGCTGGAATATATCGCCGGCGATGTTAACGCAAACCGCAGAGGAGCGTTTAATTATCTGCTTAAGTTTGAAAACGGGCAAGTTACCGCCTCTGTTGATGCATTGGCGATGTCTGATATAAAACCCGGAAACAGTGAGCCTTTTGAAAAGAAAACATCACTTTACCGATTTGGTCAGGACATGAGCGTAACTCTGTCTTTCAGTACATACAATTCGTTTCTGCATTACTACCACGAGCAGCACGGAAGCTATACTACCTATAAAGGTGATTTCGAATTTACCGTCATGGAAGCTTACGACGATTTGGTCGTTCTTAGAGGTAAGAAATATGGCAATATTATGGAAATGCATCGCATGCCTGAAAATGTCACTTGGGAAGAGTATTTGGAAAAAGTCAACACAATTATCGATATGTGTAATATCTATTCCAATTTCGAAATAATGCAGAATAATCAGGTAGTCGGCACAGGATCGACTAATGAGAATAACAGATATACTTTCGAGTTGGATAAGGATACAAAAACGTCTTCTAATGCAATTTTCACAACAACCGGCATTAAATTTATCGATTCGCTGTCTGTAAACAATGTAAAGGTTCAAAATTTCAAATGGGATGATACTAATAAAACTTATATTTCTACCGATAAAGGTGTTGATATTAAGATTGTTCCCAAGTTAAGTCCCTCCTATCTCTATTACGAACAGTACATTGGAACATTCAAATTAGATTACAACAACACGCTTTCCACCACGATTACCATTGAGGAAAAAGTGAAAGGTAAAACATTTACCCTGAAGGGACTTTCTGATTTTGATATCGAACTTGGTTTCGACAAAATAAACGGGGCAGTAAATCTATTGGCGCAAGATGTTGGCAAATCAGGCGGTTATACGGTTTCAATAAATCCATGGGATTCAAATGCCGGTTACTTGAATTACAGTTTAACCATTGGATTAACAAGTATATTAAATCTTGAAAAACTCAACAACGAAAGTGTCATAGAATTCAGCATGGTAGATAACGGAGTGTGGGGCACATACAAGACAACCGGATTCTTACTCAGAATGTATGATTCTGTATTGGGTGGACACAGTTCCGCAACATACAAAGGATATTACTCCGGAAGCGGTAATCGGTTCCATAGCTTTACTTTCACAAAACAATAACAAAAAACGATAGATTATGAGAATAATAACAAATACTATACTTTTCATTTCTCTGGTGTTTTTGATGAGTTCTTGTGAAAAGAATTCGGGAATTGAAACACCGGTTAATCAACTAAAAGTGACAGAAGCAAATGTCACCTTTGAATCTCAAGGAGGCGAAGGATATATCAAGGTGAATGCCACGGGTGCGGTAAATGCCACATCCAATGAGGAATGGTGTGTACCAAGCGTTTCAGGAACAACCATAAATCTAAAAGCTGAGCCAAATCTTGGCATGGGCGGACGCTCTGCTACCATTACCATTGAGTCCGGAGGAGAAAAAATAGAAGTTACGGCAGTACAAACCGCCGCGGTAATGTGGTTCAAAAACTTCAGGGGCAACACGATTGCTTTCTTGTCCGAAGGCTCAACGGTAGAGACGGATGTAATTTCCAGTTTTCCGATAACTGTTGAAAGCAAACCGGATTGGATAACTTACAAGTTTGAGAATGACAAATTATATCTTACAGCCGGCAAAAGCATCCCCCGTAAAGGCTCGATTACCTTTTCCAGTAACGGACGGACAATTACTTACGACATAGTTCAGGTATCGTATGCCGGCCTTTTGGGTGAATGGGAAATGCAATTCAACAATCCATCGCAAGGCAACCGATTGGAAACAACCACAGTTGTATTTGAAATGAAGGAAGACAATGCGTCTTTCTTATTGAAAAATTTGATTGTTACCGGTACAACAGAAGCAGAAATAGTAGTAGATTTCAATCCTAAGACTAATGCCGCAACTATAAGTGCCGGCCAATATCTCATGACCGCAACCGATGGACGATTGGTGTATTTATGTTTGAGATCAGCCACCGGAGGTTACACCTGGAGTTCAAATTCCCAATTAGCCGGCTTACTTGATATTGCTGCCGACGGCACGGTATCTTACACGCTCGATGATAACGGAACTTGGAGTGCAGGAGCAAAGGGCTTCGGATTCTATTTGTTTACGGGAGAACCGCCTTCCAGCGCTACATCAACCGGCTCTTCCTATAAAAGATTTATGAATATCGTATTGATTAAGAAATAAAAAAATCTGATACCATGTAATTAAACAATGAGGCTGTCTTGAAAAATTAGACAACCTCATTGTTTTTTTTAGAAAGTAAGCAACAATTCCACCGTGAACTTATCGGAATCCATTTCGGGATATTTGTCTAAAATATCGAGTGTCTGGTTCACAAAGTACTTTTCGTAATCGAAACGCAGAAGCGATGAGAAGTATTTCTGCGTAAATCCGAAACCCAACCCTACGGTAAATCTGTTAATATCGAATTTATCGTTGGTCGCATCCTTGTCGATAGCGTCCCAGCGAACGGCGGGGATAATGTTTTTGAAAAAGAACGTTTTTTTCAACGGCTGAACGTAAGCCGTTTGCACGTAATACGAAAGCATGCGGTCTGTGTGATCGTTTTTATTGTCTCTGCGCATAAATTCGGTTTCCACTTTCCAGTAATCCGTCGCGTAACGTAAATCGGCACCGTAAAACAGGTAGTGCGAATCGGATATATTGGAATAGTCGTAAAACTTGGCCGTGGTTCTGAAACCTTTCATCGTGCCAAATTCAACGCGCCCGCCATACGATAATCGGTCGTTCCAAACCGGATCGTTGATTACATTTCCGTTATAAACGCCAAATTCAATTCTCGTCGGGATTTTACCTAAACCAAAAGTATATTGCGTTTGGAAACCAAGGTCGCGCGTGCTGAGAAAATACTTTCCGATGAATGCCCGATTGGCAAACATCATGGTACCCGGCGTTGTGATGTAGTCGTTGAAAATAGGTACTTTTATCTGACCCAGCGAAGCTTTTAATCCCTTAAGCAGTTCCATGGAACCGTACAAATCTAGTACTTTGAAGTTTCCGTTGTCGCTCAACTCCAGTTGTCCGCGATAGGAAACAAGTTCGGTAAGATTACCCCGCACACCGATGCGCGAATTTCGAACCGAAAATCTTGATTTACCTGTTTCGGAAGCATACTCGAATTTGTTTTTCATCGTGGCGTCAACTTTGAAAGTCGGGTAACGAACGGAATCTTTCTCCTGCGCCGTCAAAAGCAAAGGAAAGAGAATAAAAATTGCAATTAACTGATTTTTTAATGACATGGTAGTTTTTATTAATCAAGACGCAAGCATTGCGTCTCTACATCAATCATCTGCCGCTTAATTTCCAATCCCCAAAAATAGCCGCCCAATCCACCATCGGAACGGATAACGCGATGACATGGAATGATATACGATACCGGATTATCGCCAACGGCAGAACCGACGGCGCGCACGGCTTTGGGATTGTTTACGGCATTTGCCACCGCTTGGTACGACGATAATTTCCCGATAGGGATTTCCAACAATGCTTTCCAAACGCGGATTTGGAAATCGGTTCCCGAAATATGAAGCGGCAACTCCGAAACTTTTTCGTTTTTGATGTAACTTAACGCCGATTTATGCAAGTCGGTTTTTTGCTCTTGCAGGATTGCACTGGAATATCTCTTTTTAAAATCGTTGAACATCGTTTCTTTTTCTCCGAAACCGATGTAGCATATCCCTTTCGACGTGGATGCGATAAGCGATAGCCCGTAAAGAGTTTCGTAAAAAGAATAGTCGATAACTAAATCTTTTACTTCTTTTTTGTTCATAGGAACAATGGAAATGGGATGGTTCATAATTTATTGTTTTTAATATCAATCGCCGCGTTTTTATAACCTTTATAAAACAAGAAATACACTTTCATTTTGTCATGTTGAACGAAGTGAAACATCTATTTATTAAAAAAGCAGATTCTTCATTCCTCCGCCTTTTGGCGGATACATTCAGAAATCGGAGATTCGCCCTTAGGCAATAACAAATTACTCTTTAACGTGGGAAAAATATGTTGGTTTTTTATGATAAATAGTGAAAATATGGCCTGCGCAACTGTCCCCTTAAGTTAAGGGGACGAGTGAGGAACGAGCGGAGGGGTTATGATTTTAAAATTAAAGCATTCCCTCATAACCCCTCCCCCCGCCAAGCGGGGTACTCCCCTTATTTTAAGGGGAGAGTCGCGGGCTAATTTACTTCACCATACTGTATTATTTATACCAACTTTTTACACATTACTTAGGTATATTTTTCACACAATCTTTGAAGGATGTAAGAGTTAATTACCAATAACACTTTCATTCCGCGAAAAACTGCTCAAATCCTTCGGAATAAGCAACATCCAGCGTGCCGTCGGGTTTGGCATAAATGAAGTAATAATGCAATCCCGGAATTGTTTTCGCCACTTCTTTCGATTTTTCCAGTCCCATTGCCATAAAAGCGGTGGCAAAGGCGTCGGCCGTCATGCAATCATCGGCAAGAACGGTAGCGCCCAAAATATCTTGTTCCGAAGGATAACCCGTTTGCGGATCGATGGTGTGCGCATACTTCTTACCGTCTTTCAAGTAATAGTTTCGATAGTTCCCTGATGTAGCTAACGATTTATTACACAGCGATATAATAGCTTGCAATTCGTGCTGCAGTCCCGTGCTGTCATCAATGGGTTTGTCAACACCGATGCGCCAGCAAACGTCTTTATCGTTCACGCCTTTGGCCACTACTTCGCCGCCAATTTCAACCATATAGTTCTCAATTCCGAAGTTTTCGAACAAGCGCGCAATCAAATCGCAGGAGTATCCTTTCGAAATGGCCGAAGTGTTGAGTTGAACCCGAGAATCGGACTTTACTATATTTCCGTCGCTGTCGATGGTGATTTTATCGTATCCCACAAATTGTTTCAGGCTGTCGATAATTTCGGGCGTAATGCTGTCCATATTCTTGAAGCCGAATCCCCACGCGTTAATAAGCGGCGAAGCCGTGATATCGAACTTTCCTTCCGACACGCGCGAAACTTCCATGGCTTTGTTGAAAACTTCCAAAAATAGGGAATCGGGCTTCACGGGTTGGTTGTTATTTATTTTGGTGATAATCGTGTTCTCTCTAAACGGATTCAGCGATTGCTCAAATCGTTCTAATTCAGCCAAAATTTCTTTTTCCAACGAACGATTATATGCGTATTTGATGTTATACAACGTGTGAAAAATTTCTCCGCTGTTTTGAAAATAAGTATCGTTTTTCTTTTGCGAGCATGAAGTCAAAAGGAAAATAGCGAGGAGAAAAAATAGGGGTTTTGTTTTCATTTTGTTTGTGAGTTGTTGAAGTTATTCTAAATCCATTCCGTTATCTCTTCCGGCGATTTACGCTTTTTATTTCTGGGATCTGCGTCGTTATCTTCCGGGTAACCAACGGGCAATAGAACAATCGGTTCCATGTTTTCGCTTAATTTTAGTCCATTTTTGATAATCTGCGGATTGAAATTACACACCCAGCAGGTTCCAAGTCCAAGTTCGGTAATCTTCAACACCATGTGCTCCACGGCTATGGCAATATCAATATCTACATGATCTTTACCGTCGCACGGGCGTTTCCACGATTGTTCACGATCACCGCAGGCAAGAATGTATAGCGGAGCGGCATTGAACCACTCACGGGGATAACTGTCGCGAACAATCTGTTTTGCTTCTTCCGATTGGCAGACATAAAACTTCCACGGCTGAAAATTCACTGCCGAAGGAGCTAATCGGGCGCTTTCAATTATCGAATCAACAATCTGTTTGTCAATGGGGTTCTGTTTAAATTTACGTATCGATTTACGTTCTAAAATCAGTTCGTCTAAACTTTTTGTCATGGTTCTTTTGTCATCTTGAACGAAATGAAACATCTATTATTCTCGTATTAAAGTTCCTCTTCAATCCGATAATTATTTCTCTCGGGCGAGTTGCGCGAAACCAGTTCGCCCAAAAATCCGGCAAGAAACAGCAGTGTTCCTAAAATCATCATCGTGAGCGAGATAAAAAAGTAGGGCGACTCGGTTACCAACCGATACGGATTTCCAACGTGCATGTCGTAGAGTTTGATGGCTCCCACGGCGATAATGGATAAAAAGCCGAGGATAAACATCACGCTTCCCCAAAGACCGAAAAAGTGCATCGGTTTTTTGCCGAATTTATTCAGAAACCAAATCGTCATCAAATCCAGATAACCGTTTACAAATCGGCGATTTCCAAACTTACTTTTGCCATATTTTCGCGCCTGATGCTGCACCTCTTTTTCCCCGATTTTTTTAAAACCGGCATCTTTTGCCAAAATGGGAATGTAGCGGTGCATATCGTTATACACCTCGATGTTTTTGGCAAGAGAACGGCGATAGGCTTTCAGTCCGCAGTTGAAATCGTGCAACTTGATTCCCGAAACTTTGCGCGCCGTGGCATTGAAGAATTTCGACGGCAGGTTTTTGGTCAGTTTCGAGTCGTATCGCTTCCGTTTCCAACCCGAAACCAAGTCATAACCGTCTTCTTTTATCATACGATAGAGTTCAGGAATTTCATCGGGACTGTCTTGCAAATCGGCATCCATGGTAATAATCACGTCGCCTTGTGCCTTGGCAAAAGCGCAATGAAGAGCGGGCGATTTGCCGTAATTTCTTCCGAATTTAATTGCCCTCACTTGACTCGCCTGATGTTTCAGTTCCGAAATAATTTCCCAAGAACGGTCGTTACTGCCGTCGTCAACAAAAATAATCTCGTACGAAAATTTGTTCTCTTCCATCACACGCTTTATCCACGCGTGCAGTTCGGGAAGCGACTCTTCTTCGTTATACAAAGGAATTACAACAGAAATATCCATATTGCTAAATTTACGATTTTACGATGGGGGATTTTGGTGTAAAGCGAATAGCCATGGGTACAATCAGCATAGACAAAACAATCCCTACGAGTACATCGGCTAAAATAATATTGCTTACAATGTAGTTGAAATTGGTTGGCAAGGGTTGATTTTCAATAGAATCGACTAATGTTGAACCCAAATTCATCGATTTCACCATTTCAAGCGCGTTAGTATAAATCCGTCCCACAAAGGCCGGATCAATCCAAGTAACATGTATAAAAGCGATGAAGGCTTCTAAAAGTGAGGCGAAAAAAAACAACATAATCCCAAATTGCACACCGTGCCAGTAGCGCATTTTGTTGTCCACAATAAGGGTTTTATATTTTACTAAATAATTGAAGAGAATGATTGGAGTACCAACAGCCAAAAAAGAGCCAATAGCACTTAGCACGGGCATTTGAGTTGATCCGATAACAAAAAAATATTTAAATACCCAGAACAACCCCAGAAACACACCGCCGTACATGGCGTAATTCATCAACTGACTTTTATCTTCCCGCATGTATAGTTTTTTATCGTACAAAAGTAGTGAAAAAAGTCGGAAGTTTGAAGTCCCACGTGACGGAATTTCCGCTTCGGTTCAATTTGAAGTTGGATGTTTAAAATATAAACGTCCATCAATCTCAAATCGTAAAACTTGTCATGTTTCTGCAGGAACGTAAATTATTATTTTCTTCAACCATCAATAATTATTCAAAACTTATCTTAACTTTGCACAAAATCAAAAAAATGTCATCCTTTACAGCATGGAAAATGTAAAACCGCTATCGACCCTATCCAAAACCGTGGTTGGGGTTCAGTTTCTATTTGTGGCATTCGGCGCCACCGTTTTAGTACCTCTTTTAGTCGGCTTAGACCCATCTACAGCCTTATTCACCGCAGGAATCGGGACATTAATCTTTCACTTGGTAACGAAAGGTATTGTCCCTATTTTTTTGGGCAGCAGCTTCGCTTTCATCGCGCCCATAATTAAGGCCACCGAACTGTATGGCTTGCCGGGAACGCTCTCGGGGCTGGTGGCTGTTGGAGCGGTTTATTTTTTGATGAGCGCGCTCGTAAAATGGCAGGGTGTAAAAGTTATTCAGCGACTTTTCCCGCCGGTAGTTATCGGGCCGGTGATTATGCTTATCGGGTTGTCGCTTTCGGGAGCGGGTGTAAACATGGCGTCCGAAAATTGGCTGCTGGCGCTTATTTCGCTCGTTACCGCCATTATCGTGAGCATGTTTGCAAAAGGATTGTTGAAACTGATACCCATTTTCAGCGGAATTATTGTTGGATATATTGCCGCCATGTTGATGGGAAAAATCGATTTCGCACCTATTGTTGACGCGCCCTGGTTCAGTTTTCCCCAATTTGTAACGCCCCAATTTTCGTGGGAAGCCATTTTGTTTATGATTCCGGTTGCCATTGCGCCTGTGATAGAGCACATTGGCGATGTGTACGCGGTGAATCAGGTAGCGGGAAAAGATTTCGTAGAAAATCCCGGATTACACCGAACAATGCTCGGCGACGGAATTGCGTGCAGCATCGCGGGGCTTATCGGCGGTCCTCCCGTAACCACTTATTCCGAAGTTACCGGAGCCATGATTCTTACCAAGGTTACCGATCCTTTCGTCTTCAGAATCGCAGCCATTACAGGCATCTTGTTTTCGTTGATCGGCAAAATCAGCGTATTCCTTAAAACAATTCCAAGCGCGGTATTGGGTGGAATAATGCTGTTGCTTTTCGGTATGATTGCCGCCACGGGTGTAAACAATATGATACAGAACAAAACCGATATGAGCAACACTCGAAACCTTATCATCGCTTCTCTAATCCTCACAACCGGAATTGGCGGCGCGGTTTTGAAAGTGGGCAATTTCACTTTTGCCGGAATCGGATTGGCGGCAATGGTAGGTGTGTTGCTGAACTTGATATTACCGAGGGGAAAGGAAGAAGAAAGCGAAAATAAATGATAATAAGTCGATAACAGATTGATACATTCGGTAACACGTTACTGATATCACTTTCTCGCATACTTCTCCAACAATTCGGGACTGTATTTTTGCATTAGTTCAAGAATCTTATTTGCCAGTGTAAGTTCTTCGGATTTTTCCAATTCGTTGTCATTGAGCCCGGAAGAATGTTGCTTTTCGTTATAAGCCTGCAGGGTTTCGTTCATTAACTCTTGCAAGATAAAATCGCCCGCATAAGACAATCCGGAAATATAATACAATTGAGCGTTTTCGAGTAAAAACAGGGAGTTTTCCAAAAATTTCACCGAATCGAACTTTCGATACACTGAAGTAATTGTGAGCAATTGTTCCAAATTACCATACACTTCGTAAGCAGTATCAGCAAGTTGTTGCGGCTTCAGCTGACCAAACCAACGCAAGTTTTGCTTCAACCGATAATCCATGGAATCGAACAACGCGACGGCCTTATCGCTTAGTCCTAATTGATAATACGCACTACCCATCGATACGCCTTCCATTCCGTACGGCATGGCTTTTTGCGGCATCGAAGCCATACATTTATCGAGTACATACACTGCCTTCTCGTTTTCACCTTCCGCCATAAGTGAATCAATAAGCCGAGCCGCATAAGTTCTCAAAATGGTAATCATTCCTCGGTTTTTTTCATCGAAATAGACAGATGAGTTTTTGTCGATACCACCCCACCTGAATTTGTTCATAAAATTGTTGTACATAACATCCGTATTAACGGACTGAGCTTCTCCGTTGGGAGTTACTCGATACACAATTCCTTCGAGAGAAAAATTATCTTCCAAGTTCATGAAAAGATTGGGAGCAACCGTAGTCGCGAAATACAAAGGACGATTCCAATTGTCGTTGTTTATACTGTTTATCAGTTCTAAAACCATCAATTCGCTTTTGTTGAGCACTTGCCTGTTTTCCAGATTGATGTGCATGCTTTCAGTTGGATTCGCGTTCAGGTTATGCCAGTTGATACGGGAAGAATCTACGCTAAGCGACAAAACACGGGCAGGAAGAACCTGACTGTTGTCGATATACGGATTTTTTGGTACAGATGTTCCGGTTTTTATTTTTTCAAGCGCTTGACTCAGCGAAACCGTGTCTCTGAAACTCTCCGTATCGTAATACAATCCGTAATGTATTGGAGAAATTGCATTGTCGCGCAGTGTCTTTTCTATTTGCTGTTTGGTAATTATATAAGCGTGTGAACCGGCTTCGCCCGAATATTGCTCTCGCGTCCACGTAATAGGCAGTGCTTCAGATTTGTAAGCCGGACGTCGCATCTGGTCTATATACCAATCGGTTGTCAGAAATGTAAGGTTTGTAACACGTACATCGGTTCTAAACCCTTCAACTTCTTGCAGATACCACAACGGATAGGTATCGTTGTCACCAAACGTGAAAATTATTCCACCGGGCTCAACGCAATTCAAAAAATTCATGGCCATATCGCGAGCAATTGTACGGCCGGAGCGGTCGTGGTCGTCCCAATTTTGAACGGCCATTTGTAGTGGCACCACTGAACAGGCAAGCGTGGCAATGACAACCGATAACTTTCTGTTTTTCACAATTTTCCCAAGTAATTTGCTGATGCCGGAAACACCTAAACCTATCCAAATACAAAACGCATAGAATGATCCGGCGTAGGCATAATCGCGTTCTCTCGGCTCATACGGAGTCTGATTGATGTATAGAACAATGGCCAATCCTGTCATAAAAAAGAGAACAAAAATTACAAGAAAATCCTGTATCCCCCTTTTTTTCCGGTTTACCTGATGAAATATGCCCAATAAACCGAGTAACAGCGGCAGCATAAAATAGGTGTTCCTACCTTTATTATCCACCACATCGGGGGCAATATCCTTCTGACTGCCCAAGCCAAGAACATAGTTATCTACAAACGGAATACCGGTTATCCAATTTCCACGGGTTATTCCGCCATCGCCTTGAATATCATTCTGACGTCCCGAGAAATTCCACATAAAATAGCGCCAATACATAAAATTCACCTGATAATTGATGAAAAATCGGATATTTTCCAGCATAGTAGGAGCTTTGCTTTCATCGGTAATGCCGCCCCATCTCTTATAGCCATGAACGTGAGCTTTTTCGCCCGAATACATACGAGGGAAAAACATGGTTTGCGTGTAATTGTACTCATCCACGATTTCACGAACAATATATCTGTCTTTTTCGGAAGCGGAAGATTTTATCAGTCTCACGTATTGTTTTTTGGATTTGAAAATTGCGCTTCCGTCTCTTTTACGTGCAACATCCGAAGCAAAAGTACGGCCGTGCAACAACGGTTTTTGTCCGTACTGGTCACGGTTAAGGTAACCTCTTAACGAAAAAACATCTTTGGGAGAATTCAAGTCGAGTGGAGGATTGGCGTTTGAGCGTATGGGTACCAACGCGTAAACGGAACAACCGATTAGAAACACTAATAAACAAGACGAAACCAGATTTATGACACGAATGTTTAACACTGTTCTTCGAAATATTATCACAATACCGGCAACGAGCAACAACAACCAAAACCAAAAGTTATTTCCCGTGAAAAATATTCCCGAAAGTAAAAAACTAAACCAAAATGCCGTTTTTGCACGTTTTTCGTTTACTCTGGCAGTTAAGGTTTCGAACAATGTCCACACGATTGTAGCTAAAAGAAGTGTTAGGTAAACATACACGCCGCTGTTGTACGATAATCCTATTCGGTTTACAAAAAACAACTCGAACCAGCCTCCCATTTTTGTAAACCCTGGAACAATGCCGTACAACAACAAAAAAATCAGCCCGAAAGATATAAATAACGTGACAACAGCGTTTTTGAAGTTTGGTTTTTCGGCTTTTTTAAAGTAATAGACCAAACAAATAGCCGGAATACACAGCAGATTCAACAAATGAACACCAATGGAAACACCCATAACATAAGCAATAAGCACGAGCCATTTATCGGAATCCTGCTTTTCGCTATTATCTTCCCATTTGAGAATCAGCCAAAAAACAAGTGCTGTGAGCATCGACGAAAACGCGTACACCTCCGCTTCAACGGTAGAAAACCAAAACGTATCGGAAAACGTATAAGCCAAAGCACCAATTGCCCCGCAACTCATAATGAGAAAAATATGCGTCTTTTCGGCTTTTGGCATTGTATCTCCATTTGCAACCAACATTTTCCGTGTTAAATGCGTAATTGTCCAAAATAGAAAGAGAATAGTAAAAGCGCTCATCAACGCCGACATGATATTGATGCTTTTAGCCACCAACGCCGGATTAGACGCAAATTGCGAAAAAAGGTTACCGACAAGCATAAAAAAGGGCGCGCCCGGGGAGTGACCTATTTCCATTTTGTAGGCCAAGGCAATAAATTCACCACAGTCCCATAAACTGGCGGTTGGTTCAATAGTACTTAGATACACGGTGGCGGCAACGGCAAAAATTGCCCATCCGACAAGTAAATCAATCTTTTTAAAATTAGTTTTCATAATTGCCACGCTGACATTATTCCGGGAATATTCAGTTGTTAAAGGTAGCGGTACAAACACTGCAAACGACGATTTTTCAGTCACATTTTTATCACATTTTATAATTCGCTTTATTTCAACATATTGACAAAATCAAATTCGCACTAAACTTTTCCTTTATCTCCCGCAAAAGTTGTATTTTTGCAAGAAGAAAGATGAATCAATTGGAGAAGTGGAAGAAATATAATATAAGTTTGGCGGCTTGGCTGAGGGTTATTCTGCTTACGCTCTTCGGTTTTATTGTTTTGTTGTCGGTAGCCCAATTCAAAGCAGAGGAAGATGAATTTAAAGAAAGCGTAACCCCGCTTCTCATTCAATCCATCAACGAAGATGTTGCCACCAAAATGCAGAATGAAAGCACATTTTACAAGAAAGAGCCTGAAAAGAAAGACAATATAGGCAGATATGTGCTTATGACTATTCAAACCGGAGACACCATTATTGAGTTTTACCGAAAAAAGGAGGATTCGCTTACCGAAGCACATCATTCGCTCCAGAGCTTTTTAACGCACGTGTACAGCGTTAGTCCCGATACGATTAATGCCTTGTTTCAAGATAAATTTGACCGGAAAGGACTCGCAGTAAAGACTTTCACTGCGGTTTCATACAAAGACACGCGCAAAATAAGCGGAGATACAACCAAACAGCGCATAAAATACAGCACGCCGGTAATTAATGAGGGATTGATGGGCGAAATTGAATATCAAGGGTTTGTGAGCTATCCTAAAGCCACGATTATTAAACTGATGCCCAAACATTTAATCTTCATCTTTCTATTTTTGGAAATTCTTTTGTTGACAGCCTATTTTTATGTGATTTCGAAAGAGAAAGAAATTCGCCCCGACCGTATTCTGAAAGATAAAAACGGAAATTATTACATCGGATTAGTACATTACGATTCATTGCGAATGGAATTGCAGAAAAACAACAAATCGGTGAAATTGACTCAACAACAGCAAAAAATTCTGAATATGTTATTGGAGAACCCTACAAACGATATAGACAAAAATATTCTACAAGAAACTTTCTGGGCAGGAAGTATTACTGCCTACAACAGCATGACCACAGCTATGAATCGTTTAAGAATTGCCTTACAGGAAATTGGCTCAGATTTTAATCTCTCCACGAAGAAAGGGATGAACAAGTATGTGCTGGAGTTTAATGCTACAAATCCTGATAAATAATAATTTTGAATAAACAATCCTAAGTAAACAACACTAATGAAAAATTCAAAAATATTCTCCATGCCTTTTGCCAATGTTTACCCGTTATACATTCAAAAGGCGGAAAAGAAAGGACGCACGAAAGCGGAACTCGATACCGTTATCTTCTGGTTGACGGGATACGATGCGGAATCGTTACAAAAGCAAATCGATTTGAATGTCGATTTGGAGACTTTTTTCGCACAAGCGCCGCAGTTGAATCCAAACGCTTCGAAAATTACCGGTCTAATCTGCGGATATCGGGTAGAAGAAATTGAGGACGAACTGATGCAAAAAATTCGCTATTTAGATAAATTGGTGGATGAGTTGGCGAAAGGAAAAGCTTTGGAGAAAATTTTAAGAAAGTAACATCGGGCAGGGTCATAACGTTACTTTAGATAAATATTCGTTAAAACACCTCATCGCCCGAATGGGCGGTACTTTCATAACCGCAGGCGGGTTTTCCGTCTGCGGTAGAAAATGCCTCCCGAAACTCCGCCCGAAGTGGCGGTACATGATTGATTTATTAAATACCTCCTTACAGACGAATGTGTTATGCGTGATTTGTGATTTCACCGATTTTCAATTGAAGTCATTATGCAAAAAATGAAACTATACATTTAATTTTAAGTCTTTTCGGAACATTTTATTATACAACAACAATAACAAACAATTACTTTTAACAACGGTAGAAAGAATGGAAAAATCGGCAGTTGATATATTAGCGGAAAATTTAACCGAGTTAGGATACAAACCGGAAACGAACACTTCGAACAGAACATTTATCATTCCCGGAACGGACAGGTTTTTGAGCAGCAAATTTGTTGTCTGTATGTTGACGGACAATATCTTTTTTCTTGCTTCAGACTCCTTGGGAACAAGGGCATATACGTCTTCCACTTTTACCGGAATTTACAGCAGAATTGAACTTCCGGACGCGGTTGAGTTCAAAATAGTAAAGAAAGATTGGTTTGATTTCCTTTTCAGCAAAAGAAAGAAATCCAACATCAGTTACATCGATAACAACTTGACCATTACCTCTTCGAACTGGACTCCCGGGAAGGAATTAAACAGAGAGAATGTTGACCTGTTCCTAACTATCAACAAGGGAAAACACCCCTACTTTTTAATTGTAGAGAACGATTATTGTCCCAAGATTGAAGCGCTGAAAGGGAAAAAAGTTATCGGATTAGAAACAAATAAATGGATATACGAAAAAGAAGATGTAAAACATCTTATCGACTTAGGTGTTACATTAGTAAAGCGAATAAAAAATGGAACAGAAAACACCTAAAACCAACAAAAAGAAATCGTGGATTTCAAATATAGTTTTTATCGGATTAATCGTGCTTGTTTTGTTTACGCCCGTGGGAAATAGACTGAAATATTGGGCAAGCAAAGCAATGGCTACCTTTGCGCCATCGGTAAAAAAAGCGGAAAACCGCGAAACATTAACCGATTACCGTTGGCAACTTACCGACGATAACGGACAGCCTTTCGATTTGAACCAAGCTCAGGGGAAAGTGGTTTTTCTGAATATGTGGGCTACGTGGTGTCCACCTTGTATCGCGGAAATGCCCGCCATACAGGAGCTTTACAACAAATACAAAAACAATTTCGATATCGTGTTTGTGTTCGCCACCACTGACCCGAAAGCCACCGTAGATAAGTTTATGGCCGACAAAGGTTACGATTTGCCGATATATTACATTCACTCTTCCCCACCCCAACAATTGGCTTCCAATACCATTCCCATCACATTTTTAATCGGAAAAAACGGAGGAATCGCTATTCGGAAAATCGGCGCTGCAGACTGGAAAAGCAAAAAAGTAACGAGTGCGATTGATGGGTTATTAAAAGAGTAAATTGCCCGGCATTTGACGGCTTAAAGTTCGCCAGATGCATAATTCTCTAACCGTCAGATCGGCTAATCGGTCAGACAATTTTTCCTAATATTTTATCCATCACCCAATTGGTGCGCGTTGCGGAACGAAAATCGCTCACGGGATAATCGCCTTTGCCGTTCAGGTAATTCACAATACTTTGAATGAGGTAAAACTGAATATTTTCGGGGTTTTCTTCGGTAAAAATCTTTTCGCCGGAGGCGTTGTTGAGCACAATGGGCGTGAACCGGAACGTGGAAAAGCGAATAGAGCCTTGTGAGCCAAAGATGGTTATTTCGTCGGTTCTTTCCGTTACGGGAGCGGCAAACTCCCAATGTCCGTGCCCTGCAACTCCCGATTTGTGTTTCCAATCTCCATCTACCGTATCCTCCACATCGTATAGTCGGGCAACGTTCTCAGCTGTTCCGTGAGCTTCGGTTATTTCTCCGAAAACAAAATCGAGATAATCCAGCTGATGCGATGCCAAATCGTAAAAATATCCCGCTCCGGCAATCTCTTTTTTCACCCGCCAGGGAAGTGTTTTGCGACTTAAATCGGAAGCATACGGCGGATTTACGAAATGAATTTTCACCTCTTCAACTTCTCCTATCTCACCGTTTTCCACCAACTGTCTTACCCGCAAAAAATAGGGCAGCGTACGCCGATAATAAGCCACAAAACAAGGTGTGCCGGTATGTTCCGCCACCTCAGACATTGTCACACACTCTTCATACGAAGCCGCCATCGGTTTTTCCACATATACCGGTTTTCCGGCTCTCATGGCGGCAATAGCGTACTCTGCATGCGATCCGGGCGGGGTGGAAACATACACGGCGTTTACATCGGTATCGTTTATCAACGCATCCGCATCGGAATACCACTTCGGTATATTGTGCCGAGTAGCGTAATCCTTGGCCAACTCGGTATCGCGACGCATTACTGCCGCCACATCCGAACCATCAACCTTCCGGAAAGCCGGCCCGCTTTTCTTCTCCGTTACGTTGCCGCAACCAATAAATCCCCAATTGATCATGACTTTAAATTACTAATTATTAATTACAATTTACTAATTGCGAAATCGATTATACCCTCTGTAGGAAACAAACGCTAAAAGTGCAACCACAAAAACAATCGCGTACAGGTAAACAAACATGGCCGAAACGCCTTCGTTCTCTCCGTAAGAATGCAAGCCGCTTAAAAGATAATTTACGCCCAAGTATGTCATTATCACCGATGCAAATGCAACCACCGATGAGAGGTTAAAAAACCAGTAATTGTTCAGTCTTTTAACTAAATGAACATGGGTAACAATGGTATAAACAACTACGGTAATAAGCGCCCAGGTTTCCTTGGGATCCCAACTCCAATAACGCCCCCACGATTCGTTAGCCCAGATGCCGCCCAAAAATGTGCCGATAGTCATCAGAGCCAAACCTACCAACAGCGACATGTTATTGATTATGCTCAACTCTTTGATTCGCAGCAAAGTTGATTCACCTTTCGCGATACTCATAATAATCAAGTTTGACAATCCCAGCAACAGGCTTATCCCAAAAAATCCGTAGGCAGCAATTGTTACGGCAACGTGAATCATCAACCACGGCGATTTGAGCACGGGAACGAGGGTTGTAATCTGGGGTTCCATCCAATTGAGCCCGGAAACAAAAAGGATAATACCTCCAAAGATGGTTGCCGTCGCAAGCGTCAGATCGTTTTTTCGACCAAAAATCAGACCCGCCAGAATGGTTGCCCAAGCCACATACACCATCGATTCGTAGGAATTACTCCAGGGCGCGTATCCCGATATATACCAGCGCATGCCCATGCCGTATGTGTGGTAAAGAAATGCCAGAAAAATTACCGGCTTAAGTATCTTAAACAAGGCATTTATCCATTTTGCTTCTTTGAACAACCTGAAAAAAGATAAAATAAGAAGCAAAAAACCTAAAAGAAAATAAGCGGAGCGAGTTTTGCTGAAAATATTCTGTTTGTTGTACCGAATCTCCATTTTCAATTTCTTCGCGTTTATGTGGGCGCCAACGTCCGCTTTCTGCTGAAAAGCTGCTATTGAATCGAGAATGGCTTCGGGTTGTTGCCAACTGCCGCTTTCGAGCGAGCGGCTTACTTCGGATAGATAGAGGGGCAGCGAGCGGGAAATAAACAGGGAGTCTTCTTCGGAAAAAACCGATAAATTGTCGCCGGGCGCGTACCAGGTATGGTTGGGATCATCAACATCGGGAAAAAAAGCCATCAGTTGGTGGTTCAGCAACAAAAAAATGATGTTTATACGCTCATCGAGTTTGAGTATGCCTTTATCGAATTCGTTTCTCTCGGATTCGGGTTTGTGGTACGCTTCGTTTACCTTCCCTGAGAGCTTGTAATTTCCATTCGCGTCAAATACCTGAGCATACGCAAAATACTTTTCGGGTAATTGAAATATCCGGGCTACCTCATCGTTGGAGTTGGAAATAAACGGTACTTGCATCCACATCTGCGGAAATGTGAGTATGCCAAGCAAGAACTGATCGGAGTTGAGTTTCCCGATTTTGTTGTTCTTATGCAGCTTTCTCAGCAGTTCCGATGAAAATGTATTTATCGGTATGGTTCGTCCCGAGAACTGAACAGGCATCTGTCCGAATTTTTCGGCATGCTCCACGGGAACGGCATTTCGTTGCACGGCCTGAAAAACCGCGTGATTAGTAAAATTTTGAGCGTTAGCTCCAACCGAGACCGCAAGAAAAATAACCACTAATGCAGCAGTATTTCTCAGTTCTTTCAGTTGACGGGCGAGTTTATTCAATCGGGAGTTTGGAGTAACAAACATCAAAACAAAGCCAACTATCAGGAAGAAATAACCGGCGTATGTAATATTTCGTCCTGCCACATCTTTGTTGATCGCTAAAATTGTACCTTGTTCATCCTCGTCGTACGATGCCTGGAAAAATCGGTATCCTTTCAAATCGAGCACGTTATTCATGTAGATTTTGGCTTTGCGCACTTCGCCGTCGATATGAATTCGCAAATCGCTTTCGTAAGACGAGGGACTCATGGAGCCGGGATAACGGATCAGCCTGAATTCCGAAAGTTCCAACGTAAACGGCAACTCTTCCGTAAAAACTCCTTTCGATGTGTGCATGACCATTACGTTATTGGTCTCTCCCTCACGGATATGCATCGTTCCTTCTTTTCCGAAGACGTGCGTGGTCAGCGCTCCGGCAAGAATAACGATAAAAGCGAAGTGGATAACCGTGACTGCCCACCTGCGTCTTTTTATGAAGCGATGGTCGATAAACGTGAGAATAAAATTAACCACCAGCAGAAATTGCAGGAAGAAGAATATGGGTGAATAATAAATCATTACTTTAGCCGCCTCGGTAGTCATTTCTTTTTCTACGAACGTGGCCAACGCCATTAAAAGGGCGTAGATAAGTAAAAGTATAAGGGTTGTTTTATAGGATGCGAGGAGTTTTCTTATTTTTTCCATCAAGTGGGGTGTTTGAAGTTCAATTGCACAAAAATAACGAAAATAACCTGTTATAAATAGAAAAATGAGGGAAAGAATGGTTTTTCTCACTCATTTTGTTATGATTTTCCGCCGGCGCAAGTTTGTAACTTGTGCTCTCTTACCAATTTGAAAATCGGCGGAGCCAAACGCCATATTTTCATAACCGTAAGTCAGAGTAAAGCGTCGACTTGCGGTAAGAGTACACACTTCACTCTCCACCTGTATGGCGATACTTGTAAAATCATTTATGTGCCGACACTCCGGGCGAGAGTAACCAATATCTGATCGCGCACTTCTGTGAAGTGTGTGCTGCGAAGCAAAAAATATGCCTGTAGGCAAACACACTTTGCACCGTGTCCGACCTTTGACGGAAAAGCGCGCCAGCAACAAAAAAACGAGTGAAAGAATCTCTCTCCCACTCATTCTAAAATCGTAAATTGTCAATCGTAAATCGTCAATAAACTTACGCTTCCTTCCACTGTTTTCTCAGCAGTTCCAGCGCGGCGGGAACAACCACGTTGCGATCGCCCTGACAGCCACACTCGAAACTCACGTATTTATCGTATCCGAGCATTTTCAGCCCTTTAAATCCGCTTACATAATTATCAGCTTCGCCGTCTTCGCCCGGCATACTGCGGCGTTTGCGGCTGGCCATGTGTACGTGTTGCAAGTATTTTCCGGCCGAAAGGAAAGCAGCCATATCGCAGGTTTCTTCCCATGTCATGTGCCAAAAATCGCCCAAACAGGTTACACCGGGATTGTTGATGTCGCGGCAAATGGAGGCAGCATCGGCTACCTGACGAAGATAAAACGCTTCGCGGCGGTTCAACGGTTCCAAAATAACGGTGGTACCGTATTTTTGCGCGGTATTTCCCATTTCGTTGAATTGTTCGCACAAGAAATCGCGTGTTTCCTGTGTGTGCGGCATTACCGGCACTTGCGAATTGAACGCGGGAACAATAATTACACCCGTAGAACCCAGTTCACCACCCAGAATGATAAGCTCTTCCATGGTGTCGCGGCATTGTTTGCGGATAGCGGGGTCGGTAGAAAGAATGAATCCTTCGAAACCGGCACAAACAGCGCTCACCTTGATGTTTCGTCCTTTCAACGCATCTTTGAATTCCTGCATACGGCCTTTCATACCCCTTCCGTGGGGTTCGAAGCCCACAACGCCGTGTTTTTCCATAAAATCGAACTTCTCGTTGAGGTTGGCACCGGGAGCGGTTCCTTCCTGAAACGATATTTTCAGCTCGGCTTTTATCGGAAAAGCGGGAGGCCCACTTGCTGACGTTTCACGCGTGGAGGCAGTCAAGGAATTTCCCAAACCGACAGCCGCAGCACCGGCAAGCGATGATTTGATGAATTTTCTTCTGTCTATGGTCATTTTTAATTAAACTGTTGGCTATTGGCTGTTAGCCATTGGTCTATCAACGAAGTTTTATCGCGCAAAGCGCATATCGCCGAAGGCATTATCTGCAACCGAAGCTAACACCCAAAAGCAAATTATTATTTCTGCGCGCTTCCGGGTACAGGAACCGTGAAACTTGACATATCCATTTTACCGATATTCAAATCTTTCGGTGTATAGTCAAGCTGCGAGGCAGTCATGGCATCCCAACTTGTTTCTTGCCCCGTATAAGCCGCTTCGCGTCCCATAATGGCTGCCATATTCGAAATTGCTGTTTCTGAAGCTTGTTCGATAGGCAGATTTTTGCGAATGCAATTTATCAAGTTCACGTGTTCAAGAGTATAAGGATTGGTTTGTTTGAAGTTTGCTTTTTCGGCTTCTCCATCGTATTCCCAAACTACATTTCCGGTGAGGTCTTTAATTACATGACCACCGTTGCTTGACCATGAGCCTTTGGTGCCTTGGATAAACTCGCTCACGTTGTTGGCACATCCGTCGATTTGACGACACATGCTGTGCAGGTGAACTCCGTTTTCCATGGTGAAATCTACGCTAAAGTTATCGTACTGGTCGCCCGTTACACGACGTTGGCGCGAACCAAAAGCAACCGCCTTCACTGGTTTTAGTCCACTGAACCAGGTAAATACATCGATATTATGAACATGCTGTTCAACAATATGGTCGCCCGATAGCCATTTCCAGTTCACCCAGTCGCGAACCATAAATTCAAAATCGTTCCATCCGGGTTGACGATCGCGATACCACAACATGCTCTGATTCCAATAAACCACACCGCCGGTAATCTCTCCAATGGCGCCGTTCATAATCTGTTTGAACGACTCAACGTACGAGCGTTGGTGATGACGCTGTGTTCCGGTAACAACCCTTAAGTTTTTTGCCTGAGCTTGTTTTGCGGCGGCAACCAATGTACGGTATCCTACAGCATCAACACAAACCGGTTTTTCGAGGAAGCAGTGTTTGCCTTTTTCTACAGCATATTTAAAGTGCTCGGGACGGAAAAACGGTGGTGTACAGTCGATAAGCACATCGATATCGCTATCGATTACTTGTTTGTATGCATCCAATCCAACAAAGCGTTTGTCGGCAGGAATGTCTATGTTTTTTTCCGATTTCAGTTTATCGGCTAAACTGTCAACTCGATCTTGAAACACATCGGCCAAAGCAACAATAGTCACACCATTGGCAGCATTCAGGAAGTCCATGGCAGCCCCCGATCCTCTACCGCCGCAACCCACCACACCGGCTTTCAGTTCTTTTCCGTCGTCGGCTAAGTCAGGCAATTCCGGAATATAATACGTTTCGGGTTCTCTTAAAGGCACATTGGCTCCTTTAGCCTTTCCTTCTCCACCACTACATGAGGTTAAAAAGCCTGTGGTGCCGGTTCCAATCACTCCTACTGCTCCAGCCACAGCAGAGGTTTTTAAGAAATTCCTTCTTGATAAATTGTTCTCTTTCATATATTTAAATTTGTTTTAGAAATATTTATTTTGCGTTTATTGAACTGTCCGGCTCACATACAACCCTGAATCCGATTCCTTTTATATCGGAATACCACCAAATACTCTTTGGTTGTTGCGGATCGGTTTTTAACCAATCGTCGTGTTTAGTGTGCCCGCGTGTCGCTGAGCGAACATCGGCTGCGTCGGACATGTAGTTTCCGCCTCTCACAACATATTCATCGCCTTCGGTAACCAAAGGATTAAGCGTGTTACCGCTTCTTTTTCCGTAAGCGTTTTCATCGTACTTGTCGGCGGTATATTCCATCACGTTTCCTAGCATATTCTTTAATCCGAACGGATTGGACAATACGGTAGAAGGCTCCTGCGTGCGACCGTCGCTGTTTTTGTCGTAAATTACGAACGCGCTTATGCTGTCGGTTTTTGCTTTAATAAATTTTCGCATAAATCCTTCATCGGAAAAATCTTTAGGACTTCCCGTAAAGAAGTAGGGCGTTTGTGTACCTCCACGAGCAGCGTATTCCCATTCGGCTTCAGTGGGCAGACGATATTTCTTTCCCGTTTTTTCCGACAACCATTGACAGAATGTCTGTGCCGCATAATGCGTCATGGTGATAGCCGGCCTGTCGCCCGAGCCCCAACCTTGGTCGGGATATCCGAACGGTGGTGTAGGCCCTGAGATGGCATCTACGCCCATTGCTTTCAGGTTATTGGCATAAACCTCTTCGGGTGAAGTTCTTCCCTCACTCATGGTATTGGCGAAAAATGCCCAGTATTGATCCCAGGTAGTTTCAACTTCCGCCATAAAGAACGGGCTTATCGTCACTTCATGCTGCGGAGCTTCATCCGATTTGTGGAAAGGCTCTTTGGGCGAGCTTCCCATGGTGAATGTTCCACCCGGTATCGCCTTCATATTGAATGAAACCGGCGTTCCCGGAATTTGCTCCGTGTAATTTTCGAAAGCTGTTACTACGGTTGCTTCTTTGAAAAACTGACTGGAATCTACCGCAACTTTCATGCCGGGAATTCCCACCATTTGTCCATGTGCATAATTCGGATTGTAATGCCCGGCATCAAGGTGGCAGCTGATACATTGAAGATTCAGCTTTTCGTGATTCTCGTCATAATACATATGCGCCGTAATGCCATCGTCGGTAATCCCTTGGGGAAACAAGTTCTGGTGACATTTCACACACGACGAGTTAGGGATATATTTTATGGCATGTTCGAGTTCCGATTTTCTATCCCAATCGAAATCTGCACTGTCCTTAGTGAGATAACCCCAAACATCGCGTGCACCCAAAGCTATTTTTGCCGTATAGTGAGCCCATGTATCGTCTTTTGGCGGCAGATGGCAATCTACGCAGTTAACCATAACGCCACTGCCGTTGTTGACGTGAACAGAAAGCTTCCAACTTTCTTCGGCATGAGGATGAACATGGCACATCATGCACGATTCGTTAGTAGAAAAATATACTGAGGTTTGATATAAAGCTCCGATGAAAATTATGCCTATAGCGATACCTAACAAAAAAATAAAACCCTTACGTTGATGAAATTTTTTACGTTCTTTTTTGTGTCGTGCGGCATAGATGTTTTTAGATTTAGCCATCTATCTATTAATTAGCGAATTAATTATTTAATTGATATTCTTAAATAAGTAGAAAATTAAAATGATATCTTTAGCTCGCAAATATATGAAAATTTAATTGTTTAATGATTTAATTTCTATTAAAAAAGCAAATTAATCAACCCATTTGCACCATTTGTCATTATGATTGTTTACGAAAACAATTATTGTTTCTATAAACTGCATTCCGCGAACGCCGGTATGGTTTTGGTTGTGAAAAAGCATCGTCCGATTTTATTCTGCCGTCCGGTTTATGCAAATCGTCGTGCTTATCTGTTGCATCGATTCTTTCTGAAAACATAACATCCTGCTTCCGACGGATGGTCTTGCGCGTAATCGTTCAGGTTTTCGTTTTTCAGAAGATGGATAATCATAAAATCGCCAATGGCCGCGATAATAAAGAAAATACCGAAAAGGGTAACCGCGTAGTTTTCAACGATAATTCCGATAACGGCAGGTATAAATCCTAAAAAAACAGCCGGAGCTACGGCTCCCAGCAGATAATGCTTTATTTTCAGCGGTTCGGTGCAATGGCAATAGGGTGTGAGCATTTCCCACATTACGCCGAAGCGGATGGATTTGAAGCCGTTTTGTGCAAACGCGGCAAAGATGACACCGTGAATGAGTTCGTGCAAAGCAATTCCTACAATCATAACCGCAAAAAACAGAAGAATATTTAAGATGCTTTTCAACGGTGAGAAATCACTCGCGAAATTTTCAAAAATATAGGAGATTCCTTTATCGTGAATCAGTAAGTAAGGGATGGTAAAAGTTAAAAAAACGGGAATCATAATGGCTAATCCCACTTTGCTTGCTTTTTCTATGCTGATGGTTTTGAGTACTTTTTCGTAATCGTTTTCGTTGAACATTGTATGCGGCTTAAGGTGAAAAAAAGAAGATGTCTAAAAAGTAGGACTATTGTTCCATTTTGTCTTTCTGAACGAAGTAAAGAGTCTGTTTTGTTGGAAATTCAGGTATTTCATATTTCTTCCTTATCGCACGCGGTCATTTCCTCTTCCGACTCTTCTTTTTCAAAACCTGAAGATAGCGATTGGTTTGGAACAAAGGTAAATAAAAAGGATAAAAATCGCAACAGATGCTGAAATAAAAACAGCGGCTTTCAAAGAAACCGCTGTTAATAAAAATACTGTCGGAAAAGTTTAATCGTTCATCGAAATCAAAAACTCTTCGTTGTTTTTTGTGCGACGCAAACGGGTGAGTAAAAACTCCATGGCTTCCACCGAATTCATATCCGACAGGAAGTTGCGCAATACCCACATACGGTTGAGTGTTTCTTCCGAAAGCAACAAGTCGTCGCGACGCGTGCTGGAAGCAACAATATCTACAGCCGGGAAAACTCGTTTGTTGGAGAGTTTGCGGTCGAGTTGAAGTTCCATATTTCCCGTTCCCTTGAACTCTTCAAAAATAACATCATCCATTTTCGAACCGGTTTCGGTAAGCGCCGTGGCGATAATAGTGAGTGAGCCGCCGTGTTCGATATTTCTTGCCGCGCCGAAAAAGCGTTTGGGTTTTTGCAACGCGTTAGCGTCCACACCCCCCGAAAGCACTTTGCCCGATGCCGGTTGTACCGTGTTGTAAGCGCGCGCGAGCCGTGTAATGGAGTCGAGAAGAATTACCACATCGTGTCCGCATTCTACCAATCGGCGTGCTTTGTTGAGTACGATATCGGCGATTTTTACGTGGCGTTCCGCCGGTTCGTCGAATGTTGAAGCAATAACCTCGGCATTCACGCTGCGTTCCATATCGGTAACCTCTTCGGGGCGCTCATCGATGAGCAGAATAATCATATACACTTCGGGGTGATTGGCGGCGATGGCGTTTGCAATATCCTTGAGCAACACCGTTTTACCGGTTTTGGGCTGAGCCACAATCAAACCGCGTTGACCTTTTCCGATGGGCGTAAACATGTCCACCACACGACACGACAGGTTGTCGTTGTATCCTTTGGTGAGATTGAATTTTTCATCGGGGAACAGCGGTTTCAAGTGGTCGAACGGTACGCGGTCGCGAACTTCTTCGGGTTTTCTTCCGTTGATCTTGTCCACTTTTACCAACGGGAAGAATTTTTCTCCTTCTTTTGGCGGACGAATAGGGCCTTCCACCACATCGCCGGTTTTCAAACCAAACAAACGGATTTGCGATTGCGAAACATAAATGTCGTCAGGTGACGACATGTAGTTGTAGTCTGATGAACGCAAGAATCCATATCCGTCGCTCATAATTTCCAACACGCCCGAAGCGCTTAAAATTCCATCGAAATCGTATGCGGGTTCTTTCTCCTTTTGCGAAGCAACATTTTGTTGCTGATTACTACCACGATTTTGTTGCTGAGGTTGCTGCCTCGGTTGTATGGGCGCTGGTGTAATCAGTTCTTGCAAAAGAGACGGTTTTTTTTCAACAATAACCGGCTTTTCCGTCACTTCAGGTTCTAAAGTTGCGTCAATCGGTTCTTCCGCCACTACCGGAGGTAAAGTTACGGGTGGAACCTGCGAGACTCTTTCTCTTTCTCGATGTTTTGTTGAACGGAAAACAAGCTGTGTAGGTTTTGTCGGTGTCGGAGTTGGTGCCGATGCAGAAGTTGTTGACGGAGTTTTTGTTTCGGTTTTAGATTGTTCAGCCGGTGCACTCTCCTGTACAACAGTATCAGGAATAATTGCCGGATGCACTGCTGCTACCGTAACCTTAGGCTTCACTTCAGGCTTTTTAACTTCATGCGGCTTCTTTGTACTCTGATTTTGCTTGTCTGCTTGAGTTTCCACAGGAGTGGCTTTAGAAGGCTGAGCAGCCGTTTTTGCTTCTTGTTTTTTCGGTTTGACTTGCTCCTTATCCTTTACTTCTGCTACCGGCTTTCTGTCTTTATCCGAAGGACGCGGTGCAGACTTTGCTTGTTGTTTGGGAGAATTATTTTTATTTTCAGGTTTTTTCCCGTTGTTGGATTTGGAATGTTGATTTGCACTCAGGTTTTTTGTTCCTGCAATAGCTTGCTCATCAAGAATTTTGTAGATTAACTCTTCTTTTTTGTAAGCATCGGGTCTTCTTATACCCATTTGTTTGGCAAGAGCTCGTAATTCTGTGGTTAGCTTTTCGTTAAGCTCAATAATGTTATAAGCCATTTAATTAATTGTTAAAAAAACGATTCGATTTTATATTTTATGATTGAAATTGAGTTTTACTATAAATATATATATGAATATTTGATGGAAACAAGGTTATTCCGAACAATGATAAAAACTCAATATGGTTTTATTTTGAAATTTTGGGTGAATATCAGTAGAGTGTATTCACTTATCTTTGAAGATTCTGGTACAAAGGTAATGTTTTTTTTGAAAACAAAGGAAAAAAACGAAAGTTTTTCTGAAAAAATCCCGTTGATTTATCTTGTCAACGGGAAATGTTTATTTAGTTTGTTTGCATATTTAGTTTATTCGACGTGTCTCTTCGTCGCTCTATTTCGTTTTTAAACAAGACCGACCGACGTCTATCCAATGAACCGGTTGTGGTTGACTGCTGAAATAAGTCTGCAGCGATTGTTGCCCATTCGGATGCGCTATCCATATCATCCAGCATTTCGTATCCCAGCGCTATATTATGTGCGGCTTTTGCTTGATTGAGTTTGTTTTTTCCTTTCGCGTAAAATTCTTTCCACCTTTCAATCGCGTTAAGCCACTGATTATTTTTGGCAAACATTTCTCCCTCGCGCATCTTTGAGCTCATTTGCGTGTAATACCACCTGTCTTGGTTTTCCCAGTGAGGCGAAAACACTTTGGTCATTTTATCGGCTGAAAATACGGCTAATTGCTTCATAGCTTCTTCGGGCGAAGGAATTATATAATCGGCGTATGCGCGTCCGTCCCTTATATCGTATCCTTCCCATTTCAGGCTGTCGGTAAATTGCACAACAGGTATTTTACCTTCCATCGATGGAAGATAGACGCGAATTACGGAATGTATTTTCCCGGTCATGCCGGCATAATAATAACCTTCTTGCCGGAAAAAATCGGCCCAATCGGTTTGCAACACCAGTTTATCGAGCGATATTATGGCATCTGTACCCGTTTCCGTACGCAGTTCATTCATTTTCTCGGGCGAAACAGGCATTTCAGACCAGAAATCATCATCGGTTCTCAGTGGTTTTTGATAATACTTTACAGCGTTAAAATACTCCTCTTCCTCCAGAAATTGAGATAGAGCCTCGGTATAGAAAATGGCAATGCTATCGGCAGATGCTTTGGTTCTGTCGATTTGATTTTTCCCTAATCGCTTTATATTGTGTCCGATATCATCGGGTTGTTGAACCACATTGTTCACCACCAACACCGATTTTACGCCCGCGGGTAGTGTTACCTGTGCCGGCTCACGTGTTTCGATAGTCATGTACTGCATTCCGGCACAATTGCTTAAAAAAAGTACCGTAAATAGCATTATAACAAAGATTGATAATTTTTTCATAGATGTAAGGGGGCTGAATATGTTTAAATTTTATGAATCAAAATTACTAATTTATTTCTATCTATTAAACGATTAAAAAATTCAAATGTTTATGCACAGGCACAATTTGTTTGATGCAAGAAATGGAGATTGGTTTAAATGTTCTTCGCTTGGTAATGATTTTTTGTTTCTCGATTTAGGGCAATTTTACACAAAAATCACCTTTTTGTGCAATTTTTTCGATAGATATTTCATTTTTTGTTGGTCAAGCTGAATTCTTTCCGTAAATTTGCCGTCTCCAAAAAGAACATAATTAAACATATAAGAAATGGCATTTAACATTATTGTGTTGGCAAAGCAGGTTCCCGATACACGCAACGTTGGGAAAGATGCTATGAAAGCCGACGGAACAGTTAACAGAGGGGCATTGCCGGCTATTTTTAATCCGGAGGATTTAAATGCGCTGGAGCAAGCCTTAGGAATCAAAGACCAATATCCCGGGTCTAAAATCACCGTATTAACTATGGGTCCTGCTCGTGCGGCGGAAATTCTGCGCGAAGGGTTATTTCGTGGAGCCGATGACGGCGTGTTGCTTACCGACCGCGCTTTCGCCGGAGCCGATACCTTGGCTACGTCCTACGCTCTGTCGATGGCGGTGCGTAAAATTGGTGATTTCGACATTATTATCTCCGGCCGTCAAGCTATTGATGGCGATACGGCACAGGTTGGACCGCAAGTAGCGGAAAAATTAGGTGTGCCGCAAATTACGTATGCCGAGGCAATCGAAAGCATCGACAAAAAGAAAATTCGGGTAAAACGTCGCCTCGAAAACGGGGTGGAAGTGGTTGAAGCGCCGCTGCCGTTGGTAATTACCGTAAACGGTTCGGCCAGAACTTGTCGTCCGCGAAACGCGAAATTTCTGCAGAAGTACAAACACGCCAAAACCATAACCGAGCGTCAGGTAGAAAATATCGACTACATTGATATTTACGACTCACGACCCTATCTCAACCTTGTTGAGTGGAGCGTTGCCGATGTAAACGCCGATCCGGTTCAATGCGGATTGTCGGGCTCGCCCACCAAGGTGAAGAAAATAGAAAACGTTGTTTTTCAGGCAAAAGAAAGCAAGCGCCTGACCGATGACGATACGGAATTGGAAGATTTGATAAAAGAATTAATCGCTAATCATACAATTGGATAATATGTAAATGGATTAATGTGCCAATATGCCAACGAAACGGCAGACGGCGCATTTGCACATTGGCATATTCTCACATTATTTACATTGAACTTATGAACAACATATTCGTATATCTCGAAATAGAAGACGGCACGGTTGCCGAAGTGAGTCAGGAACTACTAACCAAAGGACGTACACTTGCCAACCGGTTGGGTTGCAAACTCGAAGCCATTGCAGCCGGTGCCAAACTCGATGGAGTTGACAAACAAGTATTTCCGTATGGTGTGGATGTGCTTCACGTTTTTAAAGACAAACGTTTGTCGCCATATACCACGTTGCCGCATACATCCATTTTGGTAAACTTGTTTAAGAAAGAGAAACCGCAAATTTGCCTGATGGGCGCTACCATTATCGGTCGCGATTTGGGCCCGCGTGTTTCATCATCTCTCGGTAGTGGGTTGACAGCCGACTGTACATCGCTCGAAATTGGCGATCACGAAGAGAAAAAAGCAGGCAAAGTTTATGAAAACCTGTTGTATCAGATTCGCCCCGCTTTCGGTGGAAACATTGTGGCATGGATTATCAACCCCGATTGTCGTCCGCAAATGGCAACCGTTCGCGAAGGCGTGATGAAGAAAGAAATTGTCGATCCGCATTACGCGGGTGAAGTCGTGGAACACGATGTGAAAGATTACGTATCGCAGAGCGATTTCGTAGTTTCGATTATCGACCGCCACGTGGAAAAATCGAAAGTAAACATCAAAAATTCTCCCATCATCATATCCGGAGGATACGGCGTGGGATCGAAAGAGAACTTTCAGCTGCTGTATGACTTGGCCGCCGTTTTGGGAGCCGAAGTGGGAGCGTCGCGTGCCGCCGTGGATGCCGGATACGCCGAGCACGAACGCCAAATCGGACAAACCGGTGTTACCGTTCGCCCCAAACTCTATATCGCTTGCGGTATCTCGGGGCAAATTCAGCACATTGCCGGAATGCAGGAAAGTTCGTTGATAATTTCCATCAACAACGACCCCAACGCTCCCATCAATTCCATCGCCGACTACGTAATTACAGGCGATATTGAGAAGGTGATTCCGAAGATGATTAAGTATTATAGGAAAAATAGTAAATAATGAAGTTGAAGATAAGCGCTTTGCTCTTTTTTCTTGTCGTTTCGTTTTCGCTGTCCGCTCAGAAAAAATTCTATTTAGATCGGGACGGGGAATTTGTAGCACAGGAAAAAGCCTCACAATACGCCATTCAAACGGAAGAATCGAAAGAATCAATCAGGGTGGATTTTTATTCTTTGGCAAATGTGCTTAGAAAACGACAATATTTTACTGTTTTCAATAAAAATAATAGAATAAAAAACGGACCTGCTACCTATTTTTATCCCGACGGCTCTGATAGTTTGACATATGTTTGCGTTGACAATAAAATAGTTGGGCAACGTGTTGAGTTTTTTCCGTCCGGTGAAAAAAGAGTGGTTTGTAACTACGTAGATGGTTTTTTACACGGTTTATTGTTCCAATATTACCTCGATGGCAATCTTCGCAGAAAAGAACAATACCTCAAAGGAAAGTGCGTACACGGACAATTGTTTGATGAATCCGGAAACTAATTACCCTTTGAACCGTATTACGTAGCGCCGGAAATTCCCGGAGGCGCCAAAACGCTAATGGGGTTTCTCTCTGAAAACATTACGTATCCGATTAACGCCATGCGTCAAAACATACAAGGGCGAGTATTGATTGATTTTATTGTAGAAAAGGATGGGAGTTTATCTAATCCCAAAATCAGTAAATCCATCGACTCTGACTTGGATATTGAGGCGCTACGTGTTGTGAAGAAATTGGGAGAGACATATAAATGGATTCCCGCTACTCTTGACGGAAAACCTCAGCGCGTAAGATTTACTTTACCGGTTGTTTTTCGTTTAGGTGCAAGTTATTCTTTTTAAATAATCAGAAAATAATAAATAATAAGAAAACAGAAATTAAGAAGTTAAGAAATCAAGAAGTAAAAGAAGGAAAGAAGATAAAAGTGAAAATGTTTCAATCGTTGATTGTTTGGCAGAAAGGACACCAGTTAGTTTTGGATATTTATCGTAAAACTAAAAACTTTCCTGATGATGAACGCTTTTGTCTTGTCTCACAAATGCGTCGCGCAGCCATATCCATTACTGCAAATATCGCCGAAGGATATAGAAAAAGAGGGAAGAAAGACAAACTTCGCTTTTTCAATATATCACAAGGCTATTTGGCTGAAATTTACAATTATATCATCCTTTCTCGTGATTTACAATACATTTCGGAAGAGGATTTCATAGCTTAGAAAATAAGGTAGAAGAAGTTGACAGATTATTGGAATCATATTGTGGCAAAATTTCTCAAGAAGTAAATAAAAACTTTTTGAGTTCTCTCACTTCTTTATTCTTCTTCTAATTCTTGACTTCTAAACTTCTAAACTTCTAAACTTCTAAACTTCTAACTTCTCAAAAAAAACAAAACAATGGCAAACTTTTATACCGATACCCCGCAATTCAAGCACTACCTGAATCATCCGTTGATGAAGCGAATTGTGGAACTGAGAGAACGAAACTACGCCGACAAAGACGAGTTCGATTACGCGCCCATGGATTTTGAAGACGCCATGGACAGCTACGACAAAGTACTTGAAGTGGTTGGCGAAATTTGTGGCGATATTATCGAACCCAATGCTGAGGCAGTGGATCAGAGCGGTCCAACCGTAAGCAACGGAAGAGTAACGTATGCCGCGCCCACACAAGAAAATCTGGACGCGCTGAATAAAGCCGAACTGATGGGAATGGCTTTCCCGAGACGTTTCGGCGGTCTTAACTTCCCCATGGTTCCTTATATGATGTCGGCTGACATTGTAAGTCGTGCCGATGCCAGTTTCCAAAACATTTGGATGTTACAGGATTGCGGCGAAACCATCTACGAATTCGCAACCGATGAGCAACGCGAAAAATACCTTCCGCGCGTGGCAAAAGGCGAAACCATGTCGATGGACTTAACCGAGCCCGATGCCGGTTCAGACCTGCAGGCCGTGATGCTGAAAGCTTCGTACAACGAAAAAGAAGACCAGTGGTACTTGAACGGCGTGAAACGCTTTATCACCAATGGCGACGCCGATATTCACTTGGTGTTGGCTCGCTCGGAAGAGGGTACCAAAGACGCCCGCGGTTTATCGATGTTCATTTACGACAAGAACAGCGGGGGTGTTAACGTACGTCGTATCGAAAATAAAATGGGAATCAAAGGCGCCCCCACGTGCGAACTGGTGTTCAAAAACGCCAAAGCCGAATTGGTGGGTTCCACCCGTATGGGATTGATAAAATACGTGATGTCGCTTATGAACGGCGCTCGTCTCGGGATTATGGCACAATCGGTTGGCTTGTCGGAAGCGGCCTGTCGCGAGGCGTATGATTACGCGTTGGAGCGTCGTCAATTTGGAAAAGCCATTATCGAGATGCCGCCCGTTTTCGAAATGCTGGCCACAATGCGTGCCAAAACCGACGCGTCGCGTACCATTCTTTACGAAACTTGTCGTTTTGTCGATATGTATAAAACCTTGGAGGATATTGGTCGCGAGCGCAAACTTACGCCCGAAGAGCGTCAGGAAATGAAATATTATTCGCGTTTGGCCGATGCCTTTACGCCGCTTGGAAAAGGAATGACCAGCGAGTACGCCAATGAAAATACGTACGACGCCATTCAGATTCACGGTGGATCGGGCTATATGAAAGATTACAAGTGCGAGCGCCTTTATCGCGATGCCCGCATCACCAATATTTACGAAGGAACAACCCAGTTGCAGGTTGTAGCGGCCATCCGCCACGTAACCACCGGAACTTACTTGCAGCGCATCAAAGAATACGAAGCCATGCCGGTAGTTCCCGAATTGGAACCGTTGAAACGCACGCTTTCGAAAATGGCGCAGATGTACGAAAAATTAGTTGAAATTGTGACTTCGCCCAAAGACGAAGAATATCTCGATTTTCACGCCCGCCGTTTGGTAGAAAGTGCCGGACACGTTATCATGGGACACCTTTTGTTGCAAGACGCCAACAAAGAACCCGAAATGTTCCGCCGCAGCGCCGAAGTTTACATCCACTACGGACAAATTGAAGTGGTGAAAAACTATAACTTCGTTACCAAATCGCGAATCGAAGATTTGGGTTATTACAAGCCTGTTTTGAGCGAATAAAATCAGAATTTTAATGACAGGAAAATGAACGAGGTAGTCGAAAGATTGCCTCGTTTTTTTTCTTTCGTAACCTCTCTCCCGACATCCAAACTGTTTTTCGCTTTAGAGACCTCCAGGCACTGGTTTCACAGCCGCTGATACTCCAAGTTATCACTTGTTTCAATTCATTGTTTTGGAGTAAGAAAACTTATCAAACTAAATATGCGGTAAATCTCAGCATATAGTTGTCAGGTAAAACTTGTCTTGCATAGGGCTAAAGGGCAAAGACCAACAACCAAAAGCTCAGTAAAAATCTTAAATTAACGAAAATCACCTTTTAACAATTGTCGTTTTATACGAAAAGGCTTATTTTTGTACGTAAATAAAAAATTCTCGTTTCTTATGAAAATGGATTTTAAAGAGCGTACTCCTCAATTAATCGCTATCATCAGTGTTTTGGCGCTGGTTTTAGCCGTTGCCGTAGTTTACATCGTTAGCAAAAACAAGCAGATTAGCACCATGGAGCAACAATTTGCTGTCGATAAACAGGAGCTCGAAGACGAGTACGAAGCCATTTCCATGCAATACGAGGGTTTTAAATTCAGCGTACAGAACGACTCGTTGCTCTACAAATTAGAGAACGAACAGGCAAAAGTTCAACGCCTGCAAGAGCAGCTACGCATGACAGACGCAGCCAACAAAGCCGAAATTAAACGGCTGAAAGATGAATTGGCGACCTTGCGCAAAATATTGAAGTCGTATGTCCAACAAATCGATTCACTCCATCGGTTAAACACCGAACTTCAAGCCAAAAATGAACAAATTACGCAACAATATCAACAAACCAGCCGTACACTCAACCAAGTTTCGCAGGAAAAAGCTCAATTGAGCGAAAAAGTCACACTCGCTTCTAAACTCGATGCAACAGGAGTAACGGTAAAAGCGGTAAACGACAGGGGAAGAGAGCAGAAACGCCTGAGTCGAAGCTCGCAATTTGTGGTTTCGTTTCTCATTACCAAAAACATCACAGCCGAACCCGGCGAACGAACCATTTTTGTACGTATCATGTCGCCCGATGGTGGTGTACTCACCAAAAATCCGGGAAGCACTTTCCCCTACGAAAACGGGAACTTACAATACTCCATTAAACGCATAGTGGAATACGGCGGCGAAGAAATTCCAGTTACCATGTATTGGGATATAGAAGAGTTTCTGATGCCCGGCACCTACAAAGCCGATATTTTCGCAGATGGAAGCCTGATTGGCTCGCGCAGTTTCTCGATGGAGGAATAGGGAGACTGGGTGACAAGGAGAAAAGGCGACTTGGAAAAAATTAACCCTTTGGGATAAAACTTTAACAATCTTTCATGCAGCGTTTTTCGTAAAACGGCATCTATACTATATAAGGAACCCTTTTAACACTGTTTCATCGGACAAATAACGAAAATATCGTTTCTTTTTCTAATGTGTTTTTCGAGCACTCTGTTTGTTTCGAAACTAAAAGCGCAGGAATTTAACGACGAAATGAAGAAAAAACTTCGCCAATCGCTCCTCGTGCCCGAAATGAAGCCGCAACAACATCAGCCCGAACAACTATCTATCCAAATTTCACCAATCCAAAATCAGGAAGTGCTGAAAGTTTCACCCACGACCAAGCTTCCGACTAAATTCGACAGAATTGTCACGCTTAATCCTCTTCCGCCCGAAGCTAAAATCAGCATCGAACTCAACGTAACAAATCTCGGAAAAAACCAATTAGAAAGAAGTCAAATA
Source organism: uncultured Petrimonas sp. (assembly GCA_964557135.1). GTDB lineage: Bacteria > Bacteroidota > Bacteroidia > Bacteroidales > Dysgonomonadaceae > Petrimonas. The sequence goes on along the minus strand of CAZKZB010000001.1, from coordinate 67,020 downwards.
GATTACTCATCCGGAAAATACAACGCCGTTCCCGATGCCCGAAGCATAACGCAATGGGTGCAATACACGCGTGGGGATTATGGCTTGGGTATTTATGCCGGCGAAGGATCGGCCGATTGGGTATATAAAGTCAGAAAGCTCACCACCCCACCCTACAGCGGTTTCGATGTCGATCCCATACGCGCCATTCAGCGCTATAAAGCTCGCAAACGCAAAGAAAAAGTGGACAGGATTAAAAAAGCGTACGGACAGGATTAATAATGGTATCTGATTTTCAGGAAAATATTTCAAAGAGATTTTAGTTTATGGACACACAAAATTCCATATCTGTTCTTTTGCTAATTGTAATTCTTGCCATTACAACCAAACAATCTTACGCCCAACAAACCAACGATGAGTTTAAATTGAAACTAAAACAGTCACTCAAAACCGATGATATAAATCTAAAACCGGAATTAAAACATCAGCAAATTGAGATTGAAAAAAGCCATAAAGAAGTCCTGAAAATTTCACCCACAACCAAGCTCCCAACAAAATTTGACAGGATTCAAGTATTGTATCCGCCTGATAAATATGAAGTTAATCTGGATTTATCAGGAATCAACCTGAAAAAAAATCTTGCAACCAACCAAATCGATTATTCAACCGGAAAATACAATGCGGTTCCTGACGCTAGGAGCATTTCGCAATGGACTCAATACTCCGGACAAGGAGCAGGAGCATCAGTTAATGTTGGTGACTTAGACCCGGTTCGAGCAGTCAAACGTTACAAAGCCCGCAAACGAAAAGAAAAAGTGGACAGAATAAAAAAAGTGTACGGTCAGTATTGAAGCGATAAAACAAGCAAATCAGTTGCTAATAAAGATTATTGTTACATTTTAGATTTCCCCCCTCTTCGTTTATCTAACACTATTGGGATGTGAGTTTTTTTGAAAGAAGTTCTATACGAGTTATCTTATCCTACGAGTAAAACTCTAAATATCGAATCTATATCATTTTATTCAAAATAAAGCCAATTGATTGTCGGTTATATTTTCGGTGAAATTGATTAGAAATGATTTAATAAAAGAAGGCGAGTTGCCCCGCCTTAAATGTTTTCACAACGGAATAATCCTTATTGTGAATTGCTTCAAAAGTTTATGACGCAAATATATACAATTTTTTTGAATAAAGAAAGATTTTTTAAGTTAAAATTTATTTTTATCTTTGAAGCGTTAATAAAATCACAATAAATATGAAAACAATTTTAGGCTTAGATTTAGGTACCAATAGTATTGGATGGGCGTTGGTGGAAAAAATCGCCGAATGATTTTGTTTAAACTTTTTATAGCAATTCACAACCTAACATGACATGTTTAATGTAATATTATTTATATCATTCGGAGATTTATGCAAAGTTACGCAAATATCTTCTACTATTTATATTTCAGAATAAAATATCTCGTTAAATAAAAAACCATTGTCATGTTAGGGATTTTGTTTAAAATATTTTTCATACCTTTGCAAAAAAACAAAACACAAAAAACATTAACTTAACTAAATTAAATTTCTATGAGAAAAATACTAGGTCTTGATCTCGGCACCACATCCATCGGATGGGCTTTCGTACATGAAGCTGAAAAAGAGAATAACGAAAACTCTAAAATCATCAAACTAGGCGTTCGGGTAAACCCTCTAACAACTGATGAACAAACAAACTTCGAATTGGGAAAACCAATTTCCATTAACGCCGACAGAACACTAAAACGCTCTGCAAGAAGGAACTTAGACCGCTACCAACTACGCCGCGAGAACTTAATAGAAGTGCTATTACAGCACAATATTATTTCAGAAAATATTGCACTTGCCGAAGATGGGAAACATTCAACCCACTCTACATATGCCCTTCGAGCAAAAGCAGTAAATGAAAAGATTGAATTGGAGGATTTTGGCAGAATACTTCTGATGATAAATAAAAAAAGAGGTTACAAAAGTAGCCGAAAAGCTAAAAACGAAGACGAAGGACAGATCATAGACGGAATGCAAGTTGCCAAAACCCTATACGAAAACAATTTGACACCAGGACAATATTGCTTACAGATTCTTCAATCGGGCAAAAAATATTTACCCGACTTTTATCGCTCAGATTTACAAACCGAACTCGATAAAATTTGGGAATTTCAGCAACAATTTTATCCCAATATTCTCACTGAGGAATTTAAAAAGGAAATTTCGGGAAAAGGATTGCGCGCGACATCGGCATCGTTTTGGGGAAAATACAACTTCAATACAGCCGAAAACAAAGGCACACGTGACGAGAAAAAACTTCAAGCCTATAAATGGAGAAGTATGGCTATTGATACACAGCTATCAAAAGAAGAAGTAGCTTACGTAATTGCCGAAATAAACGGAAATATCAGCAATTCAAGTGGATATCTTGGTGCTATTAGCGACCGAAGCAAAGAACTTTTTTTCAACAATCAGACTGTTGGACAATACTTGTTTGCTCAACTAAAAGAAAACCCACACGCGCGACTAAAAAATCAAGTGTTTTATCGTCAAGATTATTACGATGAGTTTGAAAAAATTTGGGACACCCAAGCAAAATATCACAAGCAACTCACTCCTCAATTAAAAGAAGAAATCCGCGATATCATTATATTTTTTCAGCGGAATTTAAAATCTCAGAAAAGCTTAATCAGTTTTTGCGAATTTGAGAAGGAAACAAAAACTGTTGAAAAGGATGGCAAAAAAGTTACAAAAACTTTCGGGTTACGTGTTATTCCACGTTCAAGCCTTTTGTTTCAAGAGTTCAAAATTTGGCAAACTCTTAACAATGTAAAACTTAAAAATACAGTCGAAGACCAAGTTTACATACTTTCTGACGAAGATAAACAAGAACTTTTTGACGAACTCAATGTAAAAGGAAATCTAAAAAAAACAGACGTGCTTAAATTGTTAGGTTACAATCCAAAAGATTGGGAATTAAACTATACAGAATTAGAAGGAAATCGCACAAACAAAGCGCTATACGATGCCTATTTAAAGATGTTTGAAATGGAAGGACACGAGGAAATTTCGCTCACTAACATTTCTGCAAAAGAAGCAAAAAACATATTGACCGATTTTTTCAAAATGCAAGGAATTGAGCCGGGGTTGTTGCATTTCAACGCAGAAATAGAGGGAAAAGAGTTTGAAAAACAAGCGTCTTATGCGTTATGGCATTTACTATACTCTTACGAAGGCGACACGTCAAACACGGGAAATGAACTGTTATACAAATTATTACAAGAAAAATTTGGATTTAAGCGAGAATTTGCCCAAATCCTTGCCAACATAACACTTCAAGCAGATTACGGAAATTTGAGTGCCAAAGCCATACGCAAAATCTACCCATACATAAAAGACAATACCTATGATAAAGCGTGTGCTCTGGCAGGTTACAATCATTCGTCGTCTTTAACAAAAGAAGAAAATTTGACGAGAGAGTTAAAATCGGAATTAGAGATTTTGCCTAAAAACAGTTTGCGGAACCCGGTTGTGGAGAAAATTCTCAATCAAATGATAAACGTTGTGAATGCCATTATTCGCAATCCGGAAATGGGGCAACCCGATGAAATTAGGATTGAATTGGCAAGAGAATTGAAAAAAAATGCCAAAGAACGGGCAGAAATGACCTCGAACATTAACAAAGCCAAAGCAGAACACGATGTTATCAGAAAAACTTTGACGAGTGATTTCGGAATAAAAAATCCGACAAGAAACGACATTATACGATACAAACTTTATGAAGAACTGAAACTGAATGGTTATCACACACTATATTCAAATACTTATATCCCAAAAGAAAAGTTATTCTCAAAAGACTTTGACATTGAGCACATTATTCCTCAGGCAAAACTATTTGACGATAGTTTTTCCAACAAAACAATTGAAGCCCGCCAAGTTAATTTAGACAAAGGCAATGAAACCGCTATTGAATATGTTGAGCGTGCATATGACAAAGAGAAAGCTGACGATTTTCTCTCACGGATTGAAATGCTTTATAAGCAGAATGCGCTTTCAAAAGCCAAGTATAAAAAATTAAAAATGCGCACCGAAGATATTGGCAAAGGATTTATTGAACGCGATTTACGCGACTCACAATACATTGCACGCAAGGCAAGAGAAATTCTTCTCGAAATATGTCGTACAGTTGTTCCCACAACGGGTTCTGTAACCGATAAGCTTCGCGAAGATTGGGACTTGATAAATGTGATGCAAGAACTTAATTTCGACAAATACAAACGATTGGGGTTGATTGAAACAATACAAAAGAAAGATGGTGGCACAAAAGAGCGCATTGTCGATTGGACTAAACGAAACGACCACCGACACCACGCAATGGACGCTCTTACCGTTGCTTTTACGACGCATAATCACATTCAATATTTAAATAATTTGAATGCCCGAAACGATAAGAACAGTAATATTTGGGGAATTGAGCAGATAATTACTGAAAAAACAAACGGTAAACGACGATTTAAAAAACCAATTCCCAATTTCCGAGAAGAAGCAAAACGGCATTTAAAAACAATTTTGGTTTCAACAAAATCGAAAACAAAAGTTGTTACATCAAATAAAAACACTATAAAAACAAAGAATGGAGCCAAAACAAAAACAGAACTTACGCCACGCGGACAACTGCATAAGGAAACCGTTTACGGAAAAATTCGCCAGTATGTGAGCAAAGATGAAAAAATCGGTTCCAATTTCAATCGAGAGATGATTGAAAAAGTTTCAAATCCAAAATTCAAAGAAGCACTTTTAAAACGATTAGACGAATTCGGTTTCGATGCAAAGAAAGCATTTACAGGCAAAAACTCACTTTCTAAAAATCCGATTTATTTAGATGAAAACAAGACGATTACTGTTCCGGAAAAAGTAAAAACGGTTTGGTTGGAAGATGTTTACACCATTAGAAAAGATATTGCACCGGACTTAAAAATTGAAAAAGTAATAGATGCCGGTATCCGTAAAATCTTAGAAGACAGGCTTGCTAAATTCAACGGAAATGCAAAAGAAGCATTTTCTAACCTTGAATTAAATCCTATTTGGTTGAACGAAAGCAAAGGCATTGCTATTAAAAGAGTTACAATTACAGGTGTAAAAAACACAGAACCATTAAGTTACAAGAAAGACCACCACGGTAAAGAAATTTTGGACGAAAAGGGCAGAAAAATCCCTGTTGATTTTGTAAGCACCGGAAACAATCACCACGTTGCGATATATCGTGATGAAAAGGGAGTTTTACAAGATAACGTAGTTTCATTTTTCGAAGCAGTAACTCGTGCCAATCAAGGACTTCCTATTATCGATAAAACATTTAATCAAGAACTTGGGTGGCAGTTTTTATTCTCGATGAAACAAAATGAATACTTCGTTTTTCCGTCGGATGATTTTGATCCAAACGAAATTGATTTATTAAATCCCGAAAACAACAATTTGATAAGTACGCATTTGTATCGAGTGCAAACTATGTCAAGAGTTGAATATGGAAACAATGTAGTAAGAGATTATATCTTCAGACATCATTTAGAAACTACGGTGGAAAGAAGAAAAGAATTACAGGATGTAGCATATATACAACTCAAAAGCTTACCAATATTGGAGAAAATTGTAAAAGTTCGTGTAAACCATATTGGAGAAATTGTAAAAATAGGCGAATACTAAATCTAACACTATGATTAAACGCACCCTTTACTTCGGCAATCCGGCATATCTAAGTATGCGTAACAAGCAATTGGTCATTCAATTGCCCGAAGTGGTGAAAAATGAAACTCTGCCCGAAACGTTCAAATCGGACGCCGTAAAAACCATTCCGATTGAGGATATTGGCGTGATTATTCTCGATAACAAACAGATAACCATTACGCACGGACTGATGGAAAGTTTATTGGAAAACAACTGCGCATTGATTACCTGTAACAGCAGCCGAATGCCCGTCGGACTGATGCTTCCGCTCGATGGCAACACCACTCAAGCCGAACGTTTCAGAGACCAGTTAGATGCTTCGGTTCCACTAAAAAAGCAACTTTGGCAACAAACTGTACAGGCGAAAATCGAAAACCAAGCGTATGTATTATCAAAAACGACAAACACGGTGGTCAAAAACATGCAAGTTTGGGCTGATGACGTAAAAAGCGGCGATCCGGACAACTATGAAGCACGTGCAGCGGTCTATTATTGGGCAAATCTTTTTCCGAATATCAACGATTTTACCCACCATCGTGAAGGCATACCACCCAACAATCTCCTCAACTACGGCTACGCCATTCTGCGAGCCGTGGTTGCCCGGGCATTGGTTGTCAGCGGATTATTGCCCACTCTCGGTATCCATCACCGAAGCAAATACAACGCCTACTGCCTTGCCGATGATATAATGGAGCCTTACCGCCCGTTTGTGGATAAATTGGTGACTGAAATTGTAGAAAGCGGGAATAATTATGAGGAATTAACGCAAGACGTCAAAACCAAACTGCTCAACATTCCTGTTTTAGACGTGATAATCAACAATCAGCGCAGTCCGCTGATGATTGCCGTTGGACAAACTACCGCCTCTTTGTATAAATGTTTTTCGGGAGAACTGCGAAAAGTCAAATACCCGTCATTTGAATAAAAAACAATGGAACGATTTAGCGAATACCGAGTTATGTGGATTTTAGTTCTTTTTGATTTACCGACCGAAACCAAAAAAGACCGAAAAATTTATTCGGACTTTCGTAAAAAACTTATTCAGGATGGTTTCACCATGTTTCAGTTTTCTATATATTTACGCCATTGCGCCAGCCGAGAAAACGCCGAAGTACACATCAAGCGTGTAAAAAGCTTTCTGCCGCCGGCAGGACAAGTCGGCATCCTTTGCATTACCGATAAACAGTTTGGAAATATGGAGTTGTTTATCGGTAAAAAGGAGAAAGAAGTCCATACGCCCTACCAACAATTAGAGCTGTTTTAGCATAAAAAATCCTGCCTTTTGAGCAGGATTTTTTATTGGGAACAACCATTTTTTTAAATTGTAAATTTCGAAATAATCGACTGATATTCACCAGGGATACACACATCCTATTGTTCCGAATATCAAAGATATAAACTTTTGAAAGCAATTCACAACGAAACGATTGAACAAAATAAAACTAAATATATTGTTCCGAATATCAAAGATATAAACTTTTGAAAGCAATTCACAACACCGTGCGTGTAATCCTGTCAACCGTTGATATTGTTCCGAATATCAAAGATATAAACTTTTGAAAGCAATTCACAACACCATGGGCAATGGTTGGACAATTGAGCAAATTGTTCCGAATATCAAAGATATAAACTTTTGAAAGCAATTCACAACGGGGATGAGTGGGATGAGAGCGACCTCTTCATTGTTCCGAATATCAAAGATATAAACTTTTGAAAGCAATTCACAACAGCATGAGCAAAAACATCAAAATTGAGAGCATTGTTCCGAATATCAAAGATATAAACTTTTGAAAGCAATTCACAACGAATGGTGTAAATATCCTTAGGATAGAGCGATTGTTCCGAATATCAAAGATATAAACTTTTGAAAGCAATTCACAACGCTGTATTAATGGCTCCTGTTACCGGATTTATTGTTCCGAATATCAAAGATATAAACTTTTGAAAGCAATTCACAACAGATGATTGGAGCGAAATTGAAGCAGGTGCATTGTTCCGAATATCAAAGATATAAACTTTTGAAAGCAATTCACAACAATTACAATAACTATGAAAGGAAACAAAACATTGTTCCGAATATCAAAGATATAAACTTTTGAAAGCAATTCACAACCACCATGGCCGATAAACCCGACAACGATTTATTGTTCCGAATATCAAAGATATAAACTTTTGAAAGCAATTCACAACAAGAGGGTCTAAGCCTTCCTCTCCGTATGTATTGTTCCGAATATCAAAGATATAAACTTTTGAAAGCAATTCACAACAATCCTTTCATTGAACATCCCTAATCTCATATTGTTCCGAATATCAAAGATATAAACTTTTGAAAGCAATTCACAACGGCATCGATATGATATTTTCAAAAGAAAAAATTGTTCCGAATATCAAAGATATAAACTTTTGAAAGCAATTCACAACAGCCCGTAAAAAACGGGCGGGTTTATATTATTGTTCCGAATATCAAAGATATAAACTTTTGAAAGCAATTCACAACGAAAAAGGCGATAGTTTCACAAAGGCTCACATTGTTCCGAATATCAAAGATATAAACTTTTGAAAGCAATTCACAACATGTATCATTATTGCACCTAAGTTTGTAGATTGTTCCGAATATCAAAGATATAAACTTTTGAAAGCAATTCACAACTATGACGATTAAACAGGCTATAAAAATCCATTGTTCCGAATATCAAAGATATAAACTTTTGAAAGCAATTCACAACATGCAATGAACGAAATCATTACCTACATGGATTGTTCCGAATATCAAAGATATAAACTTTTGAAAGCAATTCACAACGTAACCACCTTGATTGTCAAGGAAATGTTAATTGTTCCGAATATCAAAGATATAAACTTTTGAAAGCAATTCACAACGCCGTAACAAAATAAGTCGGATTCATTCCAATTGTTCCGAATATCAAAGATATAAACTTTTGAAAGCAATTCACAACAAGGCTGTTTTCAGTCGCTCACGACCTTTTATTGTTCCGAATATCAAAGATATAAACTTTTGAAAGCAATTCACAACAGGTATATCCATTGATAGATGACAGCATCTATTGTTCCGAATATCAAAGATATAAACTTTTGAAAGCAATTCACAACGGATTAACCAACACGAACCCTGACGCTGGCATTGTTCCGAATATCAAAGATATAAACTTTTGAAAGCAATTCACAACTAGATTACAAAATAACACAGAAGATTTTATATTGTTCCGAATATCAAAGATATAAACTTTTGAAAGCAATTCACAACGAGTATCTGCGTCCTGTCTCCGGTCGTGTTATTGTTCCGAATATCAAAGATATAAACTTTTGAAAGCAATTCACAACAAACCTACAGAAATTAAAATGCAAATAGTAATTGTTCCGAATATCAAAGATATAAACTTTTGAAAGCAATTCACAACGATTGGCAAGGAAGTCCGACGAGGCAGCCGATTGTTCCGAATATCAAAGATATAAACTTTTGAAAGCAATTCACAACATTCCGGCAGAGATAGAGAAAAACACTATTATTGTTCCGAATATCAAAGATATAAACTTTTGAAAGCAATTCACAACATTCCGGCAGAGATAGAGAAAAACACTATTATTGTTCCGAATATCAAAGATATAAACTTTTGAAAGCAATTCACAACATGTTACGATATTGCACGGGATAAAGGTGGATTGTTCCGAATATCAAAGATATAAACTTTTGAAAGCAATTCACAACCAAGGTTACGGGAGTGGCATCATTCAAGACATTGTTCCGAATATCAAAGATATAAACTTTTGAAAGCAATTCACAACTGTAACGGACGAAGATACGGAAAAACCATCATTGTTCCGAATATCAAAGATATAAACTTTTGAAAGCAATTCACAACCTAGAATCGTATTCTATCATATTAGACGTGCATTGTTCCGAATATCAAAGATATAAACTTTTGAAAGCAATTCACAACTGCCTTTTTGAAACAATCCTCAATCTCCGTATTGTTCCGAATATCAAAGATATAAACTTTTGAAAGCAATTCACAACATTCCGGCAGAGATAGAGAAAAACACTATTATTGTTCCGAATATCAAAGATATAAACTTTTGAAAGCAATTCACAACATGTTACGATATTGCACGGGATAAAGGTGGATTGTTCCGAATATCAAAGATATAAACTTTTGAAAGCAATTCACAACCAAGGTTACGGGAGTGGCATCATTCAAGACATTGTTCCGAATATCAAAGATATAAACTTTTGAAAGCAATTCACAACTGTAACGGACGAAGATACGGAAAAACCATCATTGTTCCGAATATCAAAGATATAAACTTTTGAAAGCAATTCACAACATAGGAAATACAAAAGTAAGCAGGGTTAAGATTGTTCCGAATATCAAAGATATAAACTTTTGAAAGCAATTCACAACAGCCGTCAACAAGTCAGAAGCAAGCGGTCCATTGTTCCGAATATCAAAGATATAAACTTTTGAAAGCAATTCACAACGTTGCTTATATCCGAAGGCTTTACCGCCAAATTGTTCCGAATATCAAAGATATAAACTTTTGAAAGCAATTCACAACAATCGGATTAATTTTGGTTGCCGCTACTGCATTGTTCCGAATATCAAAGATATAAACTTTTGAAAGCAATTCACAACAGTGTTCATTGACAATGAACACGCCGAAAAATTGTTCCGAATATCAAAGATATAAACTTTTGAAAGCAATTCACAACCATTATGAACATGCCATCAATTTACAGAGAATTGTTCCGAATATCAAAGATATAAACTTTTGAAAGCAATTCACAACAATGGCTTTATTTCTTCGGGTGCTGGAGGTATTGTTCCGAATATCAAAGATATAAACTTTTGAAAGCAATTCACAACTAGTATAAAGAAAAGATATAAATAATTATGATTGTTCCGAATATCAAAGATATAAACTTTTGAAAGCAATTCACAACAACGTAAAATTATCGGTTGCAAACGTCCCGATTGTTCCGAATATCAAAGATATAAACTTTTGAAAGCAATTCACAACATGACGCTGGCAGAAGTAAATCGGTTTATAATTGTTCCGAATATCAAAGATATAAACTTTTGAAAGCAATTCACAACAAGATACGCAACCTTGCCACGGTGGGTATTATTGTTCCGAATATCAAAGATATAAACTTTTGAAAGCAATTCACAACAACAGATGAAAGTAAAACTACTGAAAAATATTGTTCCGAATATCAAAGATATAAACTTTTGAAAGCAATTCACAACACGCTGGGCAACGGTTGGACTATTGAGCAAATTGTTCCGAATATCAAAGATATAAACTTTTGAAAGCAATTCACAACGGTATTTCTTTTCTGTTTAACTGTTCATCTATTGTTCCGAATATCAAAGATATAAACTTTTGAAAGCAATTCACAACATAGGCTTCATGAAGGGGGAGCTTTCAATAATTGTTCCGAATATCAAAGATATAAACTTTTGAAAGCAATTCACAACGGCTGTCATACGCTTTTATTATCGTCTGCCATTGTTCCGAATATCAAAGATATAAACTTTTGAAAGCAATTCACAACGGTGCGATAAACGTTCCGACAACGTCAGCAATTGTTCCGAATATCAAAGATATAAACTTTTGAAAGCAATTCACAACACAGAACCTTGGGGCAGTCACGCATCAAAAATTGTTCCGAATATCAAAGATATAAACTTTTGAAAGCAATTCACAACCACTACCTTTTTTTTACGGTAATGGACTTCATTGTTCCGAATATCAAAGATATAAACTTTTGAAAGCAATTCACAACACAAAGTTAAAAGAATATGAGCGGTCTTTTATTGTTCCGAATATCAAAGATATAAACTTTTGAAAGCAATTCACAACATGTTGTACTTTTGTTGCATCAACATCCAAATTGTTCCGAATATCAAAGATATAAACTTTTGAAAGCAATTCACAACCGTGATTGACGAATTTCCATTCATTAAAACATTGTTCCGAATATCAAAGATATAAACTTTTGAAAGCAATTCACAACGATTGATTATGAGTTTTAACACTTACGGAAATTGTTCCGAATATCAAAGATATAAACTTTTGAAAGCAATTCACAACTCACCTAATTCAGTTGACAAATTAGCAACTATTGTTCCGAATATCAAAGATATAAACTTTTGAAAGCAATTCACAACTATCAATTTATGAATAAGTACGAGAGACTAATTGTTCCGAATATCAAAGATATAAACTTTTGAAAGCAATTCACAACCTTGACGAAGCAAGAAGGAGACTCTTTGAAATTGTTCCGAATATCAAAGATATAAACTTTTGAAAGCAATTCACAACAAAAGTGTATGAACTCTGACGAGTACAGGATTGTTCCGAATATCAAAGATATAAACTTTTGAAAGCAATTCACAACGGAGAAGCAAACCGAAAACAGAAAATGAACATTGTTCCGAATATCAAAGATATAAACTTTTGAAAGCAATTCACAACGGGTACGTCAGAGTGTTTTCGTGTTGAGTAATTGTTCCGAATATCAAAGATATAAACTTTTGAAAGCAATTCACAACGTAGCTGGTTCATTCGAGGTACAAAAATAGATTGTTCCGAATATCAAAGATATAAACTTTTGAAAGCAATTCACAACGAAGTGCCTTTCACAGTTTCGGGGAATATATTGTTCCGAATATCAAAGATATAAACTTTTGAAAGCAATTCACAACGGCACTGGCAGAAGAATCATCCGAGGTGGTATTGTTCCGAATATCAAAGATATAAACTTTTGAAAGCAATTCACAACCCACAAAGCAGGCGGAAAACCTGAAAGCACATTGTTCCGAATATCAAAGATATAAACTTTTGAAAGCAATTCACAACGAACAGAATCGGCTATTTGGATTGGTAATCATTGTTCCGAATATCAAAGATATAAACTTTTGAAAGCAATTCACAACATTAATTCTTGAGACGATATAGCCCCTTTGATTGTTCCGAATATCAAAGATATAAACTTTTGAAAGCAATTCACAACCTATTGCCGACTTTAACCCAACGGCTCAATATTGTTCCGAATATCAAAGATATAAACTTTTGAAAGCAATTCACAACATAATAGATTGTATTTGTCTGCCTCCCAACATTGTTCCGAATATCAAAGATATAAACTTTTGAAAGCAATTCACAACTGGCAAACAGTAGATTTTTTACACGATATATTGTTCCGAATATCAAAGATATAAACTTTTGAAAGCAATTCACAACAAAGAAGCGGAAGGTATGGAAAAGAAAATATTGTTCCGAATATCAAAGATATAAACTTTTGAAAGCAATTCACAACATATAGGGAAAAGGCTTATATAGCTATATAATTGTTCCGAATATCAAAGATATAAACTTTTGAAAGCAATTCACAACAAGCGGTAAGGTCGGCAATGGAAGAGATATATTGTTCCGAATATCAAAGATATAAACTTTTGAAAGCAATTCACAACCAGGGAGGCGAGCGAAAAAGCAAAAGCTATATTGTTCCGAATATCAAAGATATAAACTTTTGAAAGCAATTCACAACATGACAACATAATTATTCAAAATGACAGAAATTGTTCCGAATATCAAAGATATAAACTTTTGAAAGCAATTCACAACTACGTGCCAAAATTGTATCCCAAGTAACTATTGTTCCGAATATCAAAGATATAAACTTTTGAAAGCAATTCACAACAATCTGCCTTGCACTTGCCGTGAACACTCTATTGTTCCGAATATCAAAGATATAAACTTTTGAAAGCAATTCACAACCATAACGGAGTTGCACTGAAGAACGTGGCGATTGTTCCGAATATCAAAGATATAAACTTTTGAAAGCAATTCACAACCCAGAAGGAAAACAACCGGATTTAGGAAAAATTGTTCCGAATATCAAAGATATAAACTTTTGAAAGCAATTCACAACGAGGTAAAGACTGAATATATTAAAGGGGAGATTGTTCCGAATATCAAAGATATAAACTTTTGAAAGCAATTCACAACTGCATCCTTTGTATCGTCAATACAGAACAGATTGTTCCGAATATCAAAGATATAAACTTTTGAAAGCAATTCACAACAAGGAGCAGTTGGATGCGCAAAGGGTGGGATTGTTCCGAATATCAAAGATATAAACTTTTGAAAGCAATTCACAACGATAAAGTATTTCATAGCTATTTATTTTGCATTGTTCCGAATATCAAAGATATAAACTTTTGAAAGCAATTCACAACTGGTCTCCTTATTCGGGATAGGCTCAGAATATTGTTCCGAATATCAAAGATATAAACTTTTGAAAGCAATTCACAACCAAAGCTGATACGTGAGGTTCTTCAGGTGTATTGTTCCGAATATCAAAGATATAAACTTTTGAAAGCAATTCACAACTGGCAATTTATGAATAAGTACGAGAGATTATTGTTCCGAATATCAAAGATATAAACTTTTGAAAGCAATTCACAACACTGTAATACGATCAAACGTTTCCCCTCCAATTGTTCCGAATATCAAAGATATAAACTTTTGAAAGCAATTCACAACATGATTATTACAAGAAAAATTCAGATTTACATTGTTCCGAATATCAAAGATATAAACTTTTGAAAGCAATTCACAACACGCAAAAGAGGGTGATACAATTTTAGACAATTGTTCCGAATATCAAAGATATAAACTTTTGAAAGCAATTCACAACAATGACCTGTAAATATGAAATTAGAGAATAATTGTTCCGAATATCAAAGATATAAACTTTTGAAAGCAATTCACAACACGCAAAGCTAAGCGAAGAGGATATTAATCATTGTTCCGAATATCAAAGATATAAACTTTTGAAAGCAATTCACAACTATTGTAATCAGAGTATGGTGGGTTTGTTAATTGTTCCGAATATCAAAGATATAAACTTTTGAAAGCAATTCACAACTATACTTCCAAAGCACCCGTACAGGTGTGGATTGTTCCGAATATCAAAGATATAAACTTTTGAAAGCAATTCACAACTATACTTCCAAAGCACCCGTACAGGTGTGGATTGTTCCGAATATCAAAGATATAAACTTTTGAAAGCAATTCACAACAACGGGGGCGCTGATCGGCGTAGTCGTTTAATTGTTCCGAATATCAAAGATATAAACTTTTGAAAGCAATTCACAACATTAACGGCACGGAAGCTCGCGAGCTCTTTATTGTTCCGAATATCAAAGATATAAACTTTTGAAAGCAATTCACAACGCCTGCCACAATTGGCAGACTTAGTCGCCGATTGTTCCGAATATCAAAGATATAAACTTTTGAAAGCAATTCACAACAAATAACCGAAGCAAAACAGCCGTTTTATACCAATAAAGTTTAACTTCGCACCAAGAAAGTAAATATTTGCATATGGTAACAGTTATAATCATTATCGCGCTGTTTGTCGTTGCCGCTATTGCCGCATCAACATCAGCGAGAAACGAGAAAAATAAAAAAGCAAAAATTCCAACGCGTGTACTCGATTATTACGAAAGACACGAGAAGAATTTACCTAATGTAACATCCGATGAGAAACACTCATCTGCGGAACTGACGGAAGAAATCCTATTCGAAGTGGTCGGTATTGATAATCGTCCGGCACATATTCGACAAATTGTAGCAAACTTGCAACCGGAAGAAGAACTTGAGTTGATGGTCGGTTTTAAAGGCAACCAACATATTGTTGAAGTATTTGCCGATTTTTACCGAATCGGTTATGTAGAAGATGATGCCGTTGAAGATATTTATCGGGTGATAGTAAACGACGGAAAGTATGAGTGCAAGGTGTTCGCAAACGATGTCGACTGGGACTCAGAAATAACCGAAAACGGCGATTTTGAAGACATTGTTTCCGAGATATATCTGTCGGCGTTGTTCAGGTATGAGCCTTTGGAAACGACCAGAACATAAAATTCACTCGAAATACCAAACAAAGCCGACTAATCAAACAAACTCATCTGTCCCGTAATTTCATCCAATAAATCGGCGTCGTTGATGGGTTCTTCAGCCTCGATTTCTACTTCCGAGGGCTTTTCCGACTCTTCGTCGGGTTCCGGAAAACGAGTAGGTTCTAATTCCACTACATCTTTTACTTCGTAATTGGATATACGTTTTCCTTTTGCACGGATACTTTTTACACCGATAAACTCTTCTACGTCAATATCAATGGGCTCGCGTTCTTCATCTTCGCCGCCAAAAACTGCCTGCACACGCGGATAAGCCACATCGGTAAGTAAATAAAGTTTCGAATCGTCATTTTCGCCCATAAAGTTTTCTACTTTGTCGGACGCTTCGAGCGGAAATCGTTTCAGGTAAGCAAATCCTTGATCAGCATCGAAAAGTGCAGCCGACCAAACCTTGCTTTCGTCGTATTTCTCAACCCTAACGTAGTTGGGTTCGAAGTGATTGCTCAAATCGAAATTACAGGTATGAAAATTACCGTTTTTATAAATCACCAACACCCGGTCATCTCCCTCAAATTCACCTAAATACACACCACTTTCATCGTAATTCAGGCGCAACACATCGGGGTCGAACCACACTTTTCGTCCTCCAAGCGTAGAGACACCTTTTTGTTTAAGTTGAATACGATGCACATCGGCTTTGGTAAGAATATTCCCCATGGTTCCCCTACCCCTTATGGCGATTTCGCTAAAATCTTTCTCGAACTGCAAAATCCGCTGACGGGGCTTCGGTTTCAGAATGACGCGCACGGTTTCGGCTTCGCCGTTGGGATTCGCGCTGAAATAAACAATACGCGAACCGGCTTTCTCCTGCGTCACATCGTAATCCCTGTCGCGCGTAACACCCGTTACAGGGAATCGTTTAATGTAATGTGCTCCGCTTTTTCCGTGGCGATAAATCACGTTGTAAATAGTGCGCTTGTCGTTACGCTTGTAAACGTTGGCATACAATATTCCTTTGCCCACAAACATTTTATCGCTCACCCTCACCACTTTATACTTACCGTCTCTGAAAAATACAATAATATCGTCGATATCGGAACAGTTACACACAAACTCGTCTTTTCTCAATCCGGTTCCGATAAATCCCTCTTCGCGGTTGATGTACAGTTTTTCGTTGGCCTGAGCCACCTTGGCTGCTTCAATGCTTTGGAAACTCCTAATTTCGGTGCGGCGCAGATAATCCTTACCGTACTTTTCTTTCAACATCAGGTACCACGAAATGGTATAATCCACCAAATTATTCAAATGGTGGTTTATCTCTTCGATATCACTCTTGAAGCGGGCAATATTCTCGTCGGCCTTATCGGAGTTAAATTTCAGAATACGAGCCATTTTTATCTCCATCAACTTCAGGATATCGTCTGAAGTGATCTCACGGATAAACGACGGCTTGAACGGCTCCAAACGCTTATCGACATGCGCAACGGCGATGTCCATACTTTTGGCGTTCTCGAACTCCTTGTCTTTGTATATGCGTTCCTCGATAAATATTTTTTCGAGCGATGCGAACAACAGGGCTTCCTGTTTCTCGTGTTTCTCAATCTCCAGTTCGAGGCGAAGAAGTTCTTGCGTTCGATTGACGGAGGCTCGAAGCACATCGCTAACGGTAACAAAATGAGGCTTATCGTTTTCAATGACGCAGCAGTTGGGCGAGATGCTGATTTCGCAGTCGGTAAACGCGTAAAGTGCGTCGATGGTTTGGTCAGATGAAACTCCGGACGCCAATTGCACATGAATCTCCACGTTTTCGGCCGTTATATCGTCCACCTTTCTGATTTTTATTGTCCCCCTCTCGTTGGCTTTTAAAATGGATTCAGCCACCGAAGCGGTTGTTTTCCCAAACGGCAGACTGGTGATAACCAACGTTCTGTTGTCGAGTTTTTTAATGGAAGCACGCACTTTTACCGCTCCGCCACGCTCGCCGTCGTTGTATCTTTCTACATCGATAAAGCCGCCCGTCTGAAAATCAGGATAGAGCGTAAATTCTTTTTCCTGCAGATAAAGAACGGAAGCGTCGCACAGTTCGTTAAAGTTGTGCGGTAAGATTTTCGATGTCAACCCCACGGCAATCCCTTCGGTACCCTGAGCTAAAAGCAGCGGAAACTTTGCCGGAAGCGTTATCGGCTCTTTATTTCGTCCGTCGTACGAAGGTTTCCATTCGGTGGTTTTCGTGTTAAAAAGTACTTCGAGAGCAAATTTCGTCAATCGCGCTTCAATGTATCGGGGTGCGGCAGCTCCGTCGCCGGTATGCACGTTCCCCCAGTTTCCTTGGCAATCGATTAACAAGTCTTTTTGCCCAAGTTGCACCAGCGCGTCGCCAATGGAGGCATCGCCGTGCGGGTGAAACTGCATGGTGTTTCCGATGATATTCGCCACCTTGTTGTAACGACCATCGTCCATTCGCTTCATGGCATGCAGAATGCGGCGCTGAACGGGTTTCAGCCCGTCTGTAACGTGCGGAACCGCGCGCTCGAGGATCACATACGACGCGTAATCTAAAAACCAATCCTGATACATTCGGGAAAGGTTCATGGGTGAATCTTCGGCTAATCGGGTGGTAATTTTAGGATTGGAGGATTGAGATGAACCGGAAAGGACAACGTCTTCATCTTCTTTCGCTTTCTGATTCATCTGCGTATCTTTTTCTTCAAAATTTTCTTCGTTGCTTTCTTTCAATGACATATATTGCTGTTGGCTTTTAACTATTGGCCATTAGCTTTGTGTTGAATCGATTGGACGTGTGGCAAAAATTACACTTTCCTGTCAATAACCAATGACAAACAGCCTTTGATATATAGTTGGGTAAATTATTTTTCAACGTTACTTGGGTTGAAAAAAACGTTCAAAGATAGCTTTTTTTTGCCGAAACTGCAAATGAAATATCAGAAATACTTGCGGCTAAATTACAACTTCGAAAAATATTCAGGGAACAACGTTGTGGTCAAATAATTATTTTCTTTTTCGGGAAATATGACAATATCGGTAAACTCATTAAACTGAATGTCAAACGGTTTGTATCCTTTTATTTTCAAGGTGTACGTCTGAGCGGTCAAAGAGTTGATAACGAATTCCAAATCGTAAGGACAAAGACATTTACATCCCGGTTTCAATTCTTTTTCCACAATATGTAAGGTGTTTCCGTCTTTCTCACATTCGACAATTAATTCTTCGGGACAACAATTGAACACAACGTTGTAATGTACAACCTTCAATTGTGAAGCGCTTATCGCCTTGAGATAAATTTTCTCATTTTCTGAAGTTTTAGTTTCTTTTCTTGTTTTACAACCGCCGTGTTTTACATTGTCAATTTCTATCTCTCGCGTATCAAGAAGGTTGTCTTTTTTATCACATCCCGTTATTGAAAAAAGAAAAGCAAGAGCAATAAACAATGCGAAAATGATTTTGAGTTTCATAAGCTACGAATTGTTTTTATAATGTTGTGAAATTACAAAAAAGGTTCATTCAAAAAAACCTTTTCTTCTATAATAGATGAAAAATTTGAAAAAACGCTGCGTAAGAATATGTTATTTTTTGAATTTTCAGTCGGTTTTGACCAAAATCTAATAATATCTCACTCTTGCATTAAACTACTTTCAAGAAATAATGTTATTATATAGAAAGAGAAGATATTGTAATATCGATTATCCTTTTTGCCACTTATTATCGGCTTTTCGTTAAATAAAGCATTTTAAATGAACTAAAACTAACTATAACAAAACAACTATGGAAAGAAAAAAAGTTATTCAATCGACGAAATTTTCGTTCGTAATGATTATTACGTTAGCACTTTTGCAAGCCTGCGGAAGTGTCCCTTTTACAGGAAGAAGGCAGTTGAGCTTAGTTTCGAATGAGCAGGTAGTTGCACTCAGTTTGCAGCAATATCAGGAATTTATTCGTTCTGCACCTCTCGAAAGGAGTACCTCGAATGCAGAAATGGTAAAAAGAGTAGGAGCACGAATTGCAAACGCAGTGGAAACATTTTATAAGAATAACGGCTACGAGTCTGAACTTCAGTACTATCAATGGGAATTTAATTTAGTAAAGGATAAAAGCGTGAATGCTTTTGCTATGCCCGGCGGAAAAATTGTTATTTTCGATGGGCTTCTACCGGTAACACAAACCGAAGATGCACTGGCTGTAGTAGTTGGACACGAAATTGCCCACGTTATTGCTCGTCATGCCCAAGAACGTATCAGTCAACAAATGGCACTTCAATACGGTGGAGCTATAGCCGGTGGGCTATTGGGAAATTCGGCGGGAGCACAAATCGGACAACAGGTTTTCGGTCTGGGTGCTCAATTTGGAGTTATGATGCCTTA
Organism: uncultured Petrimonas sp.; assembly: GCA_964557135.1. GTDB lineage: Bacteria > Bacteroidota > Bacteroidia > Bacteroidales > Dysgonomonadaceae > Petrimonas. The sequence goes on along the minus strand of CAZKZB010000001.1, from coordinate 46,979 downwards.
TGCTCGCAAACAAGAATACGAAGCCGATGAAATTGGACTTATAGTTATGGCATTAGCCGGATATAATCCGCAATCCGCCGTTCCTTTCTGGACAAGAATGGCGCAAAGCAATCAAGGTGGTGCACCCCCCGAATTTTTAAGTACTCACCCTACCGATGAAAAGCGTATCGCGCGCATTCAGCAAATTATGCCGAAAGTATTGCAGTATTACAAAGGAACAGGCGTTCAAAACACGACTACGCAGCCCATTAAAACGAAGGCTGCGGTTCCCACAACCACAGATGATGCAAAAACGTCGAAAGAGTGGACGTTTTAAATAAAACTATACGGCAAAATCAATCGAAAAAGAGGTCGGCTAGGCAGGCCTCTTTTTTGTTGTCTTGTAATGGTATGTAAGAACAAAAATTATACGTAACTTTGCAGGAAATGAAATTTCATTCGAAATAATCTTGAACTAATTTTTTTAAAATCGATTTATTATGAACAAAACCACCATTAAACTAAGCGGCAAAACACGCGCAGAACACGACCTTATCGGCGATATGCAAATTCCCGTTGAATATTATTTCGGCGTTCAAACCATGCGAGCGTTAGAAAACTTCGAGATAAGCCGCTCCAAACTGTATCATTACCCGCAATTTATTTTAGGATTGGCAGATGTTAAAGCCGCTGCAGCACTGGCTAACAAAGATTTAGGCTTATTAGATTCCGCCATTGCCGATGCTATCGTTGAAGCTTGCAACGATATAAAAAACGGAAAACTTCACGACCAATTCGTAGTGGACATGGTGCAAGGCGGCGCCGGAACTTCAACCAATATGAACGCCAACGAAGTTATCGCTAACCGCGCATTGGAGATTTTGGGATTCGAAAAAGGCGATTATAAGCATTGCCACCCCAACAACCACGTAAACCTTTCGCAATCTACTAACGATGCTTATCCCACGGCGCTGAAAATAGCCCTCTACCGGAGTATTGGCGAACTAATTAAAGCATTGGAAAAGCTTATCGCTGCTTTTGAAGAAAAAGGAAGTGAGTTCGCGCAAATCATCAAAATGGGACGCACGCAATTACAGGATGCTGTACCCATGACGCTGGGACAGGAATTCAATGCTTTTGCCGCCACGTTGAAAGAAGAGGTTTCCCGATTGACCCAAAACCGCCAATTGCTTCTCGAAACCAATATGGGAGCAACCGCTATCGGTACGGGAATCAATTCCGACCCGGAATACACCCCCATTTGCACACGCTATTTGGCAGAAATATCGGGAATAAATGTTGTAGCCGCCGAAAACTTAATTGAAGCCACAAGCGATACAGGAGTATTCATTATGAATTCATCGGTTATCAAACGACTGGCAGTAAAATTATCGAAAATTTGCAACGACTTACGATTGCTTTCTTCGGGGCCGAGAACAGGACTTAACGAGATTAACTTACCTCCCATGCAGCCCGGCTCTTCCATTATGCCCGGAAAAGTAAACCCGGTTATCCCCGAAGTAGTGAACCAAATCGCTTACAAAGTTATCGGAAACGATTTAACCGTGACCATGGCGTCGGAAGCCGGACAACTTCAGCTGAACGTTATGGAACCCATCATCGCCTATTCAATCATGGAGAGCATTGAAATGCTCATCAACGGCATTAGCACACTAAGAAACAAATGTGTTGTTGGAATCACGGCAAACGAGGAGCATTTGAAAGAAATGGTGCTTAACAGTATCGGTTTGGTTACTGCTCTTAACCCGTACTTAGGGTATGAAGACTCCACCAAAGTTGCTGCCGAAGCGTTGAAATCCGGCAAAGGTGTTTACGAAATTGTACTGGAACACAAACTAATAGATAAAGAAAAGTTAGACGATATTCTGAAACCGGAGAATATGATTCAACCCAGAAAGATAGAGAGGAGTTAATGGATTTGGGATTTCGGATTTGGGATTTGGGATTTAAACAGCTAAATGGACATAGCAAATGATTAGAACGATTTCCGAATAATCTCATTATAAATTAAAGGGCGAAGCGTTATAAAAAACACTTCGCCCTTAATTTTTTTATGCCTTAAATATTACTTTCTCAACCGGTTTAATGATCTTACCAAAACTTCATCGGCTCCGATTTTGCGAATGGCCATATAGGTTAAAATAATGGCGATAATCGGCATAATAACTCCAATACCAATCTTCTGGAATTGCAATCCGGCTTCAGGATTTATGCGAAAAACCAAAAACCCGAAATAGAGGTAAAATCCAATCATCAGAAGAATATTGAAAACAGAAATTCTGATTTGCAACATCCGTGTCTTATACAAGAAAACAGTAACAAGCGCCAATACACTGCTGATGGCTCCAAGGGCAAAAAGCGCCCAAGTGGAACTTTCAAGGTTTCCGTTCTGATACATTCCCATAGCTTCAAAAACTACCGGATTACCGTTGTAAAAGAAAGAAGCCAAAGGTGTTACCGTGGCTACTAACATACACGCTGACGCGAGGAGCAAAAATACGGTTTGGATTCTCTGCAGCATACTATTTTATTAAAACTGTTCTTTTTCTCTGGCAGGGTTGCGGTAGTAAATTTCATCCTCTTTCCAATCTTGTAAGGCTATAAGTGCCGGTTTGGGAAGTTTTTCGTAGAAACGCGAGATTTCAATCTGTTCGTGATTTTCGAAAACTTCTTCCAAGTTATCGGTGTAGGAAGCAAACTCCTGTAATTTGCTATCGAGGTCTTGCTTCATCTCAATGGAAAGCTGGTTGGCTCTTTTGCTTATAATACGAACCATTTCATAAACATTTCCAACCGGTTCGGCAAGTTTCATCACATCGCGGGTTTCGGTGTTCTGAGGTGCATTTGTTCTTCTGTAATCCATTTTATATTCTAATTCTAAACTTTTAAAATTCGTTATTTTAATTGAGTTACGATGGCAGTGCGTCTATTTTGCTTTGTGCCCTTTTGTAATATCTTTCGGCTTCGGCCGTATATTTTCCGTTCGGGAAAGTGTTCTTGTAGTTGAAATACTCATCCAAAACCATACGATATCGTTCGGGCTGGGTTTCCAAGGTACTGCGTTCGGCATACTCGTAACGAGCACGAAGGATAATCATTTGATAATCTTCGTTGTATTTCGAAAACGGATAGCTTTTTATTGCCTCACGCGCCGTTATAACCGCCGATTCGTAATTGTTACCCATATAGTTTCCCAAGTTCAGGTATAGCTTGGCCGAAAGCAATTCTTTCTCGGCCAGTTTTTCCTGCAATTCGAACATATAATTTTTGGCTTGTTCCGATCTTTCGCTTTGCGGATATTCTTCTATATACCGTTGAAATTCGGCAATAGCTTTATAGGTTTTGCTTTGGTCTAAACGGGCATCGGGCGAATCGAGATACATGCCGTAGGCAGCATAAAAGAGCGCCGGCTCAGCATATTCTCCTCTTGGATATGAATTATAATAAGTGGTAAACATTTCTGTTGCAGAAATATAATCTTTGGAATTATAATAACTCTGCCCCAATAGATATAACGATTCTTCAGCTTGTGCAGTTCCCTTAAAAAAAGGCACCAACTCCTCGAGCAAGGTAATTGAACGACTGTATTTACCTTCTTCGAAATACTTTTTGGCGTACGTGTATTTCACATCCCTATCGGTACTTTTCAAAATCTTGTTATACTCGCCGCACGAAGACAGCAAGACAGCAAGCAGTAAGAAATATACGGGTTTTACTTTCATGTTGTAAAAATCGATTTTAGCGTGCAAATTTACGGAAACTTTCTCAGTTTTGTCCCATCGAAAGTCAATTTTATTCTATTTTAGGATTTTAAACCCAAAAAAGTCAAAATATTTTCAACGTATTTTCTATCGTTTGAAAGTTTGGGAACTTTATTTTGTCCTCCCGATTTTGCCCTGGATTCCATCCATTTATAAAAATCGTTCGGTTCTAAAATCCGAACAATGGGTTTACTGAGCGATAGATTATAAGACCGTTTCGCCTCATAATCTGAGTTGAGTTTTTTCAGGTTTTCATCTAAAACGGCAGCAAACTGATCTACATCGGCCGGTTTGGTTTCAAACTCGATAAGCCATTCGTGCGCTCCACTGTTATTGTCACCAAAATAAACGGGTGCGGCCGTATATTCGATTACTTTCGCACCGGTCACTTTACAAGCTTCCTCCAATGCCCGATCGGCATTATCAACAATGAGTTCTTCGCCGAAAGCATTGATAAACTGCTTAGTTCTGCCCGTAATCCTGAATAAATACGGATGAGTGGAGGTAAATTCAATGGTATCGCCTATTTTGTATCGCCACAGTCCGCCGCTGGTTGAAATAACCAACGCATACTGCTTGCCTACTTCAACTTCGGCAAGGGTTACAGCTTGCGGTTTCTCTTTGTCCCACTCTCCTGCCGGAAGAAATTCGTAGAAAATCTCGTTGTCGAGCAAGAGCAATAAATCCTTTGATTTATTTGAATACTGAACGCCAAAGAAACCTTCCGAGGCATTGTAAGTTTCCCAGTATCTCATCTTTTCCGTGGGAATCAGACTTTCGTACTGATCGCGAAACGGGGTAAAACTAACTCCGCCGTGAAAAAAGACTTCTAAATTTTTCCACAAATCGGGAAGCTGTTTTCCGGTGTCGGCTACAATTTTTTTCAGCAATACCAACATCCACGAAGGTACACCCAAAAATGCCCGTATATCTTCTTTTACGGCATAATCAGAGAGTTTTTGCAGTTTTTCTTCCCAATCGGGGAGCAGCGCAATTTCTTCGGGAGTTCTTGCCAGTTTGACGATAAATGGCAGATTTTTCATTAAAATTGCCGAAATATCGCCGGTAAAAGTACTTTTACCAATATTGTTCACTTGCTGGCTACCGCCTAACACCAATGTTTTGCCGAGAAAAAACTCGGTATCGGGATAATTATGGGCGTACAAGCCAAGCATGTGATATCCGCACCTGTAATGACAGTTCTCTAACGATTCCTGCGTTACGGGAATATATTTACTCTTATCTTCGGTTGTTCCGCTTGACATGGCAAACCATTTCACAGGCGAATCCCAAAGCACGTTTTGCTGCTTTTCGATAATGATTCTATCGAGATAAGGGCGCAGATTCTCATAAGCAGAAACAGGTACTTTTTGCCGGAAATCGGCAATGGATTTTATATTGTCAAATTGGTTTTCAGCACCGAAAAGCGTATTTCGCCCGTGTTCAATCAGGTAAGCGAAATTTTGCGCTTGCGCCCCCATGGGGTCTTCCATAAACTTCTCAACCGACTTATAGTAAGCTTTAAAAACCGCTCTTGTAATTTGTTTTATCATCAACAACGATATTTATAATTTAGCTCCACAAAGGTAACAAGGACTTTTCTAAAAACTGCCATTTACAACCAACTGAATATATAAAAAAACGAAAAGAACGTATTTTCAATTTAAGTTTAACAATTGACGAATTACTATTTGCAAGCTAATATTAAACAAAAACGGGTGTTGATTTTTGCTCTTTTTTCTTTCTCTTTGTTAAAAAAACTCACCATTCATCGTTCAAAATCATCATCCTATATTACTCACTTTCAATAATTTATCTTCGTCGATTATTTTAATCTTTCTCCCGTCGAGGGAAATGATGCGCTCATTAACGAAATTGGCAAGCGTTCTGATGGCATTTGCCGTGGTCATGTTAGACAGGTTGGCTAAGTCCTCGCGAGCCAGGTAAATATTAATCGTAGCTCCGTCTTCTTCCAAGCCGTAGCTTTCCTTCAGAAAAATAAGCGATTCGGCAAGTCTTCCTCTCACATGCTTTTGGGTGAGGTTTACCACCCGGTTATCGGCTACGCCCAAATCGATAGACAACATCTGAATGAAAAGCATGGCCAAATTTCCGTTTCTTCTAAGCATTTCTTCGATTAGCTCCATCGAAATAAGACACACGGTGGAAACTTCGAAAGCTGAGGCAGCTGTTACATAAGGTTCACGGGCAAAAAAGGCTCGATATCCGAAATACTGAATGGGACGAATCATCCGGATAATCTGATTTCTTCCTCCTACCCCGCTTTTGTAGATTTTCACCTTTCCTTTGAGCAGGCACATCAAATCTTTGGGTTGTTCATCTTCGATATAGATAGTCTCATTTTTCTTATAATGAACAAACCGGGCATTCTTCTTGATTAGAACACGTTCTTCCTCCGTAAGAATACGCCAAATATCTGTCAAAGTGGCTGATAAATCGATTATTTCTTTTGCTTTTTTGGGCATTACATGTTATAAAACTATGTTATAGAACACAAAATTAAGAAATTATTCATTCAATACTTAACTAATTGGAGAAAAAAAAACGACAATCGTACATGGAAAATCATTATTTTGACATAATTTCAGTCTTAAATGTGATAAAACTGCTGTACTTTATGAAAATTAACCTCGAACCGATTCATTCTCTTTTAAAAATAATTAGCTTTGTACCTTGGAAATGAAAGTGAGATCGGTCATATTAATTTTGTCGATTTTTATAACTTCAAGCATCTTTAGCCAAACCCAGCTTCCGCTTGATACTGTTTTGAAAAGATCGATGAGTGCGGCAGAAAAATACAACAGCTTGGTAGAGCACTACACAGCCGATGTATATATACGTACTTACGTGGAAACATTGAAAAAGAATTTCCTCTATAAGTACACGCACCTTGTGCCTCGATTTGTGCTCCACGACCCAAAATCTGATGAAGCTGTAATTGAAACACTTAGTTCGCTCAGATTCAATTATCCGAATATTTACCTGCAAGATATCAAAAATGTAACGGGAACGCTGACCAGCAGAAAGGATATTGACATGATTCCTTTTTACCTGCTGAATATCAATGTTTACGGAGAAACCACCAACACCGAAAGTTTTTTTATGCCGGTTAGGTTTTCAACCGCCAAGTATTATACTTACCGACTGAAACAAACCCAACTCCAGAACAATAAAACTTACTATACCATTGAATTTAACCCGATTTACAACAACCAAAAACTCCTGAAAGGTCATTTTGTCATTGAAAATGGCACGTGGCGTATTGTGCATTTCAGTGCCGAAGGGGTAGAATCTTTTGCCAATTTCTCATTCGAGATTACCATGGGCGATAGCTGGATAACCAATTATTTACCGGTAGATTTCGTCATTTACCACACGGCAACTTATTTAGGAAACGTGGTGGCAAGCCGGCATTTAGCCTCGATAAATTATAAGGATGTTGTTCTGAGGACTAACGAAAAGAAAGAAAAGATATTAAACATCAGCGACTTTTTCAGGATGAGGTTAGACTCTGTTCCGGTTAACAACGATTCCGTTTTTTGGTCAAAAAACAGAGCTATTCCGTTGCAAGCCAAAGAAAAGGAAGTCATCGAGAACTTTGAGAAGAGACAACAGCAAAAATTAGCGGAAAAGCGGATTAGCGATTCATTGCAAAACGGAAAAAGAGTACAACAATTCGCACAGCGGATGGTTATGGATTCGCGATACAAAGTGAAATCGACGATGATTGGTTACAGCGGGTTGTTAAACCCGTTTATGGTGGGATACTCATCTGTTGACGGCGTTACATACCGGCAAAAACTTTCCTTCAACTTCGATTTGAAACGAAGCCGAACATATAAGATTAGTGCATACGCCGGATATATGTTCAGACGGAAGGAGTTATTTACCGATATCACCAACACTTGGAATTACGAACCGTTTTATCACGGCAACGTTTCACTATCGGTAGGAATTGGGAACCCCACTTATAACTCACTGTTTACCAAGCAAAAAAATGGGAATACGGAAAACAAGGATTTGAAACTTGATGACATTACCGTGAACTATTTCAGGGATTATTATGTCAAACTTTTCAACGACTACGAATTATTCAATGGATTTGTATCAACCATCGGTGTAGAATATCATCTCCGTCAACCCCAAAAAACCGAACGACTACTGCCTTCCGTCGCGAGCGAAATAAACCCTGCCGAAGAGGTCTTTGTTACAAAAAAATCGTTTGCTCCGTATATCAGGTTCAGCTGGACTCCTGAGCAGTATTACCGGTACGAAGGACGGCAAAAAATTTACGTCCGCTCCCGTTTCCCGACCTTCAAGTTAGAATTTTCGAAAAGTTATCGGAATGTTTTTGGCAGTACGTCGCAATACAGACGCATAGAGTTCGATATCAGCCAGAATATACCTTTCGGTTTAATGAACTCCTTTCAATATCACGTAGGTGTAGGGCGTTTCGTGAACCAAAGCACCGAGTATTTTGCCGATTTCACCTTCTTTTCCAAGAAAAACTTCCCAGATAACTGGCAAGACGGAATCGGAGGAACTTTCAACCTGCTTAACCGGCGTATGTATAACGCTTTCGATTCATACGTGCAGGGACATTTTATGCTTGAAACCCCATTCTTAGTTATCCGAAACATCCCCTTTATTTCCGATTATATCAATCGGGAAAGACTGTACGTGAGCCAATTATATACACCGTACATTGTTTCTTATACCGAATTCGGATACGGTGTCGGCAACCGATTTTTCAAAACGGCGAATGCGGCTATTTTCTGCTCGTTTCACAAAACCAAATTCAGGGAAATAGGTGTGAAAGCATCGTTTGAGTTGTAAAAAATGCTGGATGTGGTATGTTTCTCGAGTAAACTCTTTTAAGAATGTCCTCCCACCACTATTCGCATTACTTTAAAACCAATTACGAAAAAGCGTACAATTTGATACAAAATGCAGGTTCGCCAGAATTTTGTCCAACCCGTGGGAACCGTGGCAAACGATTCCAAACTGTAAGGTATTGTATGTTTATTGTCCATATCTGTGTTTTTTAAGTTGTTATCGAAACTATTCTGGAATCAGCCACCACAAAGGTTTTGTTTTTGCCTTGTACATGAACATATAGTGCATGATAAGTTTAAACCAGTGTCCTGCCAATCCTATTTCTCCAATGGTGTATTTGATGTTCCTACCCCACTTCGGATACTTTTCCCAGTCGGGAACAACCGGAAACACGGTTAGCGAAGCTGCTTTTCCCTTTCTGATACCAAATCCGGCCGAAACCACGCAGGCAGCTCCCATTTTTGCCATCGAAGCCTTATGTTTATACTCGTGTTTGCCTGTTTTAATCATGTGAGCTATGTTTTGAGCTACCACCTTCCCGATAACTCCCGAAGGCATTCCCGTGCGTGGAGCAGTAGCCGTTATGGCAGTTCCTTTCGTACTCACCATGGGTTTAGAAATAGTGTGAGGCGGCGCAAATGCAATTCCTGTTGCAAAAATATTGTTGTACGTGGGATTTTCGTAGATAGAAGGCCAATCCGATGTTTTCCATTCACTGTAAGGTTTTGGATTATAATCGGCATCTACTTTCATAAATCCGTTTCCGGCAAACAAGACAGATGTAATATCTTCTTCGTTTTTGTTATATGCTTTCAACCCAACTCCCGCAAAACCGGGTATCAACATGGCAAAATCGAACTCTTTGGTCAACTCTTCTCCCGCCAATGTTTCGTAACGGATAATTCCCGGCTCTATTTTCTTAACACCTGCTCCTACTGTCCAACTTATACCATACTCCGTGAATAGCGACTCGGCCAAAATCTTAGTGGGAGTAATGTATCCGCTTCGTTTTATGAAAGCGCCACCCATACCGAAATCGCCTAACTCGTATTCGTTGGAAATCCAGCTAATCTCTGCTAAGTGATCTAACTTTCTGCGCTTAACTTCGAAAGCAATGTTCAGGGCAAATTCAAATGCTGCTCCCTGGCAAGTTGCCAATGGATGCCCGGTACCGATAACCATACGCTGTTTTTCGCCTTTTTCCATTTTGGCGAAACATTGTTGCAAATTCTCCCACGTTTGTGCCGCGTGATGATATGTGCAAACGGAATCGGTGTAAAAATCGGGGCCTAAGCCTTCGGTAGCTTCAAAATTTAGTTTCGGACCGGTTGCGTTGATCAAATAATCGTATTCGACAATTTCTTCATGGTCTTTTTTATCTTCCGAAACATACTTGATTTTAACAAATCCCTTATCGGTTTTCGTGCTCCCTTCGGGATGAATGGAAAGCGCCAGCGCCTGTTTAAAAGTAATTCGATTTTTTTTGTAAACCGGAGCAAGCTCAAAAATAACTTGTTTAACTTTCATTAAACCGATTCCAACCCAAATATTGGAAGGAACCCACTGATAATGCGAATTTGGACTGACAACTACTACTTCGTGTTCTTTTCCCAATTTTCGCCTTGCCGTTAATGCCGCCGTATGACCCGATATCCCGGCGCCTAAAATGAGTAATCTTGCCATAATATTTTTTGAATTAGTTAAACATTGAAGATTATGATTAATGTTTACAAATGTATAAATAAATCTTTTATTTACACAATTTTAACCTATCATTTTAGCCAATAAATTAAAATAATTATCCACATCTTTTCCCAAAAAGCACAAACCAGCATACCGACCGGCTGAAGGTAGGTTGTGTGTCTCATCTTCACAAATGAAAAATGCGCAGCTCGATTTTAAACGCGCTGCGCACACACATGAAGTTGTTAATGCAAAAGTAGAGTTTTATATTGAATCTGTAAGCGCTACAGTTTTGTTTAAATCGCCATTTTCCAGAATATATTCTTCGCCGTAATCCCAATTGAGCGGCTTGGCAGAGCGTTTAATTCTTCTTTTGTTTTTTGGTAAAGAACGATAAGAAATACCGTCGTAATCATCCAAGCGATCATCAATTTCGATTTTCTTGCCTGTCGGTACTGCAATTTCCACAATCATGCCTTGCAAACGAAAACCTTGTGAAACGGGTGTCGAAAAGAATTCGGGCAACAACAAAAGCGAATCTTTCTGCTGCACCGGATACGCAAACTGTTCGGTATTTCTTTTGGCAACTTTCAAATCCTTGCCCGAACTTGAAGCAATGGTTCTTATGTAAAACAAAGAGTCTTGACTTTGAACCACTTGTATTTCAATATTGGAAAACAAAAGCGTATCTTCGTTGACGGTGTAATACGGGAAATTATTCAAGTCTGGGCCCGCTCCGAAACTCCGGCTTAAAGAGTAGTAATCTGACGGATAATCCGCCATGTCCACATACAATTTATCACCGTTGAAGACAGACAGTGTTTGTACTTGCTCGAAGGATGATTCCACACTGAATTTTTCAGCCACTTTGAATCCGAGCATGATAACCGAAAAAATTCCGACAACCCACAAAATAATCGATGCGACACCGATTACCGGACGCGATTTTGCTTTCATTGAACGCCGAACAATCCACACGATAGTGGATATAACAGGAACGGCAAAAAGCAATGCTAACGATAGCCACAACATTGTGTTTTCATAACCTTGATCAATAAACAACGATTTCAGCGGAACAAACTTCGCGCCTGCCACAAGAAAAGCAATGAACACTCCAATCATAGCCACAGCAAAAATACCGGCAAACGCGAAGAATATGATTTTAAAAAGAACACCTAATGCATTGAAACACCCTCTGTTACCCGATTTTACCGGTGCACTTGTACCTGTCTTCAGCGCATGATGTCGTGGCGGTTCCGGCGGCATTGTGCCTTCAACAACCTTTCCCTCATCATCGGAAATACGATTAGCCGCATACGATTTTGTATAACTGTCACCTTCATCGGCTTTGTTTTTAACGCTGGCAACATTATCACTCACGGTTTCGCGTATGGATTTTATATACTCTTCTTCGCCCATCATCTCTAATTTCTGCTTTACGGTATTGGCTCGAGGAATTATCACCCAAAGAACGGCATACACAATAACAACCGAAAGGTTTATGTTCCAACTGAAATATACGTTATCGAAGATTCTGTTCCACGGGAAGAATGGAAACGAAATCATTCCCATTAAGTTTAGCAAAAGCGGAGCCGCAAAAATCAATCGAGGAATCCACGAATCTACTTTAAAATAGGCTGCAATTCCACCGCATACTCCGCCCAAAAAGCGATCGTTGGGATTTCGGTAAATACGTTTCGCAACATTCGTCTCCAATGCTCTGGGTTTTAGAACAATCCAAAGAATGAGATACACCCAAAACAACACGCTAAACAGCAAAACAAAAGCTATGCGTACCCACACCGGGTCTATTTTGAAATAGTGCGCTAAACCGCTGCAAACTCCGGCAATGATATTGTCGTTTTGGTTACGATACAGCGTTCTGGGTTCATCCGACTTGGCAGATTCGGATTGGTCGGCATGTTCCGACTCACCTGCTTGCCGACTTGAAAATTGATTGTCGTAAGCGTAGTCGGTTTCCTGATAATCGGGGTCGAAATCTTCGGGCCTTCCAATGCTGGTAATGATGGAGTCTACATCTTCATCCGTGATGCAGTTGATGCCCAACTTCAACCGATTTCCAAACAATTCGGCAATGCGGTTTTCTATATCGTTTACTATTTCTTCACCACCTTCTTCTCGCGAAAAATATTGCTTCAAACTCTCTATGTACTGCTTCAAAAGCTCATAAGCAGTCTCTTCGATGGCAATAACTTGTCCTTGAAAATTGATATTAATTACTTTTTTCATTGTTCAGTGTTGTTGTTGGGTTTGTGTTCTTCTTTTCTGTAATTAGCTTGAATAACGGCTTCAACCCCGGTGGAGAGTTCCGTCCAGGTCGATTCTAAGATTCCGAAAAATTGCTCGCCTTTCTCTGTCAAGCTGAAATATTTTCGTGGTGGACCCGAAGTGCTTTCAACCCAGCGATAGGTAAGAAATTCGGCATTTTTTAACCGGTTGAGCAAAGGATACAACGTTCCCTCCAAGAGTTGCAATCCTGAGTTTCGCATCTCGTCAATGATGTCGCCCGGATAGGCTTCGTTGCGCCGGATAATCGCTAAAATGCAGTATTCCAGCACTCCTTTCCTCATTTGACTTTGGGTGTTTTCTACATTCATTTTTTCAAATTATAATTGTTTGATGACACAAAAGTAAACTAAACAAAGTAATATGCAATACAAAGTACTAACAAATTTCTTTATTTTAACTTTATTTAAATATTAGACGACTTTTATTTGGAAATTTGACCCCAAAGTGCCTTATAGCGGCCTGACTATAATCGCCGCCATCTCAAAACTTTTTTGGATATGTTTCTTTTCACGTTCTTTAAATGAATACACACGCGGGATTTGGAAAAAGAAGGTATATTTGCGTTAAACTTTTAACGTTGTCAAAAATCATAACATTGACAAGATTTAAACACCGCAGCCAATGACCCGTAACAAAATTATATTTCTCTTATTTTTTTTCACTACACTCGCTTTTTCCCAGCAATACACAAGTCCTCTTAACATCCCACCGGCATTGAGCGGAAATTTCGGAGAACTTCGCAACAATCATTTTCATTCCGGGATAGATTACAAAACACAGCAGGTAATAAATAAACCAATTTTTGCCATTGCCGACGGATACGTCTCGCGCATCAATGTTTCGCCCGGAGGTTATGGATTAGCGCTTTATATCGAACATCCGGAAACAGGACAGACCAGCGTGTACGGCCATCTGAACAGCTTTTCGAAAACCATCTCCGATTACGTGAAGGAGAAACAATACGAGCAGGAAAGTTATCGGGTGGAACTTTACCCGGGAGAAGGAACGTTGCCGGTAAAAAAGGGCGAACAAATTGCACTGAGCGGAAACACGGGCAGCTCGGGCGGACCGCATTTGCACTTCGAAGTGCGAGACACCAAAACGCAAGACCCGATAGACCCGTTGCAGTTTTTCAGTCGTTCCGTTACCGATACTCAGAAACCCGATATTCGCGGCGTTGCATTTTATCCGGTTGACGGAAAAGGCGCGGTGAACAGGAGTGCTAATCCGTTGCGGTTGAATGTAGGAAAAAACAAATCGGGGACACCGATAGCATTGAGCCAACCAATCAGTGCGTGGGGAAAAATAGGTGTGGCGGTAAAGGCTTACGACCGAATGAACGGACAACCAAATATTTACGGCGTAAAACACATCCGGCTGTTTGTGGACGAAAAGCAGGTTTTCAGTAGCTCCATCAATCGGTTTGCGTTCAGCAAAACACGGATGCTCAATTCGTTTATCGATTTTGAAGATTGGCGAAAACGCCGTTCTTTCTTCATGAAATCATTTATAGAACCGGGCAACACGCTTAACTTCTACGACACAATTGGCAACGGATTTATCGAAATAAACGAAGAGCGAAATTACCGAATGCGCTACGAACTGGAAGATCATCACGGCAATACGCTCACCTACTCTTTTGTAGTAAAAGGCGAACAACAGTCCATCCCGCAAACAAAACAGTGCGATAATTTTATGTCGTGGGCGCTACACAACTCATTTGTGGATTTTGATTTTATGCTCGATATTCCGGCAGGAAATCTTTATGACAATTTTTGCTATAAACACCGTAAAATTCGCTCATCGGTTTACTTTTCCGATATACATCAGGTGAACGAAACGCCGATACCGCTCCATAACCATGCCAAGATTTGGATAAAATTAAACGCGGATACACTGGAAAACAAACAACAATACGGTATTGTAGAAGTATCGCAGACCGGGAGTGACAGTTGGATTGGCGGAACCTACAAACGCGGAGGCATGGAAACTTCCATTCGTGAATTGGGTAGAAGGTATGCCGTTGACATCGATACTGTTTCACCGAAAATTACGCCCGTGAATCTTGAAAAATGGGGCACGGCACGTAAAATACAAATCCGGTTAACCGATAACAAAAGCGGTATCGCTAACTTCAAAGGAACCATTGACGGGAAGTTTGTTTTATTCTCTCACGACATGAAGTCATCGATATACACGTACGTTTTTGATGATTCGCGCCTGAAACGCGGAAAAACGCAGGAATTGGTTTTCACGGCTGAGGACAGCGCTGGAAACCGCTCAGAGTATAGGTATAGTTTTGAGTATTAGTTGCATCTGTTGTCGCCCCATCACCTTGTCACTCCGTCGCCTCATCGCCCTGTCGCCCTGTCGTCTTACCGCAAATCCAACGTTTCCTGAGCCAACCTTATTTCTCGTTCGCTTCCGGTATGCTTTCCTTCTACGTCAGACAGTTTCACGCATTCGTGCCATTGCTCTTTTGCAGTCATTTTGCAACGAAACAACTTCATCACGATATTCATTCCCTTGATGCTGTTTCCCACATCGTTTGTCAGGTTTGTCCCAATGCCAAATGTAGCACCTATGCGATCTCCGCAATAGTTTTTAATATTGATGGCTTTGTCAACGTTCAAGCTGTCGGAAAAAACAATGTATTTGAGTTTTGGGTTTATGCGCAGTTCTTCGTAACGTCGTATGGCTTTATCGATAAAAACAAACGCGTCGCCACTGTCGTGCCTGAGACTGGTGAACAATGCCCCGTGTTTCTTACTGAAGTTGCGCAGAAAAACATCGGTTGTATAGGTATCGGTAAGCACTGTTCCTAAATCGCCGTCGTACACGTTTATCCAGTTTTCCATCGACATGTAATTGGCCATTTTATAACCGTAAATCGACCCGTGAAACTGTACCCATTCGTGCGGGTGCGTTCCCGATACATTCAGGTTGTGCTTGTATGCCAGATAAACGTTACTTGTACCGAAAAACGAGCCTCCGGAATGTTCTTTTAGCAACGCGGTAACACGATCTTCCACATCGAAGCTAAACCGACGGCGCATGCCGAAAAGCGAGAACGTGATGTTGTTTTCTTTCAATTTGATGGCTTTTTCGATGGCCGTTTTTTCCATGTATTCGATATCGGGCTTCTGTCCGATTTCCCGAAAATAGAGTTCTGAAACAGTCGCTAAAATCGGCGTCTCCCAAAGCGTGATCCGATAAAGCAAACCCGTGGCGCGTATTTTTAATTTGCTGTCTTCGAGAGAGACCTCCACCTCCGACGGATCAAATCGAAATCCTTTCAGAAAGTCGATATAAATGGGCGGAAGATAGGGCAGTTTCTTTCTCAAAAACTCTTCTTCGCCCTTTCTCAAACTCAATTGCGACATCTTGTCTAACTCTTGCTTTACCAATTTGTCAAATCCATCTGGATAGTCACCGTTGCTTCTGTCCACAAATTCAAATTCGCCATAGGCACGGGGAAAAAGTTTGCTATACGCGTAGCCGGTAGTAAACTTGTACAAGTCCGTATCGAGGATACTTTTTATAATTGCCATTTTTCGTTAACTTTTGGGATAATAACTTCCTTTTAAACGCTTTAAATGACAATCGGTTCATTGTGGATAAAAAAGCCTCGTTACCGAGAACAAAACAACCATACAAAACGTTTATTTGCGGTAGTTTTAGTAGAAAAAATCCCACCATTAACATCACCTAAATCACAGCATTAAAATGAAAAAACTAATCACCCTAAGCTTGCTTTTAGCGAGCATCTCTCTTAGTTTTTCACAAAACGTGGAGTCAAAACTAAAAAACGATTTCGAACAAATCATTTCGTTTACAAAAAACAATCAGCTGGAAAAAGTTATGGAAATGACTTATCCGCGCTTCGTGGATTTACTCCCCGAAGGCGGAATGGCGGCATTAGCCTCCTCCGTGCTCGACGGTATGGGCATAAAAACCATGTATGAGGATGTCCCCATCAACCTAAGAATGAGCGACGTCATGAAATTAAACAAGGCTGAAATCTGCTTAGCTCAATACGATGCTAACAGTGTTCTCGAATTTACAGACAAAAGCATGGTTGACCTGTTTTCGATGTTTCCGCCCGAAGGTTACAACATTGAAAAAATAGCTGATAACAAATTACGGATGACCGGAAAAGGATACCTGCTCGCTATAAAAGATGAATATACCAAAAACACGTGGAAGTATTTGAATTACAGCGAAGATTTGGAAGGGACGAACGCTACGGCCAACTTTATATCGGATGAAATATTGAAAGGAGCGGCAGAGTTGAAGAAAGAACTTACCAAAAAGTAAAATTACCTATTCAGAGGCACTCCGATTCGAAGACTTTGCGCATAAGCTTCTAACTTCCTTGTTTTGAAGAATGTAACCAAGCAAGACAGGCGATTCGGCGTATTTCTACAATCCTGCCCTTTCTTTTTCCTGCATGGCCTTTATGGTTTCGACCATCAGAAAATCGAGTTCCCAACCAAGAAGTTCGGCACCTTTTTGAATAACTTCTCGCGAACAGCCCGCTGCAAACTTTTTGTCTTTAAATTTCTTTTTCAACGATTGCACCGTTAAATCGAGCGTACTCTTGCTGGGGCGCATCAATATGGCCGCGCCAATCAGTCCGGTTAATTCATCGGCGGCGTAGAGCACTTTTTCCATCTGATGTTCGGGCTTCACATCGTGTTGTGTAAATCCGTAAGCGTGAGAAACGACAGCGCGTTTAATCTCAGGATTAATCCCTTCGGAATCGAATATCTCGCGCACTTTTACGCAATGCTCATCGAGAAACTGTTCAAAATCCAAATCGTGCAACAAACCCACTATTCCCCAAAAATCTTCCTCTTCGGCATAGCCAAGCGTGCGCGCGTAGTAGCGCATCATAGCTTCTACCGTTTCTGCATGCTGAATATGAAACAGCTCTTTGTTGTATTTTTTTAACAACGCGAAAGCTTCCCCGCGGGTAATTCCCGGATGTAATCGGCCGGCGTTGTCTTCGGGCAAATGTTCAAGTATCATTTTGTTTTGTTTTTTCGGGTAAAGATACATTTTTTCTGCAAATTTATCGCCCGAACTTGGCTAAGCATGCACTCCCTGTAAAATGGGTACGGCAGTTAATGAGAAGAACCTTGGAAAAAAAATTACTATTTCAATACCCCCACTCCTTGCTCGCCATCGCTTGTAGCCCAAGCCCGATGCATCAATGAAGTGTTGAAAACCAAACTGATTTTTCCGTCTTTATCCACAGCGATAATACCGCCGCCCGAGCCGCCCATGGGCGATATTTTATTGAATATGACTTCATTGGCGGCTTCTTCAAGCGATAGACCTTTGTATTCCACCAAAGCGGAAATGTCATAAGCCACCACACGTCGTATCCACAATTCGCCGTGCCCCGTTCCGGAAACGGCAACCGTATGGTTATTGGCATACGTTCCTGCGCCAATGATAGGCACGTCGCCCACGCGCCCCCATTTCTTACCACTCATTCCGCCGGTGGAAGTAGCGGCGGCTAAATTACCGTACACATCTAATGCAACACAACCCACGGTGCCTTTATCGCTTTGCTGTTTTATTTTTTCATTCACCGAAAAATAGCTGTTATCCACTATTTCCAATCCCATTTGCTTTGCAAATACCGATGCGCCGTCAGCGATAAGAAGCACGTGTGCCGTACTGTCCATGACAAGACGAGCGGCTTTAATCGGGTTTTTCACATCGCGAATACCCGCAACAGCTCCTGCTTTCAGGTTTGAACCGTCCATAATGGCTGCATCGAGTTCGTGAATGCCTTCGGTATTTTTCACCGCACCTTTTCCGGCATTAAACATCGGATTGTTCTCTAACGAAACCACCACCGCTTGCACGGCATCCAGTGCCGATGAACCATTTCTGAGCATTTGCTTCCCGATTTCAAGCGACTTGAGCAACTCCGTTTCATAGATGGCAACTTTCTCTTTTGTCATATTTTTCGGGGCACTTCCGGCTCCACCGTGCAGAGCAATTGACCATTTTCCCTGTGCACTCACGGCACTCGAAACAAGCAAAATGATTGATATGGAGAAAATGACTTTTTTCATAAGATGTATTGATTGTTTATTTCTACTCCACAATCGCCTCCGTGAGTTCGTCCAACGAAAAACCTGCGAAATAGTGGTTAAACTCTATTTTCGAAAGTGCTTCGCGCACATCTTCCCGGGTATATTTCACGCCAACGAGTGCGTTTTCTACTTCCGACAGGTTGCTGTTATTCCCAAAAAATGTTCCATAAAAACGGATTTGACGAATAACGGAATTTTTGATATCGGCAAAGACCTGAATCTTCCCGGCAGTAAATCTCGATTGCCGCTCAATATCGAACTTGGGAGAATGCCCGTAGTTCCATTCCCATGTACCGAATTTCGTAGCACGCAAGTTCTCAATTTCGGCTAATTCCTCTTCCGAAAAAGTATACTCTTTCATTTCCGGAAATTTCGATTTCATGTGTTCCAACAGTTTGTCGGAAAACTCATTTACCGATATTTCTACAGGCAGATTGGGCAGAATATTATCCACCACGCTTCGCACCGATTTTACGCTTCTGCTCTCAATCTTGTCCTTTGGGGCTTCCAGCGCTTTCGAAAGCACAGTCAAATCGGTATCGAAAAGCAGGCAGCCGTGATGCATAACCCGTCC
The DNA here is from genome assembly GCA_964557135.1 of uncultured Petrimonas sp. Lineage (GTDB taxonomy): Bacteria > Bacteroidota > Bacteroidia > Bacteroidales > Dysgonomonadaceae > Petrimonas. Next base: position 27,681 of record CAZKZB010000001.1, on the reverse strand, counting down.
GGGGAGATAAGCCTGCGCGTTTCCGCAAATCTTTTTCCCGTCGATAACTAAATCGTTACGTCCGGTAAATTCGGCTTTTACGCCCAATTCGCCCAAGGTTTCGATAACCGGCTGCGAGAAGGTTTTGAAATCGAAATCGGCCCCCTTGTCCTCGTTAGAAATAATGGTGTAATTGAGGTTGTTGTGGTCGTGATAAACGGCTCCCCCACCCGATATGCGCCGCACAACATGAATACCGTTCTGCTTCACGTATTCGGCGTTTATTTCCTCGATGGTATTTTGGTGTTTTCCCACGATAATTGCCGGTTCGTTTATCCACAGGATAAATACTTTATCGTGGTGTAGCAGTTTCTTAAAACAATACTCTTCAAGAGCAATATTGTAGTCGGGTTTATTGGACTTATTAACAATGTATATCATAATTTTTTTGTTTAATTTAAGCGACACAAAGATAAGAATTTTGTTGAGAAAGTATGCGTTTGGCACATCTTAAACAAACCGGAGGCTACTAAAATAATTACTGCTCGTTAACCTTTGTCAAAGTTTAAAATAAAACTTTGACAAAGGTATTGAAACAAAACAGCAGTTGCTTGTGAAGCGACTGCTGTCCGTCAAAAATTAATAAAATGAAATCTTATAACATGGATGCTGTTTTTCGAATTTGAGCAAGGCGTTCGGCAAATTTTTTATCCTTGCGTGCTATTTGCATATTGTATTTGAGTTGCAAACTCATTAGCGAATCTGCAGGGACATCCAATGCGGCTTCGAATAACATTGCAGTAGTAGCCGTAAGCGGGCGACGACAATTCAGAATATCATTCAACATTTTGTAAGACAGACCCATTTGAGCGGCAATTTTTCCTTGTGTAATGCCGCGATACTCTATTTCGTCTTTCAAAACCTCACCCGGATGAGTTGGCGAAAATCCATATTTTGCTTTTCTCATTATATTTTTATTTGTAATGATTTGACAATTCTAAAATATTACATATCGTAATTACAATTTCTGAAACAACTTGTGTTACAGTAAACTCAATGCGATACTGTTTGTTGACCCGAACTGAAGATATTCCTTTTTTATCACCTTTCAAAACCTCATAATTCAGAGAATGAAATCTGTATAAATCTTCTATCTGAGCAACTGATTCTAATAAATCAATTGTTTTTCTGTACTTATTAATAACCTGCGGCTGAAAGCGGTATTTTTTCTCTTTGGCTTTACCTTTTTCATAAAGTTCACGCAAATATTCTTTTTCAAATCGTATTTCCATAGATATTCGGGTAATACTTCGAAACAAAGATAACAGTTTTTTTGCAATTCCACTAAAAAAGTGGAGTATTTTTATTAACCCCGCTCGCGCCGATTTGCAATCGGTGTATCGAGGACAGAACAGAATTCCTTTGCAAAAGTGTGTGGACGCGTAACCGCCGGCTAACCTTTGTCAAAGTTTAGAACTTTGACAAAGACATTTGCAAAAACAGCAGTCACCGAAAAAGGCAACTGCTGCTTTAATTGTCTGACTATCAAACTCACTTAAATCATATTTTCCACATTCCACACAAACGCTCTGAGACCCAAATTTTCATACTCGGAGTCCAGTTCTTTCAAATAGTTGAGTAGAAGCGGTACTCGGTCATCTTCCACCACTGTAAGAATGGCGTTGTTTATTGAGGGCCAAGCATGACTTCCGAAATGCGGATCGCCGGTTTTGGAGCCTTTGCCGTACACTTCGCGCCACGAGGTAAATCCCCGAATATTGAGTTTGGGCAAATCTTCCAGAATTTTGGTGTAGTGCGCCTGGTCTAAAATAATCATTACTGCTTTCATCTATTTCCTTTTTATTTGTTTCGGGTTACGAGTTACGGGTTACGGGTTGCGGGTTAAAGTAACTGTAACCGTTTACCAATAGTCCCTCTTCTTTACTTCTTTACTTCTTTTACTCCTTTTACACTTCCTCCACTTCTTCAGCAAGTGTCAGCGCGTGTTTCTTGCGACGACGATTAACGCCAAATCCGCCAAAAATGGTATAGAGAGCGGGAATCAGCACTAGAGTAAGAACAGTGGCGAATGTCATACCGCCGATAACGGTAATACCCAAAGTTTGCCACATCGATGAACCCTGACCCGTTCCCACAGCCATTGGAATCATTCCCAGAATGGTGGTGAGCGAAGTCATCAACACAGGACGCAAACGCGATTTTCCGCCGTGAACCACCGCCGTAACAATCGACATCCCGCGTTCGCGGTTCAGGTTGATGTAGTCGATAAGCACGATACCGTTTTTCACGATAATTCCCACCAACATAATCACACCCACAAATCCCATAATTCCGAGCGGTTGTCCGGTTATTACCAACGCGAGCAGTGAGCCCACAAAAGCAATGGGAACCGTGAGAATAATGATAAACGGATAGGTTAGCGACTCGAATTGCGAGGCAATTACGATGTATGTGAGTATAACAACCAAAACAAGCAGAACTAACAAATCGGCAAACGATTCTTGTTGGTCTTCGTACGAACCACCGATATGAATTCCGATTTCACCGGGAATATCGGTTGTGCTGATGGCTTGGTTTACATCGGCAACCACGTCGCTCAGCGCGCGGCGATACAAACTTCCCGTTACGCTAACGATACGTTCACGATTTTGCCGGTCGATTTGCGGCAACGACGACGCTTCCACAACCGTACCCAGTTCGCGCACTTTCACCGAACTTCCGAACGGTGTTGAAATGGAGATATTTTCGATATCTTCAATCGACTGACGGAACTCTTCGCCGTATCTTACCACCACGTTGTATTCTTCGCCCTCTTCACGGAATTGCGAAACGGTAACTCCGTTAATTCGGTTTCTGACGGCAGTAGCGGCAACTCCAACAGACAAACCGTTGAGCGACAGCTTTTCGCGGTCGAACTCAATTTTATATTCCTGACGATAATTTTCGCGACTGATAACCACGTCGCGCAATCCTTTAATATCGCTCATTTTAGTACGCAATTCGTGCGCGATGCGGTCGGTTGTGGCAAGGTCGTAACCCAAAATATCCACCTTCACGTTGCTTCCGCCGCCGCCCATCATTCCGCCGCCACCTCCGGGAGTAACGGTAAAGCGATACAACTCGGGCATCTGACCTAAATCGGTACGCAACTCGTCGGCAATATCGAAAATCGATTTGTCGCGCTCTTTGGCTTTCTTCGTACCGATATCGTAGGAGATAATATTACTTCCGTTTGCCGACATCGACGCCCACGTATTGTCCTCACTCGCCTGCCCTACCGAAAACGATGTGATGTTGATTTCGGGATATTTTTCGGTAATCAAATTCGATATTTTCATACCCGTTTCACGTGCTACTTCCATACGCGTTCCCGTGGGCAGTTCTACGGTCATTGTAATATAATTGTTGTCGGACGAAGGCATAAACTCCGTTTTCAGTACCAAACCGGCAACAACGGCAAGCGCCACAACAAAGCCGGTAACAATAAACACCGTACGCCAACGTTTGCGCGAAACGTAATTTACCAAACGCGAATAAGCGTCGTCCAATTTATCGAGCATCGGAAGAACGTGTTTGTTGTACGCTCTGTCGAAACGGCTTTTAACACCCACTTCCCGCTGAGCACGAAGCATTTTCGAGGTCATCATCGGCGTGAGCGTGAGCGCGGTAATGGTTGAAAGCGTAATAATAATGGTTACCATCCAACCCAGCTGTCTGAACATAATTCCGGCAAATCCACTCACCATGGTCATCGGCAGGAACACCGCGATAATGGTAAGCGTGGAAGCGATAACGGAGAGCGAAACCTCTTCCGTGCCGTACATTGCCGCCTGTTTGGGACGACTGCCGCGCTCCAAGTGCGTGGTAATGTTTTCGAGCACCACAATGGCGTCGTCCACCACCAATCCGATGGAGATGGAAAGTGCCGACAACGATATAATATTTAGCGTATTACCTGCTAAATAGAGGTAAATAAACGAACCCACGAGCGAAATAGGAATGGTAACCAGAATAATCAGCGCCGCGCGCCAACGTCCCAAGAAAAACATCACCACTATCGACACGATAATCAACGCGAACAGAATAGTTTGCGTCAAACTGTTGATAGACGTGGTAATCGATTCCGCTGTGTCCATCACTTGTACCAACTGCACATCGGGCGGAAGTTCTTTTTGCAACTTGGGCAATTCGGCTTTCACACGGTTGGAGATATCCACGCTGTTGGCGCCCGATTGCTTTTGGATGATGATGGTTGCCGATTTTTTGCCGTTGGTGTAGCTTTCCTGCACGCGCGACTCGATGGTGTCGTTCACCGTTGCCACATCGCGCAGATAGATGGCTTGCCCCTGCACGTTTCCGACTATGATATCGCGAAAATGGCTGCTGTTGTCGAACTCGCCTTCGAGGCGAAGCATATAGGTTTGCGAACCGATGTCGAAACTTCCGGCAGGCACGTTCACGTTTTCCTGCGTGATTTTTTGAGCGATTTGCTCCGCCGAAATGCGGTAAGCCTCCAACTTTTCAGGATTAAGGTTTACCTGAATTTGTCGTTTGGGGGCTCCAAGTACCGAAACCGTTCCCACACCGGGAATACGGTTAAGCGGGTTTGCCACCTTATCGTCCAGAATTTTATAAAGCGCATCGCTGCTTTCTTCCGCCATTGCCGACATGATGGTCACCGGAATCATATCGGTACTGAACTTGAATATGATGGGGTCGGTAGCATCCTTCGGGAGGAAACTTTTCGCCATTTCCAACTTGTCGCGCACGTCGTTTACTGAAGCATCAATCTTAGTTCCGTAGTTGAATTCCAACGTGATAAGCGAAATATTATCCTTAGATTGCGATCTGATTTTTTTCAAATTTTCCGTGGAGTTCAAAATATCTTCCAACGGACGGGTAACGTTGGTTTCCACGTCATCTGACCCCGCTCCGGGATACGATGTGATAACCGTTACTTGGTTCATTTCAATTTCGGGGAACATATCGAGCGGCAACTGCGTGTAAAACAGCAGCCCGATAAGCATTACCCCGATAAATATCAGCGCCGTACTGATCGGTTTTCTTACGGCTGATTCGTATATTTTCATTCTAATTTTGTTGCGATTTTAGAGACGCGGCATCCCCCGCCTCTATCGTTTTTTTTACTGAACCACTTCCACTTCCGCGCCATCAATCAAGTTGGCATTTCCGTGAATAATAATTTTATCTCCGGTTTTCAATCCCGATACAATTTCGTACTTGTCGTCCATTCGTCGGCCCAGTTCCACGATGGTGTACACCGCTTTTCCGCCATTTTCGACAAACACGTATCGGGTGTTGGTTCCCGCTTGTTTCAGCACAGCCATATCGGGAATAACGGGATGATCTTCCGTGCCGAAATTCATCGTTACGCGGGCAAACATTCCCGGACGGATGCGGCTGTCAGAGTTTTTCACTTCAATTTCCACCGGAAACGTGTGTGAAACGGCATCCAGCGTGGGATGAATGAGCGATACTCTTCCTTCGAAAACCTCATCGCCGAGCGCGTCTATCTGTACTTGCGCGGGCATTCCTTTCACCACATTCCGGTAATAGGATTCCGAAACGTTTACCTTCACCTTCACCGTTCTGATGTTTTGGATGGTGAGAATGGGCAAACCGGTTGCCACATCGCCCGGATCGTAATTGCGCGCGGTAACAATTCCGCTGATGGGGCTGATGAGTGTGGTATTTTCGCCCAAATTACTCAAAGCTGCCTGCGCTACATCCAATTGCGCTTTCACCTGATCGAGTTGCTGCTGCGAAATTCCGCCCACGGCAAAGAGTTCTTTGTAGCGTTCGTAATCGGTTTTCAGCGTGGCAACCTGCGTTTGTTGTTGCGAGTAGTTGGCGCCGTCCATCGTAACCAACGCTTGTCCGCGACCCACAACCGAGCCCACATCCACATTGATGCGGCGAATGCGTCCGGGCATTGCCGGCGCGATGTTGTTTACGGCTTCCGCTTCGATGGTGGCGGTAAATGTCGCCAACTGGTCAACCGACACCAAACGTACCTCTTCCACACGCACTTTGGGAGCGGTTTTTTCTGCTTCGGCTTGCTTGCCCGATTCTCCGCCGCACGATACCAAAAGCGCGGCAGAAAGAAGAATGAATGTAATGTTTCTTGTTTTCATAAGTTTTATACTGATAGCGAAGGGCTTAAACATTACCCTTCTCTCTGATTATTCTATAATTGTTAATTGATAATTGTCAATTGTTAATTGTCTTTCAACGGTTCTATATCGTATCCCAGAATTTTCTCCAAATCGGTTTTGGCAGCCAGATAATCGTAAATAGCGTTGCGATACTGCAACTCGGCGTTGGTAACCGCAAGCGCGGCCATATTCACATCTACAATGGTTCCCATACCGGTTTCGTATCGTTTTTGCGTAATCAGATATCCTCTTTGCGCTTGCTCCATCGACGATTCGGTAGCCGCAACCTGTTCCATGCTTTTCGCCATCAGGTCGTAATTGTTTTTGATGGACAATTTCAGACCGCGCTCTACGTCTTTGCGTTGTTCGCTAAGCTGATAGAGCTGTATCTCAGATTGTTTCATGTTGTGATAACGCTGTCCGCCGTTAAACAACGGAATGGAAAGCGAAATGCCAAGCATCGAATACGGATCCCAACGATAGTTTTTGAGTTTGAAATCGTTGTTCTGACTCATATACATATAATTAAACGTGGAAACCAGCGAAGGGGCAAATTGCAATTTCTGTATTTCGTATCCTTTGCGCGCCATTTCTTGCTGCAAATCGAATTGCTTGATATCGCTGTTGTGTATGAGCGACGTATCGGCAGGGATGATGATATCCGTCATCGATGAACGGTAATTGTCGAGCGAACCCACCACTTTCAGCGGCACATCGCTGTCGATACCCATCAACATTTTCAGTTGCAGCTCGGCGATTTTCATCATGTTTTGCGACTGCAAGATATTGGGAATAAGACTTTTGAGGCGCACATCGGCGGTAATCACATCGTATTCAGCCACCACACCCTGATTGAATCGGTGGCGGATGCTTTCCAGGTTGAGCGAATCGGTGGCGTACGTTTTCTTAAACACCTGATAACTGTCTTGCGCGAGCAACAGGCTGTAAAACGATTTTTTCACCTGATTGGTCAAATCGATACGCGACGCCCGAGCTTTTTCCATGGCCAGCTCAATATCTACCTGGCTCATCTGGATGTTTTTCCACAACGACGGCACAACCAACGGCATACTTACGTTCAAGCCGGCAGAGTAAACGTTCAACCGTCCCATCTGGAGTCCTTCGGCCGATTTTTCCGGGTCGGGCGCAAACATTTTACCCACGGTTTGCATCACGAAAAGCTCTTCGGGCGTGTATTTCGTGGGGTCGATATCGCCGCCGCCCATTCCGAAACCTTCATCGAAATAAACCGTTTGCCGCTTTATGGCGCGCTGATACTGACCGATTAAGTCCATTTGCGGAAGCAAAGCACCGTAAGCCGATTTTTTGGCGTATTCTTTTTTTGTAATCTCCATATCGGCAACTTTCACCTTTGGATTTTCGCTCAGCGCCACGGCAATTGCCGTGTTTAAGTCTAATCGCAAACTATCGGTTTGCTGCGCGTTTGCGGGCGATAACCTAAACAATCCGCAAACCGTGAATAAGACTATGCTTAATTTTATACTTTTCATCTGTTTATTGTTATTTTTTTTCGGATAAACCGTTGAGATAATTGTCTATAATTTCAATTCCTTTGTGGGTAGAAATGCCGCGGATGAAGTTTATCATCATCGTAAAAAAGAGTTCCCAAATAGAAAATGGGCGCGGCGCCATTCGCGTCGCATGAATATAGGTGTCGTTGGTGCCTTGCAGCAAAAACGCCGCGACCTCCAAATTGAGGTTGGAACGGATAACACCTTGTTCGATGCCTTCTCGCAGAAAATTTTTCGATAAAACGAAACCATTTTCCCGCATCTCTTTCATCTTGTTGCGCGCTTTGGGATAATATTTATCTATATCTTCTTGGAATTTAACGCCGTAGAACGAATCTACGTTTCGGTGGCGTTCCACAATGTGAAGAAAAACATCGATTACGGTCGGCATCGACTTCCAGAGCGACTCCATATTCGCCGTTTTTTGCTTCTCTTTCAGCTCCAAAAAATAGATTAGCATCTCTTCCTTATCGGTAAAATGCTGATAAATTGTGCGTTTCGACATCCCGAGCGTCGATGCCACCTCGTCCATCGAGATGTTTTTAACACCGTGCGCCATAAATAGTTCGCCTGCTTCGGATGCAATTCTGTCTTTTATTTCCATTGTCATCGTAATGAGTTTTGTTAAAAAACGGTGCAAAGGTAAAACAGAAAACTTGAAAAACAAAATTAGTTTTCTCGGTTTTAACAAAGTTTACGATAAGATTTTGTTACGAAACAAATTCCGAAGCTTTTTTTAGCTATGAAACCGGATTCATGTACCAATTTCTGAACTCGGCGTTACGAGCGCGACTCACAATTATTTTTTCCGGAGTTTCCGCCGAAAGGTTTACCGAAAGCTTGCCGCCAAACCACACAGCCATATCGGTAATGGCGCTGTGAGCGACAATAAACTGCCGGTTTGCCCGAAAGAAATGGGCAGGGTTGAGCTGACTGTAAAGCTCTTCGAGCGAAGTGTCGAGCGTATAATTTTGTTTGTTGAAACAACCAATTTTCGCCATTTTATATTCCGAATAAATAAATGCGATATCGTTCACCGGAAGCGGCATCAGTTTATCACGAACGGGAATCAGAAAATGCGATTTATATGGATTCCTCGCCTGCTGTATATCGCTCATTATTTGAGCAATAATGTCTGAATTATTCACATTGGAGGGAGAAAACCGCGCCAGTTTCGTCAATGCTTTTTCCAGACTTTTCTTGTTGATGGGCTTCAACAGATAATCGATACTGCTCACTTCAAACGCTTTTAGCGCGTACTCGTCGTAAGCGGTGGTGAAAATAATGGGACAGCGGATTTCGGTTTGTTCAAAAATGGCAAAAGAATCGCCGTCGGCAAGATGAATATCCATGAAAACCACATCGGGATGAACATTCACCGAAAACCACTCCACGCTTTCTTCCACACTTTGCAGCGTTGCCACAACAGTTATATTACCGTCTATCTTTTTTATAAGTCGCTCCAAGCTTTGCGCGGCAACAAACTCATCTTCAACAATTACAGCTTTCATCATTAGTTACTCCCTTCATTTATTTGTTTTCTTCATCAGCGGAATATCCACGGAAAAAAACCTGTTATCTGTTTTTATTTCAATTTCCCTTCCGAACATCAATTTGTATCGTTCGTTCAGGTTTGCCAATCCAAGACCTGTGCTTTCGGCGGTTGTTTGTTTGGGTTGCAAGTTGTTTAGCACGCGAAGTTTGGCGTCGGGCGTTGTTTCAATTGTTATTTCCAACGGATATTTCTTGCTTATTACATTGTGCTTCACCGCGTTTTCCACCAGAACCTGCGCGCCGAAAGGCAGAATCCGATAATCGTTGTAGTGCGCCTGGACATTCATCTTGATGCTTAATCCATCGCCGTAGCGAATTTTCATCAAACTAATATAAGATTCGGCAAATTGCAATTCTTCCGAAAGCGACACCACGGAATTTTCTTGCATCGTGTAGCGAAAAACGGCCGAAAGCTGCTCCACGTACTCGTGCGCGCGCTCATTATCGTATCCGATAAGCCCGTTGAGCGTATTGAGCGAATTGAAAAGAAAGTGCGGATCGGTTTGGTTTTTAAGCGCGTTGTATCGATTGAGAATATTTTCGGTAACAAGTCGTTCATTCTCAATCATATTTTTTTGGTTTTTGTTGATTAAATAAATCAGTGCTGTGAATAAAATGGAAAGAACAAACGCTATTAAATCGCGCATGAGGCTGAAAATGGAAAACATACTCGGAGTTAAGTCGCCCCGAAACCACACCCAGCGTCCCAACAACTGCGAAATCAGCGTGCTTACGAATGCTAATCCGATGAGTATCCCGAAGAACGACAGCCAGATTTTCAGCGTACGTTTTGCGCCATGCGGCCGGTTCACAACACGTTTTATGACAAGAAATTCGGTCAGGAAAAGCACATACAGAAACAGGATATTGATAACGAGCGTTGTGACAACTTTTACCGTGCTGATTCCGTGAATGCCGAAATTTATTTTTCTGATTACCGGAAACATATAAACCATTGTTACAAGCACTATAAAAGTATAGATAATGCTTATAATAATGGATGCTTTTAACGCCGTTTTCTTGTTGAAATCGATTAAAAACGAGTATCTGTTTCGTATGAGAGGATTCATAGTGTTTTACGTAAATGAGAACAAATATATCAACAACTTATTCATTAAACTTATTCTTGCAAATGTAGGTAAAAACCTCGAAGTAAACTATTAAACAGTAAAAGAGAAACTCAACAAGTGACAGACAACTTTTCTGTTTTGTTGAGTTTCTCGGCGGAAAAACAAACTTCCTTATTCGAGGAGATTGTCCCAACTAAACCCGTGCCAAAGACATTGTATATAACGCGTAAATTACATTTGACTAAATAATTGATTTATGAAAAAACGGCCGGTGTTTTGGAGATGAGACAATCTCTTTTCTGTGCGTGGCCGTTTAGAATCGGTAACCGATTCCAAGGCTCACGGTTTGTGTGCGCATTGTCGCATCGTCTTTGAGGGCGTCTAACTGGTCAACCAATCCGATTTGGTAACCGGCGTTTACTTGAATGCCGTTGTTAAACTCGTATCCAACCAATGCTCCCAATCCAAAATCCCATCTGTTCATCGGTGTAACACCGGCAACTTCTTTATACAAATCTACATCGGCATCTTTGTAGCGAGCATCAAACCCAAGTCCCAAATATGGGCCAACTCCACCGAAAAAACGGCCGTTGTGGTTGGTTGTTTGTCCTAAAAGATAAACCGGAATTTGCATTCCCCATTGTCTGAAATCGTCTTCAACAATACCGGTTTCCATTTTCGACTGGCGGTAAAAGAACATAAGTTCGGGTTGAATGGCGAAATTCTCGTGTAGATCGAATTTCACAAATCCGCCCAAATTCGGACCTAATTTCATCGTGCTTGTTTGCGCGTCTAAGTTGGTAAGCAAAAAGTTCGACATGTTAGCTTCGGCTTTAACTCCGTATGAAATGGGAGTTTGAGCGTTTACTTGCACTAATCCGGTTGTCATTAAAACTGACAGGCATACTAAAAACATTTTTTTCATTTTCCTAAAAATTTAAATTGTTAATAAATTAAGTTGTTTCTTTTTTGTTTGATTTTGATGATGCAAAGTTATGGCCTAATGCCACGGTTTGTTGCCAACATCTGCCCCAAACGTACATTTTCGTCGCCGAAACGAAGAAAACAACTACTGAAATGAAAAAATGAATTAAAGATTTAGTGCTTCGCGAAGCCTTTTATAGCCCGACGCGCTGATTTTCAACTTATCGCCATTGCTGAGTGAGAGCTGATGGCTCTGTTTTTCGTAAAGTTCCACGCGCAGAATTTTCTCGATATTTACCAAATAAGAACGATGCACGCGCACAAAACGATTTTCGGGCAAATGCTTCTGAAAAAATTTCATCGTGTCTTCTTTCAAAAACCTGTCGGATTGCGTAACGATGCGAACGTAATCGCCTTCTGCCTGAAAATAAACAACATCCGATACGGAAATTACATTTATTTTTTGTCCGGTTTTTACCACAATACGCTCCAGAGGCTGAAACTCCGGTGTTTCGGTAACATCAGACACGGGTAAAACTTCGTCCGGCTCTTCATCAATCGGCTCTGTGAATTCTTTTTTGGCAAGATTCATCCGAAAAAGTTGAACAACAATCAGATACATTATAAAAGCAATAAAAACCTTCATCGGAAGCATTTTTATCGCCTCATCGCCCAAAACAAGGCGAGACGAAAAATAACTCAAAACCGCCCACAAAACCACAAACAGCACGCCCAGCGCGACCCAATTGAGCAAACGCTGATGCAGTTCCAACGTATCGAAATTTCCATACTTGACAACTTTCCGGAGCAAGAGACTCAACAAGTAAAAGAAAATTGCGTCTATCAGTCCAACGAGCACCAAATGCGCAAAAGGATACAACACAAGCCACTGAAAAGCAACGGCTTGCAGCAAGGCATACGCGACACACAAAACAGCCGCGGAAACCCAGCGCGATATAGTATCGGGTAAAAAATTCATCGCATAGTTATATTTTCAACACGTTACAGAAAGTATCGGAAAACGGTGTTATCGAATTTCGCAACCGCCGAAAACCACTTCGCCCGTAATAAGCAATCGGCGTGTAGGTTCAGTTTCCGAAGGATTGAAAAACCGTTTGTTGTCCACGCCGCCCAACACGGTGTCTATTTTGGAAACAATTATCCAATCGTTGGGCAGGTAGAGCTTTATGCCGCCAAAAACAGCCTCGACGTGAAGATGCGTATCGCCTTCGGGAAGCGTTGTACGGCGCAAATCGAGCTCAACACCACCGAAAACAACTTCAATTTTTCCCCCGCGAAAAACCGGTTCCAAAAAAATATCTTCGTTTCCGCTAAAAACCACTTTTCGAACGTAAACGCCGTCGGTGTCTTCAATTTTATTCACGTGAAACTTTTCGTGATGATGCTTCTTGCAACCGAAACTTTTTCCGAAAGAGATTTTAAAAACAATGCCTGCGCCCACAAGAATAAGCAGAACAGGCCAAAAATTTCGGGCAAAATCGCTGTCTATTCCGGGCAGCGCGTCGGGATACAATGTGGCAATGCGGGGAAGCAGAAAAAACGCTGCCAGTAAAAGCCAAAAAAGCGTACCCAAAAATTCTTTTTTCGCGATGGCAAAGCAAGCAAAAACAACAAATATCATTGGCCACGAGAACACAATCGCGCGAAGCGCAGGGTCAATCCATCCGAAGTTGAAAGCAAGAAACAAAACTCCTGCCAAAATCAATAAAAATCCGAAAACTCCGCCTTTGGACTTTTCCGAAAAATTCATAGGTTGTTCATTGTTATTTTCCATATCGTTTAATTTTTTAAACATTTTGCACAAAGATAGGCACAACGGCAGCTATTGAACAACACAAAATCGACGAACAACCCCGTTTTCCCCGACGAGTGAACGATATTTTCGATAAGATTTAAAGAATTTTTCACTCGTAATATTTTCGTAACATATTCACATATAGAATATAACGCATCAGAGGTGCTTTTCGTTGTTAATTCCGATACATTTCTTTCATTTTCTCTCAAAAAGCAATAACTTTGAGCCCAAAATCTAATCACTTTAATTTATTGAATATGAAAAATTTATTTGTAGCCGCATTTTTAATCATCGCGGCAGTTGCAGTTGTGGGATGTTCGGGCAATAAATCGCAAACGAACGAACCCGTAACCGTGGAGAAAATTTTAGCCGATGCCGACAATTTCGTAGGACAAACCATTGCGCTGAAAGGCGTTTGCTCGCACGTGTGCTCTAAAAGCGGAATGAAAATGTTTGTTGCCGACAATGCCGATGGACAAACCATTCGCGTGGAATCGAACAGCGCCATCGGAAAATTCGACAAAGAAGCCGAAGACGCCAACGTTTTTGTTCGCGGAAAATTGGTGGAAGAAAAACTCACCGAAGCCGATTTGCAGGAAATGGAAAAAGAAGTTGCCGAAGGCACTGCCGTTCAGCACGGTGAAGGCGGCGCCGGCTGCGAAACCGAACAAAAAGCGGAAGGCATTGAAACCGGAAGCTCGGAAATGGATCGCATCAATGCTTTCCGCGCCCGCATCGCGGAACGTCAGGCTGCCGAAGGAAAAGATTATTTATCGTTTTATTACATTGAAGCAGAGTCGTATAAGATTTTGAAGTAAGAGAAAAGCGGAGCTTTTTCTAACCCATCCCCCCGACTCCGGTCGGGGACTTCCCTTGCATCACAAGGGAAGAGTGGCGCAAGTAGCGTTTTTGCAGATACGCAAACAATTTTGACCTACTCACTCGCCCCCTTTTTTCAAAGGGGACGAGTCCCGATAAAAAATCGGAACGGGCGGGGTTAAAACGAAAAACACACTTCTCCGCTCAAAATCCACCGGCATTTTCTCACCTTCTTCCGCCCTATTTGCGGAAATTGCGTTCTAAAATAGTATCTTTGTATCCTTGAAAAAGGTACAACTATGATTTGCTTTCCCAACGCCAAAATAAATCTCGGACTCGATATCGTTTCCAAACGTGCGGACGGTTATCACAACCTCGAAACCGTTTTTTATCCCATCGGATTGAAAGACGCGCTGGAAATTGTGCCTTCCAATAATTCGGCCGCCGGAGCGGAGTCGCAATCCGAACCAACCGAAGGTTATCGTTTTTTCCAAACCGGAATTGAAATTCAGGGAAATGCAGACGACAATTTGGTTGTTAAAGCGTTAAAATTACTCTCGGCGGAAAAAGAGATTCCCGATATCGATATTCATCTGCTCAAAAAAATCCCTTTCGGGGCAGGATTGGGCGGCGGTTCGGCAGACGCGGCGTTTATGCTGCGGTTGTTGAACGAGACCTTTTCGCTCGGATATTCCGATGCGCAACTCGAAAACAGAGCCGCCAAACTCGGCGCCGATTGCGCGTTTTTCATCAAAAACAAGCCGGCGTTCGCCACAGGCATCGGTAACGAATTGGAAACTATCGAGTTGGATTTGAGCCGATATTTCTTCGTGTTGGTAAAACCCGATATTTTTGTTCCCACCAAAGACGCTTACGCGATGGTTTCGCCGCAAACGCCGCAAACATCGCTCAAAGAAATCATCCGACTTCCCGTTTCGGAATGGAAAGGACGGATGAAAAACGATTTTGAACCTTCGGTTTTCAAAAAATTTCCCGAAATTTGCGATATCAAACAAAAACTATACGATTCCGGAGCGGTTTACGCTTCGATGAGCGGTTCGGGTTCATCGGTTTACGCGTTTTTTGAAGAAAAAACAGATGTAAACAAACAATTCGCGAACTGCTTCGTTTGGACAAATCAATAAAAACAAACATAAAAATGAAAAAAATCTTCCTTTTAACTTTATCTGCAATCATCAGCCTTGCCGTTATGGGGCAGGAAAAACTATCACCGCAAAAAATCTATTCATTCGGAGCAATCCCCGTACAGAAACCGGTTCTGATAGACAGTGTAAACCTAAAAGACACCAAGTTTTCTGACGAGATGCTGCTATCCTACTCCATCTCGATGCCCGAACAAACCCGATTTACCACCGAACTCACACCCGATACCGCCGGTTTTTTTCATCTGCCGAAACCCGAAAACGGCTACGCGTTTCAATTGCTATCGTTTTTCATCAACGGCGACAGTTACGGTAAGGGAAAACTCACCATTACATCTCCAAACCCGCTCGAACTCTATATCGACAACGCCAAACGCGCCACCAAAACTCAGGTAAACGACAGCCTGCATCAAGCCGGCTCGGTAGACGCCACGCTAAACAATTTCACGAACAATTCACGCGTAATTATCAAGTTGTTAGCATCGGCGGAGAACAAAACAAATCCGGCAGTGAAAATAGAGTTGAAACCCGAAAAAGAAGATTCGCTGCTGCACTATTCATTCAATGCCGACAACGGAAAACGTCGGATTTCAATCAACGATATTCTGGAAGGAACGCGCCTGAGCAGTTCATCTGTTTCGCCCAGCGGACGGTTCGTATTGCTGCGCCTGAGCGAAACACTGAAAGGCGGAAAATCCCGTTCCTACACCGAAGTTTACGACGCACGCCAAAAACGCACCGTGCTGTCGGAATCGGCCAATCGCTCGCAACTTCGTTGGATGCCCAAATCGGATTTACTCTCGTATGTGGAAGAGGGCGACAACGGAAACCAAATGTACACGCTCGATCCGCTGACATCGAAAACGAAACTTATCGCGCAAAACCTACCGAAAGAATCGTTCCACATCGCTCCCGATGAAAACTCACTGTTTTATTCATCCAAAGAAACGGTAAGCGCCAGCAGCCCAAGCGGTTTGAGAAGGCTTATCGGTATCGACGACCGACAACCAAACTACCGCGATCGGTATTATCTGTATCGCTACTTTTTCGACACCGGACTCACGCAACAACTCACGTTCGGTCAAAAAACAGCATCGCTAAACGATGTGACCAACGACGTGCAGCACCTACTTTTTTCGACTTCCGACGAAGACCTTTCGCAACGTCCATTCAGAAAAAGTTCGCTCTATTTGCTCAACTTGCAAACAATGGCGGTGGACACCATTTGGAAAGACCGTGTGTTTACCTATTCGGCGCAATTTTCGCCCGACGGCAAGCAGTTGCTGATTCACGGAGCACCCGAAGCCTTCGATGGAATTGGAATGAACATTAAACCGGGACAAATTGCCAACAGTTACGATTCGCAGTCGTTTTTGATGGATATCGCAACCAAACGTGTGGAGCCGCTTACCAAGAATTTCGATCCTGCCATAAACGCGCAAACGTGGAATAAAGCGGATAATTTTATTTATTATCGCGCCGAAAACGGCGACCGTGTAAGCGTATATCGCTACTCGCTTAAAACCAAGAAGTTCGACAAACTTCCTCTGAAAGAAGATGTTATTCGCTCGTTCAGCATTTCGGAAAACGGTTTGTGGGCTACCTATACCGGCGTGAGTGTTTCGAACTCCAACCGGGCATATTTGCTCAATTTAAAAACCAACGAATCCACGCTTATCTCCGATCCGTTTGCCGAACAACTCGCCACGCTCAATTTGGGCGAAGTGCGCGATTGGAATTTCAAAAGCTCTTTCGGCGACGAAATTGTGGGCAGATATTATCTTCCGCCCAACTTCGATCCGAAGAAAAAATATCCGCTCATCGTTTATTATTACGGTGGCACCAGTCCCACATCGCGCGTTTTCGAAAGCACCTATCCGTTTCACGTTTACGCCGCGCAAGGCTTTGTGCTTTACACGCTGCAACCCAGCGGCACAACCGGTTTCGGGCAGGAATTTTCGGCTCGTCACGTAAACGCGTGGGGAAAACAAACGGCGGACGAGATTGTGGAAGGAACGCGTAAATTCATTGCCGAACATTCGTTTGTTGATGGCAAAAAAATCGGCAACATCGGCGCGTCGTACGGCGGATTTATGACACAATATCTCATTACCCAAACCGATATTTTCAGCGCGGCCGTTTCGCACGCGGGCATCAGCAACATTACCAGCTACTGGGGCGAAGGTTATTGGGGATATTCCTACAGTTCGGGCGCCAGCGCGGGCAGCTTTCCGTGGAACAACCCCGAAATGTATGTACAGCAAAGTCCGCTTTTCCACGCCGATAAAATAAAAACGCCGCTCTTGCTTCTGCACGGCACCGCCGACACCAACGTTCCCATTGGCGAAAGCATTCAGATGTACACCGCGCTGAAACTGCTCGGCAAAGAGGTTGAGTTTATTCAGGTGGAGGGCGAAAATCACGCCATTTACAACTACGATAAACGTATCGCGTGGAACAACGCTATTTACGCGTGGTTTACCAAGTGGCTGAAAGGCGATAGTCGCTGGTGGAATTCGATGTACGGCAACCCCTAAATCCCCTAAAGGGGACTGGCGTATTGTCGAGTTCTTCAACATTCAATGTTTCAATTTAACAAAAAGAGCTATGAAGGATAAGAAATATTTACGAGACAAAAAGGTTGGAAGAGCAAGAAAAGTAAAGTACAAAAAGTAAGTTGGTCTATTTTACGTTTTACACTATAAGTATATATAGCCTGTTACTGTCCCCTTAAGATAAGGGGACGAGGGCGAAGCCCGGAGGGGTTATGATATTTCATCAGACTCCACGACGGCACTCTTGCCCCTCTCTAAATCTCTCCCCACAATGGAGAGACTTTGGCGCGACTTTGATAAGCTGATGGCCCAGATTCCTTCTCTTTTGGGAGAGCGGCTGAATAGAGCTACAAACAGCATATATTCAAGAACTTACACAACTTTTCCGCATTCAAAAAATTTAATTTACAATCAATGAACATTCAACACATAAACGCCCAAGTTCAGCAAATTGCCCGCTCCGTCGGTCAATTTTTGGTAAACAAGCAAGCCAAGCTGCGCAAATCGGATATTGAACTGAAAGGAGCCCGCAATTTCGTTACGCATATCGACAAAGAGGCGGAACAAATTTTGGTTGAAAAGTTGGGCGAATTAATTCCCGACGCCACTTTTCTTACCGAGGAAGGCACGGTTGCCTATTCCGAAGGCGCATATACTTGGATTATTGATCCGCTGGACGGAACCAACAACTACATTCACGGAAACACGCCCTATTGCGTGAGCATTGCGCTGACGAGGAACGAAAAAACAATTTTGGGCGTGGTTTTCGACCCCGTTGCCGACGAACTTTTCAACGCGGTGGAAAACGAAAAAGCCACGCTCAACGGCAAGGAAATAGAAGTGACCACAAAGGCGAATTTGGAAAATGCCTATATCGGTTTCGGAATTCCCTACAAAGTAGATGCGCGTGCTGAAAAAATTTTGCAAAACGCTATATCCAATTTCCGCCACAGCAGTTTCCGATTGAAAGGCGCGGCGGCAATCGAAATCTGCTACGTTGCCGGCGGACGATACGATGCCTTTTTCCACAGCGGCTTGTCGCCGTGGGATGTGGCAGCGGGCGCTTTCATTCTGGAATGCGCGGGCGGCAAAAGCACCGATTTTTCGGGTGGCGAAAACTATATTTTCGGCAAGGAAATTGTAGCGAGCAACGGAGAAATTCACACGGAAATAATGGAGAAAATAATCAAGATGTAAATTCAAATCATTTATTACAAATTACCAAAAACCGAACATAAACTCGTTGCCTGCAATACGCAACTCGTAATACGTTACCCATATGGACAATCAAATAGTTGTAACCGCATTTTTATTAACACTTTTCGCCGGACTTTCCACCGGGATAGGAAGTCTTATTGCGCTGTTGGCAAAGCGAACCAACACCAACTTTCTGAGCTTTTCGCTCGGATTGTCGGCAGGCGTAATGATTTACGTTTCGTTTATGGAAATGCTTCCTCAGTCGCTGGAAATGCTCACCGAATCTTTTGGCGAAAAAACGGCCTATTTGTACACCATTTTGGCACTCTTCGGAGGAATTGCTTTTATAGCGTTAATCGACTTTCTGGTTCCTACATCAAGTAATCCCCACGAGATGCACGGCGTGGAAGAAATGAAAAAAAGCAAACACCGGTTAAAACATACCGGCATAATTACCGCTCTCACTATCGGAATCCACAACTTCCCGGAAGGTATAGCAACATTTATGACCGCGCTAAACTCATTAGAGGTTGCAATTCCAATCACGGTAGCCATTGCCATTCACAATATTCCGGAAGGTATAGCCGTTGCCGTTCCCATTTATCACGCTACGGGAAGCAGAAAAAAAGCCTTTTGGCTTTCGTTTTCTTCGGGTTTGGCCGAACCGGTGGGAGCCGTCATTGCCTATTTGTTTCTTTCTAAATTTTGGAATCCCCTACTCGATGCGCTCATTCTGTCGATAATTGCCGGGATTATGGTTTTCATCTCGTTAGACGAACTCCTACCCAGCGCCGAAAAATACGGAAAACATCACCTTTCAATTATCGGATTGGTTTCCGGAATGGCAATAATGGCATTAAGTTTGTACTTATTTATTTGAGAAAATATCCGAACAATGCACCCTATTGCTTGTTTACTACATATAAAAAACGAATTCACAATTTATTAAAATCAACATAATATGAAAAAGGCATACGTATTTCCCGGTCAAGGCGCCCAATTTGTGGGTATGGGAAAAGAATTGTACGAAACATCGCCGTTGGCGAAAGAATTGTTTGAAAAAGCGAACCAAATTCTCGGTTTCCGCATTACCGATTTGATGTTTGAAGGAACCGACGAAGACCTTCGCCAAACAAAAGTTACCCAACCCGCCATTTTCCTGCACTCGGTTATTTTGGCTAAAACGTTAGGCGACGATTTCAAACCCGATATGACCGCCGGACACTCGTTGGGCGAATTTTCGGCCTTGGTTGCCGCCGGAGCGCTATCGTTTGAAGACGGTTTAAAATTGGTTTACCAACGCGCCCTTGCCATGCAAAAAGCGTGCGAAATGAATCCGTCCACCATGGCTGCCGTACTCGGATTGCCCGACGAAAAAGTGGAAGAAGTTTGCGCCGGAATAGACGACGTGGTGGTTGCCGCCAACTTCAACTGCCCGGGACAAGTGGTTATTTCCGGCTCTATGAGCGGCATTGAAAAAGCGTGCGAGCAGATGAAAGCTGCCGGAGCCAAACGCGCGCTTCCGCTAAAAGTGGGCGGAGCATTCCACTCCCCGTTAATGGAACCGGCACGCGAAGAATTGGCAAAAGCCATCGAAGCCACCGAAATATCGAAACCCGTTTGCCCGGTATATCAAAACGTTACCACCGTAGGCGAAACCGATCCGGCGACCATCAAGAAAAATCTGATTGCGCAGCTCACTTCACCCGTAAAATGGACACAATCCATTCAGAATATGATTGCCGACGGCGCTACCGAATTTGTGGAACTCGGCCCGGGAAGCGTGCTTCAAGGCTTGGTTTCGAAAATAAACAGAGAAGTTACCGTTTCGGGAAAACAATGATAGCTAAGGGCAAAGGGTAAAGAGCAGAGGGTAAACTCTTAGCTCTCAGCCCAGAGCTTTTAATCTTTCTTAGCAAAACTAATTTGTTAAAATCGAAAATAGAAAATACATTTGTCGCAGTATTAATCAAACAACACCCGTATGAAAAAATTAGCTATCATTACTTTGCTTGTGGTTTGCAGCACTACTCTTTTCGCACAATATGACGGCCCAACCGCACCCGATTATAAACTCATCGAACGAAACATACAAAACAGCGCTTCCAATTTCAATTATCCCGACTTAATGAAGAGATACGAATTGGGCGATTCAACCATGACTATTGAAGAGCAGCGCCACTTGTATTATGGATATGTTTTTCAACCAAGATACAATCCGGCAGACACTTCGCAATACAACTCGAAAATGGCAGTGGTTTTAAACAAGCAACATTTCTCCGAAAGTGATTACGACACCATTTTGGGA
This sequence comes from uncultured Petrimonas sp., assembly GCA_964557135.1. Lineage (GTDB taxonomy): Bacteria > Bacteroidota > Bacteroidia > Bacteroidales > Dysgonomonadaceae > Petrimonas. Next base: position 6,567 of record CAZKZB010000001.1, on the reverse strand, counting down.
TACGCCGATGAGTTGTTAAAAGAAGACCCGTTCAACTTGCGTGCTCTAAATGCCAAGTTACTGGTTTATGCACAAAGAAACAATGTGGGAGCATACCGGAAAATTGCGCAAAAAAGAAATATTGTGCAACGGGCAATTGTAAGCTCGGGCGACGGGATGGAAAAATCATCTCCTTACTACGTTATCAAAGTAGCTCACGAGTACGATATCTTAGGTTTCTTGGGCTTTAAGTACGGAGGACAAGACAAAATAGAGAGAAACTGCGATTGCAACTCACTCACGCTGGCACCCAACCGATTCGGGATAGATAAAATATATTTCAATATAGCCCCAACTCTTGAGTTTGCACGAAAAAAAGGAGGCGGAAAAATTTAAACATAACAACGAATAAGTCATAAAGCACAAAAACAGTTTCCCGCAAATTTCGTAAACAACAAAAACCGAGATTTGCGGGACTTTTTTATCAATCCACTATTCGTTTCTTAAATAATCTTTATCTTTGTCACAAAAAGTAGCAAAATGCAACTTCAACAAAAAACAGATAAACTGTTTGCTGAGCAACAAAGGGATTGGGAGCAACTAAATGAGACCATAGAACAAATCAATCATCTAAAATTAAAAGAGTTCAATTGGGGAAACGATTTAAGGGTTGTTGTACAGTTCAACCCGGCACGAATATTATCGGTATCGGCAAAGGTAGATAAAAGCAGTATTGAAAAACGTCCGTGTTTCCTGTGCGAAGAAAATCGGCCAAAAATTCAGTCGGGAGTTTCCTTTCTCGATAAATACATTATTCTTGTCAATCCTTTTCCCATTTTGCCAAAGCACCTGACTATCGCTTTGCATTCGCACGTCCCGCAACGTATTCGCAGAAAAGTGGGTGAAATGATGACACTGGCGGAACAATTGCCCAACTATATCGTTTTTTACAACGGTCCCAAATGCGGTGCATCGGCTCCCGATCACTTTCATTTGCAGGCAGGATTGAAGTCTCCGATTTTGCAAACCGGTGAAAATGAACTCCGCTCTTGTTTAGTTATTGAAAGTTCGTCGAAACAGGAGATCGAGGATCGTTTCGAAGACGTCTATCAATACTTGCACAGCCATCAACCCGATGAAGAAGAGCCGTTGTTGAATCTTATCGCGTTTGTGGAAGATCAAAATTACGTGCTGCATATTTTCCCGCGTAAGGCACACCGCCCCGGACAGTTCTTCGAAGAAGGTCAACGACAATTACTTATAAGCCCGGGAGCGCTTGATATGGCCGGACTTATCATTACGTCACGCCAAGAAGATTTCGATAAAATCAAAAAGGAAGATATAGAAGACATCTACTCTCAGGTTTCGATGTCGATTATTTAAATCACAATCCATAAAGTTCCTTTCAGGAAAATTTAGGGGTAAAAACATATTGGTATGGAATTTGCAGATATTCTTATAAAACGGATTGAAGGAGAAACGGAATTAAAAAGACCCGTAAATGCTCTTATCTGTTTCTCGAAGACGAAAACAGGAAAAGCATTGGGGGCACTCATTAACAAAATGACCCGATTCAGACCCGATAAATCATCCATTACATTGTTAAATTTGATAGATAGAGAGCAAGCGAGTCAAATTGAAGATGAAAATATTTACAAATCCGATTTGTTCTCAGATATTATTAAATTAAGCGAGTCGAACAAGCTTTCCATTCGCACGTTTGTAAAACTATCGGAAAACTATGTTGAGGATATTCTCCGTACTGCCGAAGAATATAATTGCAACCTTATTTTACTTGGAATAGGAAGTTCTGTTTTTAATTCGGCTCTTTGGAGTAAATACTTGCAGTTAAAAGAAGACATTGCTCTCAATAATGAAGAAAACAATAGCCCGCAATTAGACGAGCAAACCAAAACATCATTGAATAATGTCTCCACGTTGCTGACTCGCAGTAAAGTTTCAACCGGAATATTTGTGGAAAACAACTATTCCGATGCGAAAAATATTTTCGTACCAATTCTCAACAAAGAAGATGCTTTTGCGTTTCCTTATTTTTATCAAATGGCAAAAAACCCGGACATTTCGGTAATGGTATGGGATGCTATCGGGCTCATGGAGAACGAGCAAAAATTTCAGAAACTTTTTCAATTCGTTACAAAAAAATCCGATGGACGAGTAAAATTATGGGATAATAACAAGAAAATTGATCTTAGCTTCATACAACGGCAAGACCTAATGATAATTGGGTACAATGGTTGGGAAAAGCTTATCAACTCTGCACTTTCGTGGACCCATTATCTTCCTTCGGTCTTAATTATCAATGATAATAAACAGAGACAGTAATGAACTTGAACGAAACAAAAAAAACACATACTGCAATACTGACTTTTATCGAGAACAATCAGTTGAAAGATGCTTTCGACGGCTTAAAACAATGGGCTGCCGACCATCAGCAGTGGTCTGCTACTGAAAAAATATCGGAGCTCGAAACCAACTACAAGTATATGATTCATTACCTTGTAGAAGGTAACAAAGATCCTGAACAACATAAGGTTTACAACCATATAGTTCGCAATATATACTCGCTGGCAGACGATCTGCTGGCTCAATCTCAAACGCGAAACAGTTCTTCCATTTTTTTTGAAAAAACACGCATGGCAAACGTGCGGCAACCCATATCTATAACTGAATATCAAGATATTATCTCCCGTCAGTTCGACACTCTTTCGGTAATCGGCCTTTTGCCCGATGATGAAGAAAAACTAAACCGCACCAAACAAACCATCGTTGAACAAGAACACACCATACAAGATTTCTTTTATACTGTTTTTTCTTCGCCGCCCGCAAAAGACGAGCAGGTTAAAAACTATAACGATTTTCTTAACCATTCCGGCATGCCCATTCAGGCTAAATGCATGCTTATTTCTGCACTCACCCAGAATGTGTTGCAACGGTTCGATGCAAAGAAGGTGGAATTTCTGCTCGATACCTGCAACCATTCCGAATCCGAAATCTCTTTGCGGGCTACGGTAGGTATCGTACCCATTTTCAGGCAATATAAAAACCGGTGGAAATATTACCCCGAAGTTATTGGCAGGTTATCGGTAATGGCAGACGACGCAACTTTTTCGCGTAGGCTAATGACAGTTATCATTCAGTTTATTCAGGCGCACGAAACTGAAAAAATCACTAAAAAACTGACCGAGGAAATTATTCCCGAAATGATGAAACTGAGCCCGATGATCGGGAAAAAAATAAACTTGGAAGAATGGATGGGTGAAACAGGGTTGGATGATAAAAACCCCGAGTGGCAAAAAATTCTGGACGAAGTCGGATTGACCGATAAGCTTCAGGAATTCACCGACTTGCAGCTCGGAGGGGCAGATGTTTTTCACTCCACGTTTTCCAACCTCAAAAACTACCCGTTTTTTAACGAAATGAGCAACTGGTTCCTTCCGTTCGATAAAAAACACAGTTCTCTGCAAAACCTTTTTTCCGATAAATCGGAAGGCGACAGCCTGCTTTCAGCCATGCTCAATACGCCTATGATTTGCAATTCGGACAAATACTCATTCTGTTTCAGCATGATGGCCATGCCCGAACAGTATCGTAAAATGATGATTTCTCAGTTGGGTGCCGAAGGAGAAGAATTGAAAAAAATGGCAGACGAAGAACTCGTGCTCAATCCCCATCAAAGGGAAGAAACTATCTGCAAGCAATACATTCAGGACTTATATCGTTTCTTCAAACTTTATCCGCGCAAGACCGATTTTGTTGATATATTCGCTTCGCCACTCGATTATCATCAGCTTCAACCGTTCCAATCTATTGTTTCCGAGGCAAAAAACTTAGACCGAATAGCGTTGTACTATTTCGAGAAAAACAACTTCAACGAGGCGCTCGATGCTTATATGATGCTTACCAAAAAAGGAAACCCCACAAGCGAAACATGGCAGAAAATAGGTTATTGTCGTCAAATACTGGCCGACATTAAAGGTGCGTTAGATGCATACCTGAAAGCCGACCTTATGGAAGAAGGTAACACGTGGGTGTTGCGTCGTATCGCTCATTGTTACAGGCTATTAAAAGAGCCCGAAAGCGCCTTACAATACTATCGCCGGTTAGAGCAGCTTAAGCCCGATGACCTCAATATTCAGCTCAACATAGGGCATTGCTTCTTGGAACTTAACGAATATGCCGAAGCACTGAATTATTATTTCAAGGTGGATTTATTAAGTCACGACAATACCCGGGCATGGCGTTCCATAGCGTGGTGTGCATTTCTTTCACGTAAATTCGATGTCGCGCAACGTTATTATGGACAAATAATTGAAAATCAACCAAATACCCATGACTTCTTGAATGCTGGACACGTTGAGTTTTGCCTCGCCAACACCAAAAAAGCCGTTGAGTTATATATAGGTGCCGTGAAATCGGCAAAGAGTTTTAATGCTTTCAAATCAATGTTCGATGAGGACTTGGACGAACTGCGCGCCGCCGGTATCGATATGAACATTTTACCGATTATTTTGGATAAAGTGAGATACGACGAATGATGGATAACTGGAGGAAACGTTGTCATATGCCGACGAAAATTTGACACATTATATTCACTTTTTTGTGTTTTGTTTGTGTCGTGTGGTTACCATCGGATTTAGAAAAAGCTTCTTCGCCATTCGTTCATCGTGTCCGTAAATATCCTCTCGAAAGTTCATCCCTTCTGCTCCTTTTACCCAAGCGGTGAAATAAGTCAACATCACGGGTATCGATTTTTCTAATCTCACGGGGTTTTCGTTTTTCGAAGTCATGGCTTCCCGAATGGCTTCCGTGTTCCATTTCGCAGTATCGTTCAATAAATATTCAGCTAATTTGGCAAGTTCTTTCAACCGTACGCATCCGTGACTGTAAGTTCTTTTATCGGTATTGAAAAGCGATTTCGCGGGTGAGTCGTGGAAATAAATATTGTGGCTGTTCGGAAAAAGAAACTTCACACCACCCAGTGAGTTCGAAGGCCCTGGTCTTTGACGAATGGTAGGAATAGTGCCGCTGCTTACAATTTCCATATTATTACGGGCGAGGTAATTACGATTTCGCTTCATCGCCGGAAGAATCTCATTCTTCACGATACTGCGCGGAATATTCCAGTAGGGACTAAAAACCACAGTGTTCAGATTTCCGGTAAACAACGTTGTACTGCTCGCCTCCTTACCCACTACCACATCCATATTCCATGCCGGCTTTCCTTTCTCGTACACAAAAAGTTTAAATTCGGGAATATTCACCACAATGGAACGTGCCGTATCACTCGTTTCAATCGGTATCCACCGCATGCGCTCCATATTGACGAGGATTTGCTGCAAACGCTCGTCAATAGAAATGTTTAAGTCCTGTATGAACGATTTTGTAATCTTAGCGTTCGGATTATACCCGTATTCTGCTTTCACTTTGCGCAACGTCCTGTATAACGCAGAATCGTAAACATTAGTAAACGTGCTGTCCTCACCTGCCAGAAAACCTTCTCGTTTAAGTCTGAGTTTCAACTGTTTGATTTCATCTCCCGTATATCCTATCTGAGGTATTTCTTTTTTATATACTATGGAATCCCAACCACCGTTATCGCGAATATTTTTGTATTTTTGAAGCATCTCACGCAATCTTATGTATTGCGCGTTCACCGGAGCATTTTCATTGGCAAACCGACCTTTGCGCGCGATAGCCGAATCGAGAGTCGCTTCCAATGTCATTCTTTTCCTCGGCACCGACCATTCCATCGATTTCATATCGAATTTCAAATCGTCTTTGTATTCATTTTCGGCATACAGATATAAATAGCGTGTAAGGTCGAGCTCCTTTTTTTGATAAAGCGAATCGGATGCCGAAACCATCAACGAATCTTCTGCAAACAATTGATTCATCTTCGCGCTGAATTTTCTATCGTACACCATGGAGTCTTTGGAATAGTTGTGATAGTTCATCAACATATTCCAAAAAGAATGGGTTTGCTCCGCCAATCCGTCACTCGAAAACCATGCGTACTGATAATTACGGCTGTTATAAAAACTGATTATCCTATTCTTTAGAATATCAGTTAACGTGCTGTCTTGCGAGAGATACGAGTGAACGATCGTGCTGTCTAAGAAGAGGTTATTGTATGAATTTGTCGTATCGATGGAGACATCTACCTTGGTGACAGGCTTTTCCACACGTATCGTTTTTTGCGGTTTTTTCTTGAAATAGTCGCAAGAAAACATAGAGAATAAAAGAATTGACAGAATGAGTGCAACGGATAAGTTTCGTTTCATAATACAGGTTTTAGTATATGTTTTTACAAACAAACTGAATTATAAACACGCTAAAAGGTTAAAAAGTTTGATGTTTGACGTTTGACGTTTAAAGTTCAGGAGTATCGAGAAATGATTTACCGCTAAGAACAAACTTTATCTCACTGCCAAGTTTTAGTTCTCTTGTCTCTTAAGAAACAAATTTAGACGAATAATTATTTTCTCATTTTGATCCGGCCAATCGGCGGATCGGAACGGGAAGAGGTGGATACTCGACGCTCCCTGCCACCTTAATTTCTTTCCTGTA